>NZ_JBEZEL010000014.1:0-44669 GCF_040648855.1 Streptosporangium sp. NPDC049078
CGCCCAACGACTCCGCCAGGAAACCCTCACCACCCCCGGCCCCAACCAACTCGTCCCCGAACTGGAAAGACTCACCGCCCACCACCGCGACACGGCGGGCTGAGGCCGGGCGCGGGCGATCAGACGACGTGGACCTCGGGCACGTACAGGATCCACCTGCCGCCCGCCTCACGGAAGGCGCGCTCCTTGGCCATGATCTCCTCGGCGTGGTTCCAGGCGAACAGCAGCGCGTAGTCGGGGTACGGCTCGGCGAACGCCGAGGGCTCGCGGACCGGGATGTGCGATCCGGGGGTGAGTCTGCCCTGCTTGGCGACGGTGGTGTCGCAGACGAACGGGACCAGCTCCGGGCCGATGCCGCAGTAGTTGGTCACCGTCGCGCTCTTGGCGGTCGCGCCGTAGCCCACGACCCGCTTGCCGTCGTCGCGCAGGTCGCGCAGCAGGGCGACGAGGTCGTCGCGGATCCGCTCGACGTTGCGCGCGAAGCCCTTCAGCGTGGGCATGGCCGCGAGGTTGCGCTTGTTCTCGTCCGCCAGCAGCTCGGCCACCGCGGCCGTCGGCGTCCTGGTGCCCGCGTGGGCCAGCGTGTAGCGGACCTCGCCGCCGTGCACCGGGAGCCTCTCGACGTCGACGAGCTCCAGGTCGAAGCGTGCGGCCATCGCCTGGACCGCGCGGACGGTGAAGAAGTAGAAGTGCTCGTCGTAGATCTGGTCGAAGGACGTGCGCTCGACGATCTCGGAGAAGTAGGGGTCCTCGAACACGAAGACGCCGGTCGGGGCGAGCAGCGCGGTCACCCCGCGCAGGATCGACTCGATGTAGGGGATGTGGCACAGGGTGTTGGCGGCGTAGATGACGTCCGCCCTGCCGTCGACGGCGAGGATGTCCTTCGCGGTCGTCTCCTCGAAGAAGTCCTTGCGGACGCGGATGCCCTTGGCGTGCGCCATCTCCGCCACCCCTCCGGACGGCTCCACCCCCAGGTGCCTCACCCCGGCGTCGGCGATCGCCTTCAGCATCACCCCGTCGTTGCAGCCGAGTTCGACCACGAACGGGTCCTCGCCGGTCAGCTCGGTGGCGAGCAGCCGCCTGGCCAGCTTCTCGAAGTGCGCGCGCATGACGGCCGACCCCGAGGACACGTACGGGTAGTCCTCGTGGAACATGCGGTCGCGGGGGATCTCCTCCATGAGCTGAACCATCGTGCACGCCTCGCATATCCCGACGGCGAGCCGCACGAAGAATTCGTCCGCGAAATCGCCGGGGCGGACGAACGCGTCGGAGAGCGGCTGGCGCCCGAAGTCGAAGAATTCAGCGAGGGATCCGGCGCAGACACGGCACCGCGACGTGGCAGACATACTTTGCTCCTCGATTCTGGATGGCACGGGGTGAATCAGCTGTAAATCGCAGCGCGGCCCGCCGCCTGCGTGCGAGACAAAGAGGCGCGGGGGCGTTTTATCAGGGCACGGGGACGCGGCCGGCGGCCACTTTCCTCGCTTTTCATGTTCATATCGTTATCCGCCGGGCCCGCTCGCGGATCGCGTCGACGAGCTCGGCCTGGGCGAGGGCCGGCTTCGTGTGCCCGGCCTGCCCGTCGCCCTCCCGCACGGATCGCGCGAAGGACTCCAGGATGTTGACGAACTGGCGGTCGGCGGCGAGCGTCCGCTCCTGCACGAGGTCCTGCCGCTCGATCCGCACGACGGGGCGCATCGAGTCCGGAGGGGTGTAGGCGCGGTCCAGCAGGATCGACCCCTCCGAGCCCCACAGCGCGTACGAGCTGCGGTAGGAGTGCTCGAACCCGAACCTGATCTGCGCGGTGACGCCCCCGGGCGAGCACAGCAGCGCGCTTCCCTCGACGTCCACACCGCTGGCGGCGTCGTAGCGCAGGAACGCGCCGCAGACCTCGAGGTCGTCGCCGAGGAAGAGCCGCGCGGCGCGGATCGGGTAGACGCCGACCTCGAACAGGGCGCCGCCGCCGAGTTCCGGCCGGTAGCGGAAGTCGCCGGGGTCGCGCGGGGGGATGCCGAAGTCGCCGGTGAAGGAGCGCAGCCGCCCGATCGTCCCGTCGTCGAGCAGCCGGCCCACCTCCTCGTGCTGGGAGTGGTGCGGGAAGACGAGGTTCTCCACGAGGAGCAGGTCGCGCTCCTCGGCGAGGGCGAGCAGCCTCTCGGCCTCGGCACGGCTGGTGGCCAGCGGTTTCTCGGCCAGCACGTGCTTGCCCGCCCGCAGCGCGCGGTCGACCCACTCGGCGCGCAGCCCGGTGGGCAGCGGGATGTAGACCGCCTCCACGTCGGGGCGCTCCAGGAGGTTTCCGTACCCGGTCACCGCGTCGCAGCCGAAGCGCCGGGCGAAGGTCTCGGCCTTGGCCGCGTCGCGGCTCGCGACCGCGACCGGCAGCACGGCCGGGGCCTCCGCCATCGCCGGGAGCGTGCGCCGCCAGGCGATGTCCGCGCAGGAGAGCACGCCCATGCGCACGGGTGAGGTCGTCGTCAACGCTCTCCTCCCCAGAGTCCCTGCAGGCAGGCGACGAGCGTTCTGGCCTGGACGTTGAGGTAGTAGCTGTGCCGCAGCAGCCCGGACAGCTGGCCGACGGTGACCCAGGTGTAGTCCTCGGGCACCTCGACGGGGAAGTCGTCGTCGGCCTCGATCACCAGGTATCTGATCACCGCGCCCATGAAGCGCCCGCCCTCCTCCGACAGCAGCGACTCGAAGCGGATCCGGGAGCGGTCGGCGTTCAGCACGTAGTCCATGAAGTACGGGCGCCGGTCGGCGGGCACCCCCTCGTAGCTCTCGGGCGCGCACTGCAGGGTGGCGGCCAGCTCGACCATGTCCGGCAGGCCGCCCTCCATCCTGGCGTGGACCAGCACGTGCAGCACGCCGTGGATCCGCTTGACGACGAAGGCGACCACGCCCTGGCCCACCGGCACGAACAGCGGCTGGCTCCACGAGCCGACCTCCCTGCCGGCCCCGCTCACCGCGACCGCGGCGACCGTGAAGTACTTTCCCTCCTCGTGGGCGATCTCGTCGCGGGACCGCTTCCAGCGGGTGACCTGCTCCAGGTTCACGCACCAGCGGTCGACGAGCTTGCTGCTTCTCGCCGCGGTGAACCAGCTCAGCAGGCTGGAGGTGGTGTGCAGGGCGGCCCCGCCGCTCACCACCGAGCGGCGCAGCGCTCCCAGAAAGTCATCGCAATCCTCGCGGTCGCCGTCGGCGAGGATCGCGCCGTCGAAGGGGACGCACGCGAGCACGGTCCTGGAGTCCATGTTGACGAGGTTGTCGACACGCAGCAGTTCCTGCAGCTGGCCGATGGTGAGCCAGCGAAAGCCGTCGCGGACCTCGACGTCCTCGGTCACCTCGACGACCATGTTGCGGTTGCGTTTGCACCAGAACCAGGAGCCGTGCTCGGACTGGAGCACGTCGACGAGCACGCTGCCGGGCCGGGGCCGGGTGAAGTACTCCAGGTAGGGCACGCCCGCGCCGCGGTGCACGCCCACGTAGTTGCTGTGCGTGGCCTGGACCGTGGGCGACAGCTGCACGGAGTTGACGTTCCCCGGCTCCATCTTGGCCTGCATGAGGAAGTGGACGACGCCGTCGATCTCCTTGGCGAGGATGCCGAGGATGCCGATCTCGGACTGGTTGATGATCGGCTGCGACCAGCCCTCCGCCGGGTCCGAGCGGGTGCTGACCCGCAGCCCCTCCACCGAGAAGAACCGTCCGCTGCGGTGGACCAGGTTGCCGCTGCCCGGCGTGAAGCTCCAGCCGTCGAGGTCGGCGAAGGGGATCCTGGTGACCTCGGCGCGCTCCGTGCGGTGGCGTTCGGCGAACCACTCCCTGAACTCGGCGAGCGGCAGGACGGCGCTGTCCCTGGCCATGGACGATTTAGTGAGGCGGGCTCTGAATTCGTTATTCTCCCGGCGCAGAGAATGTGATATCTGGGGGAGGCTGGTCATATTCCGACCCTCCGGTCTTTGGATCGCACGGCCTTCGCCGGAGAGTAATTATATAAATCTCGTTAGTCCATTGCATTCGTTCTTCCGGAGGGCTTCCAAGGCGCCGAGAATCACTTGACCGCCAGGTTCTCGAAAAATAGCGTTTGTCCCGCTGGCGAGACGGGACGGGGCGGAACGACCCCTCGTCCGAGGGAGGGTGGAGGCTCGATGAGTTCTTCGGTGAACGGCGGCGAGGACCTCGCGGTCGGCAGGGTCGAGCCATGCCGCCTCGTCGAGCTTCCGGAGATCGTCGACCCTCGGGGCAGTCTGTGCGTGGTCGAGTCCGGCAAGGAGATCGACTTCGACGTCAAGCGGGCCTACTACATGTTCGACATGCCGCCGGGCACCCGGCGCGGCGGGCACGGCCACCGCCGCCTGCGGCAGCTGATCATAGCCGTGCACGGCCGCTTCGAGGTGAAGGTGGACGACGGCTTCAACCGGCGCACGTTCGTGCTCGACCACCCCCGGCTGGGGCTCTACATGACCCCGATGGTCTGGCGGGACATGGTCGACTTCGCACCGGGGACGGTCGGTCTGTGGCTGGTCTCCGAGCCCTACGACGAGGGCGACTACTACCGCGACTACGACGAGTTCCTGCGAGACGCGCGGAGCGGGGCGTGAAGGTCCCCTTCCTCGACCTGCGGGCCCCGTACGAGGAGTTGCGGGACGACCTCGACGCGGCGCTCCAGCGGGTGCTGAGCTCGGGCTGGTATCTCATGGGTCCCGAGGTGGAGGCGTTCGAGGCGGAGTTCGCGGCCTACTGCGGCAACGCGCACTGCGTGGCGGTGGGCAGCGGCTGCGACGCGCTGGAGCTGTCCCTGCGCGCGATGGGCGTGGGCCGGGGCGACGAGGTGATCGTCGCGTCCCACACGTTCATCGCGAGCTGGGTGGCGATCTCCAGGGTCGGCGCGCGGCCGGTGCCGGTGGAGCCGGACGAGCGCACCTGCACCCTGGACCCCGCGCGGATCGAGGAGGCGGTCACCCCCCGCACCAAGGTGATCATGCCGGTGCACCTGTACGGCCACCCCGCCGACCTGGGCGCCGTCGAGGAGATAGCGGCCAGGCACGGCCTGCGCGTCCTGGAGGACGCGGCACAGGCCCACGGCGCCCGCGAGCACGGCCGCCGGGTGGGGTCGGGCGCCACCGCCGCGTTCAGCTTCTATCCCGGCAAGAACCTCGGCGCCCTCGGCGACGGCGGCGCCGTCGTGACGGGGGACGCGGAGCTGGCGGCGCGGGTGCGGCTGCTGCGCAACGTCGGGGCCCGCGAGAAGTACCGGCACGAGGTCGTGGCCGCCAACTCCCGGCTGGACGAGATGCAGGCCGCCACGCTGCGGGTCAAGCTGGCGTGGCTGGACGAGTGGAACGATCGCCGCCGTGCCGTGGCCGCGCGCTACCTGGACGAGCTCAAGGGCGTGGGCGACCTGCTGCTGCCCGTGCCGGCCCCGTGGGCCGAGCCGGTCTGGCACCTGTTCGTGGTGCGCACCGCCCGCCGGCGGGAGCTTCAGGAGCGGCTCGCCGCCGCCGGGATCGGCACGCTCGTGCACTACCCGATCGCGGTGCACCGCTCCCCCGCCTACGCCCGCGAGGGGTACGCGCCCGGATCGCTGCCGCTGGCCGAGCGGCTCGCCGACGAGGTGCTGAGCCTGCCGATCGGCCCGCACCTCGACGACCGGGCGGTGGACGCGGTCGTCGCCGCGACCCGCGCGGCCTGCCTCTGAGCGGAGGCAGGCCGCCGGTCAGCCGGAACCGCTGTCGGGCTGCTCCAGCCACCAGGGGTTGGCCCGCGCCCAGTCGATCGTCCTGGCCAGGCCGTCCCGCAGGGTGGTGGTGCTGCGCCACCCGAGCACGGCGAGCGCCTTGGAGGTGTCGGGAACGCGCCGCGACAGGTCCTGGTAGGCGTCGCCGAAGCCGTCGCGCGGGTCGACGGGGACCGCCTCGTCCCCGCCCGTCAGCTCGACCACGAGCTCGATCACCGCGCGGATGGTCGTCTCGACGGAACTGCCGATGTTGAAGCACTCCCCCAGCGCCGCGGCGGCGGTGCCCGCCTCGATCGTGGCCTCGATCGCGTCGTCGACGAAGGTGAAACAGCGCGTCTGCCCGCCGCCGTCGTACAGGATCGGCGGCAGGCCGCGCAGGGCGCGGTGGACGCTGCGGCTGACCACGAAGCCCGGCCGCTGGCCGGGTCCGTAGACGTTGAAGTAGCGCACGATGGTGGCGTCGAGCCCGCGCTGGCGCATGTAGGCGAACGTCAGGTGCTCGGCCAGCGCCTTGCTGGAGGAGTAACTCCACCTGTCGGTGGCGGTGCTGCCGAGGACGCGGTCGTCGTCCTCGGCCCACGGGACGGCCGGGTTCTTGCCGAACACCTCGCTGGTGCTGGCCAGGACGACCCGGGCACCGGCCTTCTCGGCGAGTTCCAGGACGTTCTTCGTCCCCGACAGGTTGATGTCGATGACGTCGAGCGGCCGGTCGATGTAGCGGTCGACGCCGACCACGGCGGCGAGGTGGTAGACGGTGTCCACGTCGCCGGTGATCGCGCCCGCGAGCGCCTCCGCGTCCCTGATGTCGCCGCCGACGTGGCGGGGGGCGCCGCCGTCGCGGCCGGGCGGGGGCGGCCCACCGTCGAAGACCGCGTCGAAGACCGTCACCTCGTCCCCGCGCCGGGAGAGCGCGTCGGCGAGATGACCGCCGAGGAAACCGAGACCGCCGGTGACCACCACGTTCGCCACGGCCCCTACCTCCCGATCCCGCGGTAGGCGAACCCGGCCTCGCGCAGCAGCTCTATGGTCTCGCGCGGATAGTAGGCGCGGCCGTCGACCACCGCGCACGAGGGGGCGACCCGCTCGCGGAGCGCGGCGAGGTCGATGTCCTCGAACTCCCGGTGCCAGGCGAGCACCGCCAGGCAGTCGGCTCCGCGCACGGCCTCCTCCAGCGAGGAGGCCCTCGGCAGCCCGAAGAGCTTCTCCGCCTCGTCGCCGTCGACCAGCGGGTCGTACAGGCTCACCTCCGCGCCCGCTTTGCGTAGTTCCTCGACGACCGGTCTGACCGGTGTCTCGCGCAGGTCGCCGGTGTTGTTCTTGAAGGCGAGCCCGAGGACCGCCACCTTCGCGCCCACCGGCGACCTGCCGAGCTTGGCCAGCTCCTGCACGATGAGGTCGCTGGTGTAGTGCGGCATGGAGTCGTTGACCTCGCGGGCGGCCGGGATGGTCAGCAGGTCGATGCCGCGCTGCCTGGCGGCTCGCCAGACCATCCAGGGGTCCTTGGTCAGGCAGGAGCCGCCCACTCCCACGCTCGGCAGCAGGATGTTGACGTTGCCGTTGCCCTTGGGGATCGAGTTCGCCGCGGAGATGATGTCGAGGACGTCGACCTCCAGCGCGGCGCAGAGCCGGGCGAGCTCGTTGGCCAGGGCGATGTTGTGGTCGATCCACCAGTTGTCGGCGAGCTTGACCATCTCGGCCGCCTCCAGGGAGGCCACCGGGATCACCTCCACCCCGACGGCCCGGCGCCAGAACGTCACCGCCGCCTGGGTGCTGTCGGCGCACCACCCGCCGACGATGATGGGGAAGCTGAGCAGCTCGCGCAGCGCGGTCCCCTCGGAGAGGCGTTCCGGGCAGAAGGCGAGGCCGAAGTCCGCACCGCAGACCAGGCCACCGCGCTCCAGCAGCGGCAGGGCGAGCGAGCGGGTCACCCCCGGCGGGACGGTGCTCTTGAACACCAGGAGCTGGCCCGGCCTGATGTGCCGGCCCAGTTCCTCGCAGGCGCCGCGCAGCTGGCTCTCCTTCATCACCCCGCGCTCACCGGTGGGTGTGCCGACCGCGACGATGACGACGTCCGCCTCGGAGACGCTCTCGTAGCTCGTGGTGACGCGCAGGCGGCCGGTGCCCGCGTGGCGGGCCACGAGCTCGGGCAGCCCGGTCTCGCTGAACCGGCAGTGCCCGGCGTTGAGCTCCTCGACGAGTACGGGGTCGGTGTCCACCCCGATCACGTTCACGCCGCGGTCGGCCAGGACGGCGGCGACGCACGAGCCGACGTATCCCAGGCCGAGGACCGCGGCAGTGATGTTCTCCCGATCGGGCAGGAAACGCATGTCATCTCCAATGGTCGCGGCTTTACCGGGTGAGGACACGGCGCAGGCGCCAGACGCCGAGGGCGAACAGGACGGCCGCGTAGCAGCTCAGGACACCGAACTGGGGCAGGATGTCGACGATGGTGCCGCCGTTCCTGACCAGTTCGGCGAAGGCCTCGTAGGCCCAGGCGTGCGGAGTCAGGTGGGCGACGACCTGCATCACGCCGCCGAACGACTCCAGGGGCAGCATGGAGCCGCCGAGCGCGGCGAGCCCCAGTCCGAGGATCATGGCGACGGAGATCACCGCTCCCGGCGTCTTGAACGCCGACCCCAGGAGCATGGCGGCCCCGCTCCCGACCAGGGAGAAGACGACGACGAGCGCCGCCGCCGCCGGCGGGTCGCCCCAGTCGACCCCGAAGATCAGCGCGGAGCCGAGCATGATCAGCAGCGCCTGCGTCAGCGCGATGACCATCCGGCCGAGCGCCTCTCCGGCGACGATGGCGCGGGCCGAGATCGGGGTCGCGTACATCCGGCGCGCCACTCCGAGCAGCCGGGTCTCGACGAGCCCGATCGCGGCGGTCAGCGAGGTGAGGAAGGTGAACAGCAGCAGCAGCGGCGGAGCCGAGGCGGCGAAGGGGTTGAACCCCTCGGGGAACAGGCTCCGGCCCGTGGTGGTGACGCGCACCTGGACCTCGGCGACGCTCGCCTGCCCCGCCCTGCTCAGGCTCTCGTCGAAGCTTCCCGCCCCCTCCTGCTGCCCGAAGCGGGCGGCCCGCAGCAGGGCGGCCTGCTGGGGGACGACGGAGCGGACCCAGGTGCCGATCTCGGCCGCTCCCGGATCCTGCTGCCGGGTCAGGTAGCGCACCTCGACCTGGCCGCCCTCACGGATCCGGGCGTCGTAGTCGGCCGGGACGACCACGCCGGCCCGCAGCTCGCCGCGCTCCACCGCGGTGCGCAGCGCGGACTCGTCCCCGATCCTTTCGACCGTGACGCGCTCGCCGGAGCCCAGCGCCCCGACCAGCTGCTGCGTCAGCGGTCCCGAACCGCTCACCACGCCCAGCCTCAGCTGCTGGTCGACGCCGAACATCTGCCCGAGCACGAAGACCA
The DNA here is from genome assembly GCF_040648855.1 of Streptosporangium sp. NPDC049078. Classification (NCBI taxonomy): domain Bacteria; kingdom Bacillati; phylum Actinomycetota; class Actinomycetes; order Streptosporangiales; family Streptosporangiaceae; genus Streptosporangium; species Streptosporangium sp. NPDC049078. The sequence continues at coordinate 9,148 of NZ_JBEZEL010000014.1, forward strand.
TCAGGAACGGCGCGACGATCACGAAGAAGATGTTGGTGCGGTCGCTGAAGACCCGGCGGAGGTTGACCATCCCTATGGCGAGGGCCTTCACGCGTGCACCATCCTTCCGACACGGGACAGGGCGAGGGCGCCGCCCAGTACGGCGAAGCCGAGCAGTGCCGCGACCGGGACCGCCACGGCCTGCACCGACCCTCCGCCGGCCAGGTCGGCCAGCCCCTGCATGAACCACTTGTGCGGCGTGAGATAGCCGAGCGCGGTGAGCCCGCCGAGTTGCGCGCTGGGGAAGAACACCCCGCCGAGGATGCCCAGCACCATCGCCACCACCGACTGCCAGTTCGACGCCTGCTCGGCGGTACGGGCGAACGTGGCGAGCGCGGCCATCAGTCCGGTGGCGGCGAGCACGCCGGAGACCACCAGCGCGGCCACGCCGAGCGGATCGCCCCAGCGGGCGCCGATGACGAGGGTGGTGACCACGACGAGGATCGTCATGCTCACGATGCCCACCAGGACGCCGCTGAGCAGCTTGCCCAGCACGATCGCCGGCCGGGAGATCGGGGCGGCCAGCATCCTGGTCAGCGTCCCCGCCCTGCGCTCGTCGAAGACGCTGGTGATGCCGAAGACGACGGCGAAGAAGAGGAAGAACATCGCCATGCCGGCGGCGTAGTAGGTGGTGACGTCCAGCTGCCGCCGTACGGCGGAGGCGTCCTCGCGCACCGACACCGGCACCGGGAGCGCGCCGGCCCGCTCCGCGAGCCGGGCGGCCCGCTCCGCGTCCGGCGCCGTCCCCGAGGGGGAGACCACGGCCACGGCCAGCTGGACCGAGCGCAGCCCGGTCGCGTAGGCCTGCCCGACCTCGCGGGCGACCTGGACCGCGACGGGCGCGGCGACACTTCCGATGATCTCCAGGGTGGCGGCGCGTCCCGCCCGCACGTCGGCGGAGAAGCCGGCGGGGATGACGAAGGTGGCCTCCACCTCGCCGCGCTGCGTCAGCGCCCGTCCCTCCTCGGCCGTCGCCACCGGCCGCAGGGTGACGATGCCCGAGTCGCGCATCGGCTCAAGGACCTGCTGGACGAACCCGCCGCCGGCGGCGCGGTCGGCGTCGGCCACCGCGTAGCGGGCCGTGAAGTCGCCGCCCGTGCCGCCCAGGACCGCGTTGAGGATGAACGCCATGCCCAGCGGCAGCACGATCGCGAAAACGATCAGGGTGCTGTCCTTCGCCCGCTGGCGCAGGTCCTTCAGCAGGATGATGATCATTCCACGCACCGTAGGCCCCGTCCCACTCAGTCCCGAAGCGCCTTACCGGTGAGGTGCAGGAAGACCGCCTCCAGGTCGGGTTCGCGCACCTCCGCGGACCGGATCGCCGCGTCCTGGCCGGCCACGGCCTCGAAGAGCCGGGGCAGGATCGCCCTCGCCCCCTCGACGAGCAGCTCGATGTGCGGGCCCTCGCCGCTCACCTTGCGGACCCGCGGCAGCTCGGCGAGCGCGCGCCTCACCCGGTCGAGGTCGCCGTCCACCTGCAGGACCACCTGGTCGTTCTCCCCCACCATGTCCACCAGCTCGCGGCGGGTGCCCTCGGCCTTCATCTGGCCCTCGTCGACGATGCCGACCCGGTCGCAGAGCCGCTCGGCCTCCTCCATGTAGTGGGTGGTGTAGAGCACGGCCACCCCCTCCCCCGCCAGGCGCCGCACGCTCTCCAGGATGGAGTTGCGGCTCTGCGGGTCGACTCCGGCGGTCGGCTCGTCCAGGATCAGCAGGCGTGGCCGGTTCAGCAGCCCGATCCCGATGTTGAGGCGGCGGGCCATGCCTCCCGAGTAGGCGGAGACCGCCTCGTCGGCGCGGTCGGCCAGCCCGATCGTCTCAAGCACCTCGCCCACCTTGCTCCTGCCCTGGCGTCCTCGAAGGCCGTACAGCTGCCCGAAGAACCAGAGGTTCTGACGTGCCGTGAGATCCTGGTAAAGCGCGAGCTCCTGGGGCACGTAACCGATCAGCGCTTTCGTCTTCGTGTTCCGCGCGTCGTGCGGCTGCCCGTCGACGAGAACCGTTCCCTCGTCGCGCTCGACAACTCCGACAATCATCGAAATCGTCGTCGTCTTTCCCGCCCCATTCGGACCGAGCAGGCCGTAGACCTCGCCCTCCGCAATGGAAAAACCGACTCCGTCGACCGCGACCATCTGGCCATAACGTTTACGCAGTCCTTCGCACGCCAGAATGATGTCGCTCATGGGGCCCAATTGAACACGGCCCCTTCTCGGGGCACAAGGCGAGAGAAAATCGGAAAGGATCGCGGCGCGTTTTGCCGTCTCATCGGCGGTCGCGCGGCCCGTCACGGAGTGTGGTGCCCCGCCCCGGGGAGGGCACCCTGCACCCGGCGCCCGGCCGCGAGATCCGCGTCCACCGGGTGTGCCGGTGACCGCGAACGCGGGGGGAGGCACGAGACCGCCCCCCGCGAACACGGAGGAATCAGCAGGTGCTGTTGCTGATGGTGCTACTGGGGAGATCGGCGTACTCGGGTGCGACGTCGATCTCCTGCAGCTCAAGAATGTTGGACAGGTCCATTAAGACACCTCCTTCGAGGGCTCGAAAGTCAGACCGGCCGTGTGGCGGCCCCGGGCCGGCCGGGTCTTCCTCTCTGACACACCGCCGCCCTCGCCGGCTTCGGAGGGTGAACCGCGCGCATTCCACGGATTTCACGGAGTCTGCACCGTGACACCTGCACCGAAAAACGATGACGAGCGAAAGCGCCATAAAGGCGTTAATCCCGGCCGTTCCGCTGACGAAACATAGTTATGGAACCCCGGAATGCGCAACGGCCTGTCCTAAAACGGCCATGCCCGGCGTTTCCATAAGTCGGAAACGACGACGGTCCCGAGACTTTAGCCATGACATTATATTTTCATGCGCCACGCCGATACAAACAGCAGCGAGGATCGGATAATCACACCACAGGAACTGCGTGAAGTGTTTTCCCGGATGGCCGAGAGCCGGTATCGGGAAGTCCTGGCGGTGCTCTCCGACGATCCGCTGGGGCGCCTCCTGTCCGGCCGGGTGGGAGAGCTGCTCGTCGAGGGGAATTGCCCGGTGTGCGTCGTGCGCGCCGGGGGCGGCGAGGAGACCGAACCTCTCGCGGCCCCTTCCTTCGATCCCCCGTACGCCCGGACCAGGACGCTGGCCTCGGTCCCGCTGTCGGCGGTGATCGCCGACCGGCGGGTGGCGCTGCTGAGCCTGCGGCCCCCTCCTGGGGAGGTGGCGTCCGTGACCCTGGTGACGCGGGCCGGTCACCTCTCCACGCTGCTGGCCATCTTCGGCCATCTGTGGGGCACCGCGCACGTTCCACCACCCCAGGAGACCGGGGCCGGGCAACGGCGCGGCGCCGTGCTGAGCCTCCTGGCCGAGGGACTGACCGATGGCGGCATCGCGGCCCGGCTGGGCGTCGCGGAGCGGACGGTCAGGCGCGAGGTGAACGGGCTGATGCGCTCGGCGGGCGCGACCAGCAGGTTTCAGCTGGCGTTGCGGGCTCAGGAACTCGGCTGGCTGTCCCGTCCCGCCGGCGAGACAACGCCGGATAACGATTCCGCATTTCACGGGCGCGCCGCTTTCTCATAGCCGCGGATAGCGAAACGTTGACGACCCGGGAACGCCAAACCTAGTGTCCAGATATCGACGAGCTCAGGACGGTTCGATCCCCACGGGACCATCGGGTCCGGAAACCATCGCCGCCGAAAGAATTCAAGGTGACACAGTCGTGCTCATTCCCCATGTCGAGACTCAGCGGACGGCGCTCACCATCGCCGACCCGTCGGACGGGGTCGCCCTCTACGAGCTCCTTCTCGGCCTGGGACTGCACAGCATGCCGCCGCTCAAGGTATTCGTTGACCAGCTGAAAAAGCAGGACATCTCCGCGATTTTCGCGATCAGGCTGCGGCACAGCGGGGAGACCGTCGGATTCGGGACCCTGCACGAGATGGACCCGGCCGGACACATCCAGGTCGGCATATTCACCGACACCGACAAGGCCAGATACGGCCTCGGCGGCGAGGCGATGATGCTTCTGGTGAATTACGCGTTCGCCACCTGGGAAGACATAAGAAAAGTATATTTCGTCACCACGGACGCCAGTATCGACCGGATCGGCTGGGTCGGTGACCTCATTCCCAAGGAGGCGACCCTCCCCAAGCACATGTTCTTCCGGGGATGCCTCTGGGACGTGCATTTCTACGCCATTTATCGGCATATGTGGGAAAAGCAGGGCGCGGATGTTCTCACCCGGCTGGTCCGGGGTCCCGAGGCCGAGCGCCCGAGGGGCATCAGGGCGCTCATCCACCACCTCAGGTGGCTCGTCACCAGGCCGAAGCCCGCCACGAGCCCGAAGGAGTACGCGCGGTGACCGGCACACCGGCCGACCGCCGGCCCCCCGAGTTCGGCGGCGAGCGCCTGCTCGTGATCGGCACCGGCGCCATCGCCGCGATGTACCTGCCGTTCTGGCTGAACTGGCTGATCACGGCGTACCGGGACCTCGAGGTGCAGGTCGTCCTCACCCCGAGCGCGGAGCGCTTCGTGAGCGGGGAGGCGTTGAGCGTGCTCGTCCGCCGGGAGGTCGTGCGGGACCGGTGGCCCGAGGAGGCGCGGCCGGACGCGCTGCACGTGCGGCTCACCGAGTGGAGCGACAGCGTGATCGTCTATCCGGCGTGCGTGAACTTCATCTCCAGGCTCGCGCTCGGGCTCGCCGACACCCCCGCGCTGCTCTCCCTGCAGTGCACCTCCGCCCCCATCGCGCTGGCGCCCTCGCTGCCCCCCGGAGCGCTGGACAACCCGACGCTGCAAGGCCATCTGCGGACCCTCTCCGAACGGCGCAACGTCGTGGTGGCACCGGTACGGGCGACGAGAAGCCTCAGCACCGGACGCCAGGACGCGGCGGGCGCGCCCCCGCTGTCGACGATGATCGGCCTTCTGGAACGACTGCGCGGGTCCCTCTCCGCCGACGGCGAGAGCGACACGGACGACAGGAGCAACCGGGAACGCGAGAGCGAAGCGGACGGCAAGAGCAACGGGGACCGCGAGCGCGACGGTGGCGGCGAGCGCGGCGGGGACGGCGCGGGAGCGACGAGCACGGGCGAGGAGCACCACGCGTGCAGGACATGATGCAGATCTACACCCTGGCCGACCCCCTCTTCTTCGAGGAGCCCACCCGCTGGTCGGGTGGGGTGGGCTTCATCCGGGAGCACGCGTTCACCGTGTCGGGCACGGCCGTTCCCGAGGGGTGGGTGCGCAAGGAGCGCGGGGTCTGGGTGTCCCTGCGCCCGCAGGGCCGGACCACCGCCGAGCAGGGCTGGAAGGTCCACCTGTCCGCGACGCTGGAGAACGCCGACCGGCTCTGCTCCGCCGCCTGGGACTACTGCGTCGAGCGCGGCATCCCCTTCAAGCACCTGCGCGACCGCAACATGCTGCTCGTCTTCAACGCCAAGTACTCGCCGCGCGGCTCCAGCGGAAAGCTGGTCACCGTCTACCCGCGCGACGAGGAGGAGTTGCGGGCCGTGCTGACGGACCTGTCGGTGGAACTGAAGGGCGAGCAGGGGCCGTACATCCTCAGCGACCTGCGCTGGGGCGACGGCCCGCTGTACGTCCGCTACGGCGGTTTCACCGAGATGACGTGCGTGGACGAGCACGGCGAGACCGTCTTCGCGATCCGTCACCCCGACGGCACCCTGCTGCCCGACCGGCGCAGGCCGTTCTTCGACCCGCCCAAATGGGTGGAACTGCCCGGTTTCCTCCAGCCGCACCTGGACTCCCGTCGCGACGGTGCGGGCGCAGAGCTCCCCTACCTGGTGCGCCGGGCCCTGCACTTCTCCAACGCCGGGGGCGTCTACCTCGCCACCCGCCGCACCGACGGCAGCCAGGTCGTGCTCAAGGAGGCCCGCCCGCACGCGGCGGTGGACGCCAACCATCACGACGCGACGACGAGGATGGAACGCGAGAGCTGGGCCCTCACCGCGCTGCGCGGCATCCCCGGGGTCCCCGCCCTGTACGACGAGCTCGACGTGGCGGGGCACCGCTTCCTGGTCGAGGAGTACGTCGAGGGGCAGCCGCTGAACGTGTGGTGCGGCACCGCCCATCCCTGGGTGGTCATGGCCGAGCCCACGGCCGAGGACATCGAGTCCTACACCCGCAGGGCCGTGCAGATCACCGACCGCGTCGAGGCGCTGATCGCCGAGATACACGCCCGCGGGGTGGTCTTCGGCGACCTGCACCTGGGCAACGTCATCGTCCGGCCCGACGAGACGGTGGCCCTGGTCGATTTCGAACTGGCGTTCGATGCCACGGACACCGACTGGCGGCCGGGACTGGCCGCGACCGGTTTCGCCGGCCGGGACACCAACGGTGTGGCCCGCGACCTGTACGCCCTCGCCGCGTTACGCCTTGCCATGTTCCTGCCGTTCAGCAAGATCACCGCACTGCGGCCCGACCGGGTCCACCGGCTCGTACGCACGATGTGCGACAACTTCCCGGTTCCCGCCGGCTGGGCCGAGACGATCCTCTCCCACCTCGCTCCTTCGCGGGGGCTCCCGGACTCCCCCGCCACCGAACCGGTGGAGGTGGAGGTGGGGCCCGCCGGTCCTGACGCCCCCGCCGTGGACTGGCGGGCGGTGCGCGAGTCCCTGGCCAGGGGAATCCTGAGTTCCGCGACCCCCGAACGCGAGGACCGCCTGTTCCCCGGCGACGTGCACCAGTTCGTGTCCGGCGGGCTCGGGTTCGCCTACGGCGCCGCCGGGGTGCTGTGGGCACTGGAGGCGACCGGCCACGGCAGGCATCCGGAGCACGAGAGGTGGCTGCTCGACGCCGTACGGCGCGACAGACCGCGCCGCCCCGGCTTCTACGACGGCACCGCCGGCATCGCCTACACCCTCGACCACCTGGGATACCCACAGGAGGCGGCCGAGCTGCTCGACCGGCAGCCGGTACCCGATCGCGCGAACATCTCGATGTTCTCCGGGTACGCCGGCATCGGGGCGGCGCTGGCGCACCTCGCGGGCACCCAGGGCAGGCCGGAGCATCTCACCGCGGCACTCGCCGTCGCCGACCGGCTGGCCGACGCGGTGGAACGCGGAGACCCCGGCACGGCACGCGGCCCGGGGCTCCCGGCCCCCACCCGGCCCCTGGAGGCCGGCCTCATGCGGGGCTGGTGCGGAGTGGCCCTCTTCCTCGTCCGGCTGTTCGAGCGGACCGGCGACCCCGCCCTCCTCGACCACGCCGCCCGAGCCGTCGGGCTGGACCTCGACCGGTGCGTGACGACCGCGGACGGCTGGCTCGTGGTCGAGGAGGCGGGCGTGCGCACGATGCCCTACCTCGACGTCGGCAGCGCGGGCATCGCCCTCGTCGCCGCCGAACTCCTCGCCCACCGCGAGGACGACCGGGTGCGCGCGAGCCTCCCCGGCCTGCTGCGCGCCTGCCGGACACGCGTCTCGCTGCAGGCCGACCTCTTCCGCGGCATGGCCGGGCAGGTGGCCGTACTCTCCCGGCTCGCGAACGGCACACCCGACGGCGGGACGAACGACATGACGGGCGACATGAGGGGTGACGCGGCGGAGGACCGGCGGCTGCGTGACCTGTGCGAGCACGCCGTCTCCTTCCAGGGGCACCTCGCGTTCACCGGTACCAGGGGTTTCCGGATCTCCATGGACCTGGCGACGGGTGGCGCGGGCGTCCTGCTCGCCATGTCGCAGGCCACCGGAAGCACCGGAAGCACCGGGGGAACTGGGAGCACTGGGAGCACTGGGAGCACTGCCCCCTTCCTGCCGTTCTTCTCCCCTCGCGGGGGGCGGTGAGGTGGACGACGGCGCGGCGGTGTCCGTGAGGGGACTGCGCAAGGAGTACGGAAAGATCGAGGCCGTCAGGGGCGTCGACTTCGACGTCGCCCCCGGCGAGGTGTTCGGCCTGCTGGGTCCCAACGGGGCCGGCAAGAGCACGACGATCAACATGTTGTGCACGCTGATCCGGCCCAGCGGGGGCAGCGCGACCGTCGGCGGGCACGACATCGTGCGGCGGCGCGACGAGGTGAGGCGCGACATCGGCCTGGTCTTCCAGGAACCGACCGTCGACGGATACCTCACCGGCGCGCAGAACCTGAGCTTCCACGCCGAGCTGTACGGCCTGCCCAAGAACGCCATCGACGACCGGATCAGGCGGGTCCTGGACATCGTCGGCCTGTGGAAGCGCCGCGACGACCGGGTGCACACCTACTCCGGCGGCATGCGGCGGCGCCTGGAGATCGCCCGTGGCCTGCTGCACTCCCCCCGGGTGCTCTTCCTCGACGAGCCGACGGTCGGGCTCGACCCGCAGACCCGCGCGGCCATCTGGGGGTACATCACCGAGCTCCGCGACCTGGAGAAGATCACGATCTTCATGACGACGCACTACCTGGAGGAGGCCGAGCACTGCGACCGCATCGCGATCATCGATCACGGTTCCGTCGTGGCGCTGGACACCCCCGAAGCGCTCAAGGCCACGGTGGGCAGGGACCGGATCCGCATCCAGACCGGCGACGACCCGGCCGCCACCGTCATGCTGCGGGAACGCCTCTCGGTGGAGGCCGAGGCCCGCGACGGGGGACTCACCTTCTCCGTCCCCAGCGGCGAGGAGTTCGTCCCGCGCCTGTTCGCCGAGTTGGGTGTCCCCATCCTCTCCGTCCAGATGACCCGCCCCTCCCTGGACGACGTCTTCCTCTCCTACACAGGCTCGACCATCCGCGACGCGGAGGACACCGGGGGGAACGGGAGAACCGGCGGCCCCGAACAGGTCGGCGCGAAGGCCCACGCGGAGACCGGGGACGGCGAGGGCGCCGTGGGCGGGAAGGCCCACGCGAAGATCGAGGACGGCACGAACGCCGAAGGCGACGACACCGCGGGCACGAAGACCCACGCGGAGACCGGGGACGGCAGGGACGGCGAGGGCTCTGTGGGCTCCGTGGGCGGGAAGGCCCACGACGAGGAGGTGCCGGCCCATGGTCGCGGCTGAGACGGCCACGCCCCGCGTCCCGCTGCGCGGCGCCGCCCACAACCTGCGCGCGGTGAAGGTGGTGCTCCGCAGGGAGCTGATCCGCTTCGCCACCGACGGCAAGCGGGTCACGGCGATGCTCTTCCAGGCATTCATGTGGATCTTCATCATCGGCACGGGATTCGGGTCCCTGATGCCGGGGGTTCCCGACGGCGTGGACCTGAAGACCTTCATGTTCCCCGGCGTGATCTCGATGACGGTGATCCTGACGGCGATGTTCTCCGCCTCGTCGATCGTCTGGGACCGCGAGTTCGGCTTCCTGCGGGAGATGCTCGTCGCCCCGGTGAGCCGTACCGCGATCGTGGTCGGCAAGATACTCGGCGGCGCGCTGGTCGCGACGCTGCAGAGCCTGGTGATCGTGGCCATGGCGGGACTGGTCGGCGTACCCTACGACCCGGTTCTCATCGTCTCGCTGGTCGGGGTGATGTTCCTGACCGCCTTCACCATGTCGGCCTTCGGCGTGCTGGTCGCCGCGCGGATGACGAGCATGGAGTCGTTCCAGGGGATCGCCCAGATGGCGATCATGCCGCTCATGTACCTGTCGGGGGCGCTGTTCCCGCTCACCAACCTGCCTGGGTGGATGAGCACCGTGACGCTGCTGAACCCTCTGACGTACGCGGTCGACCCCGCGCGTCAGGTCGTCTTCGCCCACCTGTCCGTCCCGCCCGAGGTGATGGCCGTGTACGGTCCCGGGGTGTCCTGGTCGGGATGGGCCGTCCCGATGGCGCTCGAACTCCTGCTGGTCGGCGGCGCGGGCCTGCTCATGCTCGCCCTCGCCGTCGCCCGCTTCCACCGGACCGGCTGAAACCGGCCGGCCACCTCCACCGGACCGGCTGAACCCGTCAGCCGCTTTCACCGGACCGGCTGAAAACCAGCTGAAAGGTTGTCACCCGCTCCCACCGAAACGCAGGAGAACCGAGGCCCACCACCCGCGCCCCCCGGTGGCGGCCGGGTCAGACGGACTGCGCGTCGACCGTGCCGAGCAGCTCCCCGAGCCGGTCCTGCTGCTCGGGGGTGAGCACGGAGAACAGCTCCTCGGCCACCCGCCTGCGCGCCTCGCGCACCTGCTCGTACCGCTTCCTGCCCTCACCGGTGACCGTGAGCAGGGTGGAGCGGCGGTTTGCGGGATCGACCTCGCGACGGACCAGCCCGGCCTCCTCCAGCGCGTCGACCACCGGGGTCACCGAGCGGGGCACGATCCTCAGCCTCTCGGCGAGCTGCACCATCTTCAGCGGCGGCTCGGAGTCGACGATGACCCGAAGCGCCCGCGCCTGACCGGGGCTCAGGCCGAGCGGCCCGAGCCGCTCACCGTACCCCTGCCGCAGCCGACGGCCGACGCCGTGCACCAGGTCGGCCAGTTCCGTCTCCACAGCGCCGAACCTATCCCAGTGCCATAGGGAATGAATGTGAGTTAACCTCTGTTTGAGACTACATCAGAAAGGAGTTCCGTGGAGGAACAAACCAAAAGTGCCATACGGCACGAAACACCTGAGGTGAACGACGAACCTCGCGCCCCCCTGCGACGCGTCATCGCCCTCTTCCGCCCCTACCGGGGCCGCCTCGCCATCGTGGGCATCCTCATCGGACTGTCCTCCCTCGTCTCGCTCGCCTCGCCGTTCATGCTCCGCGCGGTGCTCGACGACGCGATCCCGCACGGCAGGACCGGCCTGCTCACGCTGCTCGCGCTCGGCATGGTCGCGGTCGCCGTCGTCACCAGCGTGCTCGACGTCGTCCAGACGCTGATCTCCACCGGGGTCGGCCAGCGCGTCATGCACGACCTGCGCACCAGCGTCTACGGCCACCTGCAGCGCATGTCCATGGCCTTCTTCACCCGCACCAGGACCGGCGAGGTGCAGTCGCGCATCGCCGGCGACATCGGCGGCATGCAGCTGGTGGTCACCTCCACCGCGGCCTCGATGGTCTCCAACCTCACCACCGTGGTGGCGACGATCATCGCGATGCTCGTGCTGGACTGGCGGCTCACCATCGTGTCGCTGCTGCTGCTCCCCGTCTTCGTCGCGATCAGCCGCAGGGTCGGCAGGGAACGCAGAAAGATCACCTCCGAGCGGCAGCGGAAGATGGCCGCCATGTCGTCGATGGTCCAGGAGTCGCTCTCGATCAGCGGCATCCTGCTGGGCCGGACGATGGGCCGCGGCCCCGAGCTCGCCGGGCGGTTCTCCGCCGCCTCCGACGAGCTCGCCGACCTGGAGGTCCGCTCCAGCATGGCCGGGCGCTGGCGGCAGTCCACCATCCAGATCATCATGGCGGCGATGCCCGCGGTGATCTACTGGGCCACCGGGCTCACCTCGGTCGTCTCCATCGGCACCGTCGTCGCCTTCACCACGCTGCAGATGAACCTGTTCCGGCCCGCCGTGTCGCTGCTGCGGCTCGGCGTCGACGTGCAGAGCTCCCTCGCGCTGTTCGCCCGGATCTTCGAGTATCTGGACCTGCCGGTGGACATCCACCCCGGCACCCGCACACCGGAGACCGTACGCGGCGAGATCCGCTTCGAGCACGTCGACTTCGCCTACGGCGACACCCCGACCCTCTCCGACATCGACCTCACCGTCCCCGCCGGCACCACCCTCGCCGTGGTCGGCGAGACCGGCTCCGGCAAGACCACGCTGAGCTACCTGCTGCCCCGCCTGTACGACGTGACGGGCGGCCGGGTCACGATCGACGGGGTGGACGTGCGCGACCTCACCTTCGAGGCGCTCGCCGAGACGGTCGGCGTGGTCTCGCAGGAGACCTACCTGTTCCACTCCTCCATCGCCGACAACCTCAGGTTCGCCAACCCCTCCGCCACCGACGAGGAGGTCGTCGCGGCCGCGCGGGCCGCGCGGATCCACGACCACATCGCCGCACTGCCCGACGGGTACGACACCGTGGTCGGCGAGCGCGGCTACCGCTTCTCCGGCGGCGAGAAGCAGCGCCTCGCCATCGCCAGGACCCTGCTGCGCGACCCGCCCGTGCTCATCCTCGACGAGGCCACCAGCTCCCTCGACACCCAGACCGAACGCGCCGTCCAGGAAGCCCTGGACACCCTGTCGCGGGGCCGGACCACCATCACGATCGCCCACCGCCTGTCGACGATCCGCGACGCCGACCAGATCGTGGTCCTCGACCACGGCCGCGTCGTCGAACGCGGCACCCACGACGAACTCCTCGCCGCCGACGGCCCCTACGCCGCCCTCGTCAACCGCGACCGCTCCCTCACCTCCGCCTGACCCGAGCCGTGTTCGCCCTCCTGGAGCCCGCCAGGCCGGTCGTTCCCGCCTCGGCCACCACACCCGTTTCCGGTCTCGCGTGATCGATCGAAGCTGTCGGCCCCAGCGGGAATCTTGCGACCAAAAAATGATCCGGTTGTCCCGGAATGACCGGCCGTAGAGGGCGACACACCATAACGAACATGCCGACAAGGGGCATTGTCGCTGGTAAGCAAGGGATATAGTCTGCCGCGTGTGGTGGAACGAGACGACTACGCGGCCATCCGCGACCGCATCACGGCTCTCGCCCGCGACCACGGTCTGCGTTGCGACTGGGCCGAGACGACCAGAAGGCAACGCTTCCTGCTGCTGTGGGATACCGAGGGCCGCGTCGTGGCCCGCGCGATCGTCCCGCTGTATCCGGGCGAGACACCTCACGTTGTGGACGATCTCGAACGAGGGCTCGCTTTCCTCTTCGGTGATGACTGGCTGGAGGACTGATGGGCGCCCAGGACAGCGTTGACGTTCACGTCACGAAAACCGGCACGCTGTGGCTCGCGACCGTGCAGGGCGTGGCGGGCGGCATGTCCGCACGGTCCCTGAAAGAGCTGCACGGCGACATCGCAGAAGGGTTTCCCTTCCTTTTCGCCGACCGCGACCAGCCGCCCGCCCCGGTGTTCCACTACACCCTGCCCGGTCTCACCGAGGACGACCTGAACGACTTCGCCGAGCTCCAGCGACGGGCCGCCGCGATCGCCGACGACTACACCAGGACGGCCAGGGCCCGTGTCGACCAACTGGCCGGGCTCGGCCTGTCCGACCCCGACATCGGGGAGCTGCTGGGACTGAGCAAGCAGCGGATCCAGCAGATCCGCACGAGCAGGAACGAGGACCGCCAGACCGCCTGACACCCCTTCCCCGCTCGTCACCGGCCAGACCGGGAGCGGAAGGTCACGCCTTGGCGGACGGGATCCGGTCGAGGGTGATTCCGAAGTGGTCGCGGTAGGCGGGGAGAAGTTCGTTCTCGTCCAGGTCGCGTTCCGTGCGCTCGCCGTCCACGGTGTGGATCAGCTTGCGGTCGCGGAGCGTGATCCGGCCCTCGGCCGTGCGCATCGAGCAGACCGGCGCCTTGGTGAAGTGCGACTTCGGAGAGGTCTGCTGCCACCAGCACATCGGGACGAAGTCCGCCAGCTCGTAGGGCCGGGCGGTCAACCGGTAACCCGGGTCGCCGTTGTGCGTGACGTCGAGGTCGCCGTGGTCGCCGGGGGCGAGCCCGACCAGGAAAGTGCCACCGCCGTTCTTCTGCTCCGCGCGCCCGTCGAGCCGCAGCGGCTCGTCGGAGAAGTCGCCGAATCCGACGTCGACCAGCCACGGCTCGTCGAGATCGACGCGCAGCGCGAGGTGGTCGAAGAGCGGCCCCGGCACGCCACCACCGCCGAAGACACGGGCGGCGAGCAGCGTCACGCGGTAGCCGAGCGCGGTCAGCAACTCGGCGAGCAATCCGTTCAGCTCGTAACAGAAGCCACCGCGACGGCGGACGACGATCTTGTCGTACAGGGCGTCGAGGTCGAGCGAGATCGGCTCACCGAGATGAATGCTCAGGTTCTCGAACGGCACCGCCCTGAGGTGCGCGAGTTGCAGGGTCCGCAGGCTCTCGACGCCCGGCTCCACGGGCCGGGTCACACCTAATCTGTCCAGATAAAGAGCGATCTGCGAGTCGTCCATGGGGGTAAGCAAATCATGGGTCCGCGCTCGTCGAATCCCGTCGCCGGAGAACGCCCTCCGCTCGGCACGAACGCGGGATCGCCTTAACCTCGGGCCTTCTCCCGACACGCTCGGCACCCGTGACGTCGCCCGCACCACGGCGATGTCTCATGTGACGGAGAAGTCGAACTCCCCGTCCTTGACGCCACCGACGAACGCCTCCCACTCCGCACGGCTATAGACGATCACCTCGCCATCAGGCCGATGACTATGCCGCACCGCGACCCGCCCACTACCGTCACCCAACGGACCAACCTCAACGCAGCTCCCGCCACCGTTCTCGCTTCTCGTACTGATACGCCAGGCAATACCGGCCCGTTCACCGGGATTGAGCGCGCCATGCCCTTCCATCGCGTTCACCGCATCTCTTTCGCCATCGCGGAGATAAGCTCGGCCGACTCTTCGGATCCGAGGGCAAGCTTCTGCAATTTATCGTATGCAAGGATGAAGTGCTGACTATCGGGTGATTCCACATAGATAGCACCCTTCGGAGTCTCTGCATAGGCGACCTCAGGGTAAGGATCCTTCATCCCCAGTATGCGGAATGCGCCTGTGGGACTGGCATGCGCGCCGGCCTTGAACGGGAGTATCCGAATCTCAATATTCGGATTCAGGGCATATTCAGCCAAACGCTGCAGCTGCGCCGCCAGACACCCGGAACCACCGACCTCGCGGCGCAGCACCCCCTCATCGATGATCGTCGACAACCGGGGTGGGTCGTCACTCTCAAGAATCCTCTGACGAGTCATACGCAGTTCAACCCATCGGTCGACCTGCCGCTCCTCCGCACCGAACTCGGCCGCCGCGATCACCGCTCGCGCATACTCCTCCGTCTGAAACAAACCGAGCAGCAAGGTGTTGTCGAACGCGCGGATCTCCCGCGCCCGGGACTCCAACCACACATAGTCAACAAATTCACCCGCAACCTCTCCCGCATAGCCATCCCACCATCCTTTCTGCCATACCTCTTGACTCAGTTTCATCAGGCTTTCGCGCCGACGACCGTCGGCAACACCATAGAGATCGAGCAGGGCAAGCAAGTCGGGCCTGCGGATCGGGTACTCACCGGATTCGAAGCGGCCCGCAGTAGATGGGTCACGCTGCAGATATTCGGCCGCGTCCTTGAGCAATATGCCGTTGGCCTCACGAAGATCGCGGAGCTGCTGACCGAGCCACTGCGCTCGGAGTGTCACCCACTTCGGAGCAGCCATACCCAGCCCCCTTCGGACTGTGCTGCACAGTTCAAGATTTCGCCACTTGGACTACACAGCTTGTGAACCATCGTTACCGTGTGTCAGCATACCCAAAGTAGCGACTCGGTGACAGCAGGTATAAGAGATCGCAAGAGGGCGACCGAGAAATCGCCACGGAGTCGCACAGAGTCCAAGAAAAAGGGACCGAGACGGGCTTCGCTTGGACGGCAGGCCCGCCCCGGCCCCGACGGCCGGACCGGAAAGGAAACACTCAAGATGGAGCACTTCGACGGTTCCAACCACCCGACTGTCTACCACGGCACAGGCTCTCAGAAGGCGGCAAACGGAAGCACGGGAGACACCTTTCCCGGGAAGATCGGCACCACCAGGGAGGACGTGAGGGCGTTGGCCGGTGGTCTGCCTCGGGTGTTCGCCCTGGTCCAGGAGTTCGGCGAGGACGTCCCCGAGGTGGTGGCGTACGGGCTGGCGCTGCCGGGCGGAGAGGTGGCCACCGTCGGGGTGACCGCTCGGGGGTTCGGCAGCTGGCGGAGCGCCGACAGCGCCGCGTACCGGCTCCACTCCGATCTCGTCTGGCTCGGAGAGAGCCGAGAAACTCCCGCCTGAAAGGACTACGGATCGCGTCCCCGTACGGCGACGGCCTGGCCGCGCCAGGTGACCGCTCGGCGTCGCACGAGCCCGGACAGGGAGTCGCCCGCCTCGGCGGGTCTCGCCGTCCACGCTCGGTGCCACGCGAGCCCGGACGGGGACGCCCCTCAGCGGATCTCCCCGTCCGGGCTCGCGCGAACACCGTCCAGGCTCGCGCGCAGACCCGCCAGGATCGCGTTCAGCCCGTACTCGAAGTCGGCGTCGGCCGCCTCGCGCGACTCCCCCTCTACAGGACGACCGGCGCTCGCCTGCTCCTCGACCACCCACCCGACGATGTAGCGGCCGATGACGAGAATCACCCGCCGGGCCTCCTCGGGAGGAAACCCCGCCTCGCCCAGCACCTCGACCACCGAGTCGGAGATCACGACCTGGTTCCCGACCGGCCGGGCACCGACGTGCAGCCGCGCGCCGTCGCGATAGGTGAGCAGGCTCCGGCGCAGCGCCCGCCCCCGCTCGGCGAGCCAGTCGGCCCAGTCCTGGCCCGGTCCCGGGCGGGCCAGGTGCGCGAACGCGTCCTCGATCATGGTCGCGGCCATGTGGTCGAGGAGTTCCCGCTTGCTGCCGAAGTGTCGGTACAGGGCCGGTGAGCGTACGTCGAGCTCCTGCGCGAGCCCTCGCGTGGTCAGGCCGTCCAGCCCGACCTCGTCGAGCAGCCGCAGCGCCGCCCGCATCACCGCCGCACGCGTGTGTCGCATCCCCCGCCTCCCCACGTCATCCCCCGATTCCCCACGTTCCGTTATCGACGATAACTTCACGTGACGGAGAACGCGCGGGGCGTGGATCCCCACGGGGCCGGAACCGACCCGTAGGCGGGTTCCTCACCCTCCCGTGCCCGCTCTCCGCGCGCTACGGCGGGCCACGAGGAAGAGAGCGAGCGCGCCGAGGACGAGGACCGTCTGGCCGATCAGGTTGGCGGTGGTCGCGGTGCCGTGAAGGAACAGCAGCAGGAAACCGAGGAACGCCTGGGTCAGCAGCGCGCCCCCCGCCAGCGCGAGCCGGTGCCTGACGTCCCAGCCGTCACCTCGCGACCACCGGCCGACCACGACCGCCGTCACGGCGATCAGCGCGATGCCCGCGGCGGTCCCCCACCAGTCCTCGGGACGGACGACGAACGCCGCGGACGCGACGAATCCCGCCGTACCCACCAGCCAGGGTTTCGGCGACCGCCCACCCTTCGCCGGCCGGGAGCGCCGTCCGACGAGGAACGCGGCGACGACCAGGAGCACGACCACGGCGGCGGCGCCGATCCTCTGCGGCGGCGAGGCCATGAATCCACTGTCGTCGCGGATGCCGCCGAAGAGCACGAGGGAACCGAGGCCGAACACGACGCAGGTGACGATGAGGCCGGGTATACCCAGCCAGGGAGTCGTGGCGCGGCGGGGCACCAGGGTCTCGACGACGACGATCGGGACGCCGATGCTCCAGACGGCGTGTCCCGCGGTGAATCCCACGGCGTTGACCGCGCTGAACCCCAGCGCCGGGATGAGGGTGGAGGTGCGGGAGACGTCCCCCTCGAACAGCGGGGCGGGATTGAAGAGGGTCTGGTCGATCAGGGTCGCCTCCAGCACGCCGTACGCGCACCCGAGCAGGATGATCGTCGGCCAGCCGCGCCCGGCGCGGCGCGCGACTTCGCGGATGATGATCGCGCCACCACCGTACATCGGCGCGAGGACGACCAGGCCCCAGATCTCGGACGGGGGAACGTTGCCGAGAAGGTACTCGGCGACCAGCGGGGAGAGGAGGAAGAGCCCGAGTGCGGGCGCGACCCGGCGCAACGGCCCCGGACGCCCGCCGGGGGCCGCCTGAGCCGGCCGCGCCATCCTGGCTGCTTGGTCCGCCTCAGCCGCCTGAGGCGTCCGAGGTGTCGGGACCGGCTCAACAGTCGGGGCCGCCTCAGAGGTCTTGGAGGGCTCGGAGATCCGAGCCGTTCGGTCCTTCTGGATCGCGTGTCGTCGGTCGTCGGGAAGATTTCCGGTCATGACGGCGACGCTAGGTCCGGACGCCCTCCAAGCACATCGAACGCGGGAGTGGCCTTCACCCCCCTCCCAGGACGGAGCCGGGCCGTACCTCTCCCCCCTCGGACGGATTCCGGCCGAGGAGGATCTCAAAGGGAGCGCGGGCGCACGAGTCCCACGTCGTAGGCGAGGACGACGGCCTGGACCCGGTCGCGCAGACCGAGCTTGCGCAGCATCGAGGAGACGTGCGTCTTGACCGTCGCCTCGGTGAGCACGAGTCGCTCGGCGATCTCGGAGTTGGACAGCGCGAGCGCGACCAGCCGCAGCACCTCGACCTCCCGCCCGGTCAGCGAGCCGAGGTCGGGCGGCGTGGCACCGGGATCAGGCAGAACGGTGACGAACCGGTCGAGCAACCTGCGGGTGACCGACGGCGCGAGCAGCGCGTCGCCGCGCGCGACCACGCGGACCGCCTCCACCAGTTCCGCGGGCCGCACGTCCTTGAGCAGGAAGGCACTCGCCCCGGCGCGCAGGGCGGCGAACACGGACTCGTCGACGTCGTAGGTGGTCAGCACGATGACCCGGGCCGGACTCCCCGAGGCGACGATCCTCCTGGTCGCCTCCAGGCCGTCGACCCCGGGCATCCGCACGTCCATCAGGACGACGTCGGGCCTCAGCCGCTCGACCAGAAGCGCGGCCTCTTCGCCGTCCCCGGCCTCACCGACCACCTCAAGGTCCGCCCTCGCCTCCAGGATCATACGGAAACCGCCGCGGACCAACGCCTGGTCGTCGGCGAGGACCACCCGCACGCTCATCGCGGCGCTCCCAACGGGAGGCGGGCGCGCACGCGGAATCCGCCTCCGGGTCGCGGACCCGCGTCGAGGGTGCCGCCCAGCATCACGGCGCGCTCGCGCATCCCCGCGATCCCGTGACCGCCACCACCGTCACTCCCGCCGGTTCCCATGCCGCCATCGCTCCCGCCTCCGCCGCCCATGCCTCCGCCGCTCCCCTCGCCACCGCTGTCCGCACCGTCACCGTCTCGGCCGCTCTCACCACCGCTGTTCACACCGTCGCCGCTCCCGTCACCGTGCCCGTCGTCGAAAATGTCCACTTCGAGCATCCCCGAGGTGGCACGGACGGTGACCTCCGCGCGACCGGCGCCCGCGTGGCGCAACGTGTTGGTGAGCGCCTCCTGAACGATCCGGTAGGCGGCGAGGTCGACCCCCGGCGGCAGCGCGCCGTCGGCACCGACGTCCTCCCGGCGCACCGCGACCTGCAGACCGGCGGCGCGGAACGGCTCCACGAGTTCCCCGAGCCGGTCGAGTCCCGGCCGGGGAGATCCCGGAGCGGCATCCTCGGCCGACCGCACCACGGCCAGCAACCCGCGCAGCTCCCCGAGCGCCTCACGTCCCGCCGCCTCGATCGAGCGCAGCGCGGCGCGTGCCTGGTCGGGATGTTCGTCGAAGACGTCGTCGGCGGCGGCCGCCTGCACCACGATGACCGAGACACTGTGCGCGATCACGTCGTGCAGCTCGCGGGCGATCCGCGCCTGCTCCTCGCTGACCGCCCTGCGCGACTCCTGGTCGATCGCCACACGCCTGTTGCGTACGACCTCGCCGAGCGCCCAGGCGAGGACGGGGAACGCCATCGCGAACTGCGCGTCCTGGCTGGGAGCGGTGCGGAAGTTCAGCGCGGTGAGAGCGAGCAGCGCCGCGAGCGCGGGCAGCGACACGCGGGGCGGGCGGAGCGCGGCCAGCGAACCGATCGCGAAGAGGCCCGCGAACGGGAAGAGCCCCTGCGGCGCGAGGTAGTGGACGACAAGCCCTCCGGCGAGCGCGACCGCCATCACCGTCACCGGATGGGAACGCCGCCACCACAGCGCCACGCCCTGCGCCGCGCCCGCGATCATCCCGAGGACCGTCAGCGGTCCCGGGCGCGCCACCGCCTCGTCCATCACCAGGGCGACGAGATAAAGCCCGACGACGAGCGAGACGGCGATGTCGGCGATCAACCGGAGAGTGCTGCGGGACGAACGTCGCACTCGCGGAGTATCCCAGATCGACCACCACGTTTCCGTTGTCCCCGGTCCGCCCGCCGGTCTCCTGTACGGGAGCGAACACGTCCGGCCAGGAGATCCGCGACCCGGCCCGACCGTCACGCCTCCAGTACACCGACAGCATCCGATCCCCACTCCCTCGTACGAAGGACCTCATCCACATGAGTGAGACTGTTCCGCGCGGTACCGCAGCGGTTCGCGCAACAGGTCGCCGGGTACGCCGCGCCGCGCTCGCGAGCGTGCTGGTGGCCGTCCTGGGCGCCTCGATGGTGAACGGCGCCCTCCCGGCCGGCGCGGCCGAAACCCCCGTGTCGCAGGGCCGGAGTGCCGTCGCCTCCTCGGTCGAGCGAGGCGACCTGTCCGCCGCGGCCGCGGTCGACGGCAGGAGCGACACCCGCTGGTCCAGCGCGTTCAGCGACCCCCAGTGGCTGCGGGTGGACCTGGGCAGGCCCACCGCGATCAGCAAGATCGTGCTGAACTGGGAACACGCCTACGCCACCGCGTTCCGGATCCAGACGTCCAACGGCGACGGCCGGTGGAAGACGATCCACCGCACGGCCGCGGGCAAGGGCGGCGTGCAGACCATCAACGTCTCGGCCACCGGCCGGTACGTGCGGCTTCACGCCACCCAGCGGGCCGGCCGGTACGGTGTCTCGCTCTGGGAGTTCCAGGTCTTCGGCAAGGGCTCGGCCACCCCCGTACCGGGCGTCACCCCGACCGCGCCGACGCCGAGTCCAAGCCCGAGTCGCCCCCCGACCGTCACACCGACGCCGAGTCCCGCCCCCAGCAGGACCCCGACCACACCGGTCCCCGAGGTTCCCGTGGGAACCTCCGCCAAGAAGGGTGTGGGTGTGTGGCAGGCGCCCGGTGTCAGCGCGGCCCTCGCGGCCTCCGGTGCGAGCTGGTACTACACGTGGTCCACGAACCACAACGGTGTCACGACTCCGAAGTCGGCCGAGTTCGTCCCGATGATCTGGGGAGCCGACAGCGTCACCGACCAGAATCTCGCCCAGGCGAAGAACGCCGGCCCCTATCTGCTCGGTTTCAACGAGCCGGACATGGCCGAACAGTCCAACATGACCGTGGAGAAGGCGCTGTCGCTGTGGCCGAGGCTCACCGCGACGGGCCAGAAGATCGGCAGTCCCGCCGTCGCCTACGGCGGTGACCGGGCGGGCGGCTGGCTGGACCGCTTCATGTCCGGGGCGGCCCAGCGGAACTACCGCGTCGACTTCGTCACGCTGCACTGGTACGGCGGGGACTTCCGCACCGAGGCGGCGGTCGGCCAGCTCAGGTCGTACCTCCAGACCGTGTACGAGCGCTACCGCAAGCCGATCTGGCTCACCGAGTACGCCCTGATCGACTTCTCGAACGGTGTCCGCTTCCCCACCGACGCCCAGCAGGCCGCCTTCGTCACCGCGTCCACCGCGATGCTGGCCTCCCTGCCGTACGTGCAGCGCTACGCCTGGTTCGGCCTGCCCTCCTCGGACAAGGAGCCGAACAGCGGCCTGTTCCTGAGCAACGGCGTCGCCACCCCCGCGGGCCGCGCCTTCCAGGCGGCCAAGTGAGCTGAGCAGCCCGTTTGACTATGATGCGCAGGATCGGGCGACTCGATGACCGCACGTGTCACCGCCTGTCCAGACGATCACCCCCGCCTTCCCTTTCACGCCGGAAGGCGGGGTTCTCCTGCGCAGAAAGGATTCCTCGGATGAACACCCCCTCCCGGACCACACGGCCGGTCTTCCGCGCGGCCACCGTCGCGGACGTGCCCGCCCTGGTGCGCCTGGTCCACTCCGCCTACCGGGGGGAGTCGAGCCGGGCCGGGTGGACGACCGAGGCGGATCTGCTGGACGGGAGGCGGACGGACGTCGAGAGCGTGACCGCCGAGCTGGAGAAGCCGGAGAACCACATGATCCTCATGGAGGTGGACGGCGAACTCGTCGCCTGCTGCCAGGTGGAGCACCGCGGCGAATACGCATATTTCGGGATGTTCGCCGTACGCCCCACCCTGCAGAACGGCGGCTTCGGCAAGGCGCTCCTCGCCGAGGCCGAGCGCTTCGCCCGCGAGACCTGGAACGCGAGCGAGATGCGCATGACTGTGATCTCGGTCCGCGAGGAGCTCCTGGCCTGGTACGTACGCCGCGGCTACTCCCGCACCGGCGAGACGGCCCCCTTCCCCTACGGCGACGAGAGCTTCGGCCTGCCGACCAGGGACGACCTGGAATTCGAGATCTTGGTCAAGAAACTCGGCTGAGCGAACGCCCGGGCGCGGGCGGACCCGCCTGTCCCGAGGCGGACGACCGGTCGCGGCTCGGCGACCCCGGCCCGGGACAGGCGATGGCAGGCCGCATCGAACAGGTGGGCAGGTTTGCCACAATACACAGATCATCGATATATGCTGATGACATGAGACAGATGCAGGAGCCGACGTTCCTGATCCTGACCGCCCTCGCGGCCGGGCCACAGCACGGATACGGCGTGATCGCCGACGTCGAGGAGATCTCCGGCGGCAGGGTCGTGCTGCGCGCCGGGACGCTCTACGCCGCCCTCGATCGGCTACGCGCCGAAGGCCTGATCGAGTCCGATCGCGAGGAGATCGTCAACGGCCGCGTCCGGCGCTACTACCGCCTCACCGGCGAAGGCGCCCTTCGCCTCTCCGCCGAGGCCGACCGCCTCGCCCGGCACGCCACCACCGCCGTCCGCCGCCTGCGCCAGGGCTTCAGCACCGCTTGGGGACTGTCATGAGCGAACTTGAAGCGCGCTACCGGCGGTTGCTGCGGTGGTATCCGCGCACACATCGCGCGACGCACGAGGAGGAGATGCTCGGCGTCCTGCTGACCCGAACCGAGCCCGGCCGCCGACGTCCGCGCCTCGCGGACTCGGCCGACCTGATCCGGGGCGCGGCACGGATCCACCTGCGAAACGCCTTCGGCCCGGAGTCGGCCTCGTCCTGGCGGAGCGCGTTCGCCCTGGCCGGGCTGGTCTCGGCCCTGGTCCTGGCCTGCGACCTCATGGCCCTACGGCTCATCGGGGTCGCGCACGGACACCGCGGGGACATCTCGGCCATCATCCCCCTCACCCTGCCGATGGTCATCGCGCTGATCCTGCGCGCGCCACGCTGGCTCGCCGCGGGGAGTGCCTGGTTGTGGGGCACCGCCTACATCGCCTGGTATCTACCGACACAGGTGTTCTCATTCGCCTCGGGTACCGACAACCCGGGCACCTATATGTTCGACTCCGGCCAGCCGCTGCCCGTCATCCTCTATCTCGCCCCCATCGCACTGACCGCGCTTCTTGTCACGTTACGACCGCAGCGGCCCACCTTGCCACATCGGACGATAATCGGCTGGTCGGCGCTGCTCACCGTCGCGGCCATAGCGCAGACGCTGCCCCCCTTCCTCACCCCTTTCCTGAGCTACGAGGCGGAGACCGCCTTCCTCATGTTGCCCCTGACCGTGCTGGCGGTCGCCGCCGGATACGCCGCCCGCACCCCGACCGGTCGCCGCACGATCCTGCTGGCCGCGGTCCCGGTGCTCCTCACGGTAGGCAACGAACTCCTCATCCGGCTGATGACAGGAAGCCGGCTGTTCGGCTCACTCGGCCTGCTCATCCCCCTGATGATCATGATCTGGCTGGCCCGGCGCGAAACCTCCGACCCCGAGGTGGCCGTCCACGGTTGAGATCGCGATACGGTGCGCGGCGGCCGGCAGACGACCGCCGCGCGTCGGCGGGTTCCGGCCACGACCGGCCGTCGGCGAAGGTAACGTGACGCGGATGAGCAAGCCTTATCTCGACCCCGCCGAGTGGTACGCGTCCCTGCCCACCGTGTTCGTCTCGGCCTGCATGCTGCTCACCGACGCGGAGGACCGCGTCCTGCTGGTCAAGCCCAACTACCGGCCCGGCTGGAACTTCCCCGGCGGGATCGTCGAGGAGGGCGAGGCGCCCCACGACGGCGCGACGCGCGAGGTCGCCGAGGAGCTCGGGGTGTCCGTCAAGGCGGGCGACCTGCTCGTGGTCCAGTGGACACCGCCGGCGAGGGACCGTCCCCGCCCGGTGATCCACTTCATGTTCGACGGTGGCGTCCTGGACGACACCGCCCATATCCGGTTGCAGGCCGAGGAACTCGACGAGGCGGCGTTCCTCCCCTGGGACATCGCGATGTCCCTCCTGCCGGGGGAGATCGCCCCACGCCTCGCCGCGGGGCGCCTGGCCCGCGAGAACCAACGTCCCGTCTACCTGCCGAACGGCCTCTCGGACACCGGCGGCTGAGCCACCCGGTCACGGGCCCCGCCAGGGAGGGGACGAACACCTGACCTGGGATTCAAGGCGATAAAACGGGTAGGGCCGCGGTATGAGTGAAATGCCCCCAGACCGCGAGGGTCTGAGCGACGAGCAGGCGGTCGAGGTCGAGGAGTGGACCGACGACCTCGGCCTCAACCACGAGATCGTCGAACACGACGACGAGCACCGTGACACCCTCGACGAGCGCCTCCGGCGCGAGGCACCGGACCGCGAGAGGGCCCCGCGCGACGATACCCGCCTGGTGGCGCCGGACGAGGGGTTGAGCCCCGACGAGACGTCCGAGGAGTACGCCTCGGACGTGGGCCCCGACGACGGCGACCTGTCGGCCGAGGAGCGCGCCGTCCACATCGAGCCGGACATCGAGTACCGCGACACCTGAGCACCGGGAGCACGCCACCCGCTCGGGCACCGCGACACATGAGGACCCCGGGGCCCCGCGAAGCCGCGACTCGGCGATGCGGTCAGGTCCCGGGGCCGGCTCGGTCTCGTCCCCGGCGGTCAGCGGGCGAGGGCGGCGGCCAGGGCGTGCAGGTCGTCGACCACGTGGTCCGCCTCGGCGGCGCGGGGGCGCTCCGCGTGGAGATGCCCCCAGGGCCCCCGGCGGATCAGCGCGGTCCGCATGCCCGCCGCTCGGGCGGGCAGGACGTCGTTGTCCAGCCGGTCGCCCACGTAGAGGATCTCGCCGGGCTCGCGGCCCGACACCGCGACGACCCTGGCGAAGAACTCCGGGGCCGGTTTGGAGACACCCCAGCCGTCGGAGGTGTGGATCGCGTCGACGGGCAGGTCCATCGCGACGAGCGCGTCGCGCGCCTGCGGAGGCTGGTTGCCCGCGATGATCAGCTCGTATCCGAGGTCGCGCAGCGCCGCGAGGGCGGGCCGTACGTCCGGATAGAGGTCGTCGGCGTCGAAGTTCACCCGGAGCCCGGTGGGGTCGTCGCGCTTCCACGCCTCCTGCTCGGCCTCGACCTCGAACCCGGGCCTCAGCAGCCGGAACGCGTCCTCGAACGACCGGTCGAGCGCGGCCATGCCGCCGAGCACGCCGAGCATGGTGAACCGGGTGACGCCCAGCCTGTCGGCCCAGCGCGACCAGATGCGCGTCTCGTCGATCAGCGTCTCGCCCACGTCGAACACCAGCGCCCGGACCACGGTGCCTCCCTTTCCCTTTCAGGCCCACGATCGTAGTCCGGCGACTCGGGACCGCATCGAGCGGGACCGCGTCACCCACCTCCCTCACCGAACGGGACCGGGGCCACCCGCAACCCGGCCATGCTCCCGGCCCCGCCTCCACGCCCGCGCCACGTCGCCGCCAGGCCGACCCGCGACCACGGACCATACGCGTCGCGCCGCACCACACCACACCACCATGCGAGACTTAGAGTCATCACTCGAACACGGAGGGAGAGACTTCATGGTGACAACGGCACGCGGCCGTCCCGCCCGCCATGTTCCCCGGAAGAATCCGTCGCCGACCCATACGGCGCGGGATCTTCTCGAAATCCTGCCCCCCACCCCCGGATTTCGCGCCGAAGTCATCGACGGGAACCTGATCGTGAGCCCCGTGGGCACCCCCGAACACAGCTGGAGCGCGACGCTTCTCTCGTACGCGCTGCAGCCGGTCGTCATGGAGCGGAAGTGGCACGCCCACGTGGGTGGGGTGAACGTCTGCATCGATGGCCCCCGAGACAGTCTCGTCCCCGACCTCGTGCTCGCCCCCGCCGACTGTCCACGCTGGGGCACACTGGAGCTACGATCCTCTGGATTGATCATGGTCACCGAGATCGTCTCCCCCGGGAGCACGCGGGTCGACCGTGACGACAAACCTCGCATCTACGCCACGGGCGGGGTGCCCGTCATGCTGCTCGTCGACCCGATCGCCACCCCTCCCACGGTCACGGTACTGAGCGACCCGGAGAACGGGACCTACCAGACCGTCACACGCGTCCAGATGGGCAAGCCGCTCCGCATCTTCTCCCCCGTCGACTTCGACCTCGACACCTCGATCCTCCTTTAACCCGACCGGCCGGCCACCCACCGGACGGCGACCTCAGCGCCCCATTCAAGGAAGGCCCCCGCATCCGGCTCGCCCAGCCGCGGCACCTTCGGCCGTTCCGCTCGTTGCGGACTCTCTGTTCACGGAAAGCCTCCACATCCGGCGCCGGAAACTCCGCCGCGGCCCGCACGCAGGGATCATTTTTCTCTCACCCCGGAAAGCCTTGTGACACACTCAGAGTGCATGTTCGGACACGGAGGGATACAAATCCGATGGTTATGACAGCGTCTCAGCGATCCGTCCCGCGCACCGCACCCCAGCCACCCGCTCAGCCCTCCGTCCCAGAAGAGCAACCATTCCCTCGCACCCCGAGGGAGATCTTCGAGTCCCTTCCCCCTATCCGCGGCCTTCGGGCCGAAGTCATCGACGGGAACCTGATCGTGAGTCCTTCCGCGACCCCCCGGCACGCGCGCGTAGCCAGATCTCTCAGCAGAGCCCTGATTCCCGTGGAGGACGAGAACGGCTGGGAAAGCTTCTCCGGCGATGTCGACATCTGTGTCGAAGGCCCTCGTGACACCATCGTGCCCGACTACTGTCTGGTCCCGGTGGACGCTCCACTCTGGGGTGAGCGTGAGATCCTCTCCTCGGGGCTCATTCTGGTGGCGGAGATCGTCTCACCCGGGAGCATGGAGATGGACCGCGCCACGAAGCCCAGGATCTACGCGGGCTGCGGCGTCCCGATCATGCTGATCGTCGATCCGGTCGCCTCCCCGCCGGCGGTCACGGTCCTGAGTGATCCCGAAGAGGGCACCTACCGGACCATGACCCACACCGAGATGGGCAAGCCGCTCCGCATCCCCTCCCCCGTCGACTTCGACCTCGACACCTCGATCTTCCTGTGACTCCCGCCCCTTGACGGGGCCTCGGCGTGCGGCAACGGTTCCGCGGGAATCACTCCGGAGCCGAACGGCCCCTCCTGGGACAGCCCCTCAGAGTTTCTCCATCGCCTTGCGGATGCGCTTGTCGGAGATCGAGTACGGAGTCCCGAGGGTCTGCGCGAAGTAGCTCACCCTGAGCTCCTCGATCATCCAGCGGATCTGGCGGACGTCGTCGTCGGAGCGGCGGGCCGGTGGGAGCTTCTCGACCAGTTCGTGATACTCGTCCTCGATGTCGTGCACCCTGTCCATCCGCTCTCCGTCGCGGAACGCGTCCTCGTGCACCTTCTCCAGCCGCCGTTCGGCCCCCTTGAGATAGCGGAGCAGGTCGGGCAGTCGCTTGTAACCGGTGTCGGTGACGAAACCCGGGTAAACGAGGTTGGCCACCTGGTCGCGGATGTCCTCGATAGCGGGGGTGGAGCGAGACTCGGGCAGCAGGGTCGAGACGGTGTGCCAGACCTTGAGGACGCTCTCGACGCGAGCGACCACCTCGGCGGTGGTGTCGAACAGCTCGGCCCTGACCCTGTCGTGCAGTGCGGTGAAGGCCGTCTCGTCCCAGACCGGGCCGCCGTGCTCGGCCATGAGGTGATCGGCGGCGCAGGCGATGCAGTCGTCGAACAGCGCGGTGGCGCCGGCGTGCGGGCTGCGGCTCAGGGCGAGCTTGGACTGGTTGCCGAGGCGGCCGAGCACCCATTTGGCCGGTGACGGGGTGTTGAGCAGCAGCAGCCTGCGGGTGCCCTCCCACATCGCCCGGCGCTGCTCGGTCTCGGTCTCGTACATCCGTACGGCCACGGTGGCGCCCTCGTCGGCGAGTGCCGGGTACGCCTTCATCCTGCGCTCTTCGAACGTCTTGGGCAGCGCGCCCACGGTCCATCCCGTCAGGCCGGTCTTCTCCAGCCCTGCGGCCTTGGACAGGGTCTGGCGGAGCTTGGGGGCGAGCCGCCGTTTCAGCTCGGCCAGGTCCTTGCTCTCCGCCAGCTTGTGCCTGCGCCCGTCGATCACCCGGAAGGTGATCCTGAGGTGGTCGGGGACGAGGTCGGGCTGCCATGCCTCGCGCGGCACCTGGACACCGGTCAGGTTCAGCAGCTCGCGCTCCAGCACCGCGAGCAGCGGCTCCTGGGTGGGCTCGGCCCGCTGGAGCGCCTTCTTGGCGTAGTTGGGGGCGGGGACGAAGTTGCGCCGGATGTGCTTGGGCAGGCTCCGGATGAGCGCGGTGAGCAACTCCTCGCGCAGCCCGGGGATCTGCCAGTCGAAACCCTCGACGTTGACCTGGTTGAGCAGCGCGAGCGGGATGTGCGCGGTGACGCCGTCGGCGTCGGTGCCGGGCTCGAACTGGTAGGTGAGGGGGAAGCGCAGGCCGCCCTGACGCCACACGTCGGGGTAGTCGCGTCTGCTGACGTCGCCCGCCGTCTCGCTGATCAGCATCGACTTCTCGAAGTTGAGCAGGTCGGGCTGGTCGGCGCGAACCTTCTTCCACCAGGAGTCGAAGTGGCGTCCGGAGACGACGTCGGCGGGGACGCGCTGGTCGTAGAAGTCGAACAGCGTCTCGTCGTCGACGAGGATGTCGCGGCGCCGTGCCCGTTCCTCCAGCTCCTCGACCTCTTCGAGCAGCCTGCGGTTCTCGGTGAAGAAGGCGTGGTGGGTCTCCCAGTCGCCCTCGACCAGGGCGTGCCGGATGAACAGCTCCCGGCTCAGCTCGGGGTCGATGCGGCCGTAGTTGACCTTGCGCTGGACCACGATCGGGACGCCGTACAGCGTCACCTTCTCGTAGGCCATCACCGAGCCCTGCTTCTTCTCCCAGTGCGGCTCGGAGTAGGTGCGCTTGATCAGGTGCTGGGCGAGCGGCTCGACCCACTCGGGCTCGATCTTGGCGTTCACCCGGGCCCAGAGCCTGGAGGTCTCCACCAGCTCGGCCGACATCACCCAGAGCGGCTGCTTCTTGGCGAGCGCGGAGCCGGGGAAGATCGCGAACCGGGCGTTGCGCGCGCCGACATACTCCGTGAACGGCCTGCGCGGCTCGTTCGGGGGGCGGCGACCGCCGCCGGCGGCGTCGGCGGTCTTCTTGTCGATGTCCTTGACGCCGACGTGCGACAGCAGACCCGACAGCAGGGAGATGTGGATCTTCTGCTCGTCGCCGGGGGTGCTGTTGAGGGTGACGCCCAGGGTCTTCGACATCTGGCGGAGCTGGCCGTAGACGTCCTGCCACTCGCGGACGCGCAGGTAGTTGAGGAACTCGGCCTTGCACAGCCGCCGGAACGCGCTGGAGGAGAGCTCCTTCTGCTGCTCCTGCAGGTATTCCCACAGGTTCAGGTACGAGACGAAGTCGGACTCCTTGTCCGCGAAGCGGCGGTGTTTCTCGTCGGCGGCCTGCTGCTTGTCGGCCGGTCGCTCGCGCGGGTCCTGGATCGACAGGGCGGAGGCGATGACCATGACCTCGCGGACGCAGCCGTTGTGGTCGGCCTCCAGCACCATGCGGGCCAGTCGCGGGTCGACCGGCAGGCCCGCCAGCTTGCGGCCGAGCGGGGTCATCCGCCGCCCCTGGTCGAAGGCGCCCAGCTCAAGCAGCAGGTCGTAGCCGTCCTTGACCTGGCGCTGGTCGGGCGGCTCGACGAACGGGAAGGCGCCGATGTCGCCCAGGCCGATCGAGGTCATCTGCAGGATGACCGAGGCGAGGTTGGTACGCAGGATCTCCGGGTCGGTGAACTCCGGCCGGGTGACGAAGTCGTCCTCCTCGTACAGCCGGATGCAGACGCCCTCGGAGACGCGGCCGCAGCGGCCCTTGCGCTGGTTGGCCGAGGCCTGGGAGATCGCCTCGATGGGCAGGCGCTGGACCTTGGTGCGGTGGCTGTATCGGGAGATCCTGGCGAATCCGGGGTCGACCACGTACTTGATGCCCGGCACGGTCAGCGAGGTCTCGGCCACGTTGGTGGCGAGCACGACCCGGCGGTTGGTGTGCGACTGGAAGACCCGGTGCTGCTCGGCGGCGGACAGCCTGGCGTACAGCGGCAGGATCTCCGCGTCCTTGCGCTTCGACAGCGCCTCGGCGGTGTCGCGGATCTCGCGCTCGCCGCTGAGGAAGACGAGGATGTCGCCGGGTCCCTCCGCGCACAGCTCGTCGACCGCCTTGCCGATCGCCTGGATCTGGTCGTCGTCCTCGGCGATCGGCCGGTAGCGCACCTCGACGGGGTAGGTCCGGCCGGAGACCTCCACGATCGGCGCGTCGCCGAAGTGCCGGGAGAATCGCTCGGGGTCGATCGTCGCCGAGGTGATGATCACCTTCAGGTCGGGGCGGCGCGGGAGCAGCTGCTTGAGGTAGCCCAGGATGAAGTCGATGTTGAGGCTGCGCTCGTGCGCCTCGTCGACGATGAGCGTGTCGTACTGGTCGAGGTCGCGGTCGTTCTGCAGCTCGGCCAGCAGGATGCCGTCCGTCATGACCTTGACGAGGGTGCCGTCGCCCACCTGGTCGGTGAAGCGCACCTTGTAGCCCACGGCGTCGCCGAGCGGGGTGTCGAGCTCCTCGGCGACGCGCTCGGCCACGGTGCGGGCCGCGATGCGGCGGGGCTGGGTGTGCCCGATCAGGCCCCTCACGCCCCTGCCCAGCTCAAGGCAGATCTTCGGCAGCTGGGTGGTCTTGCCGGAACCGGTCTCTCCGGCGACGATCACGACCTGGTTGTCGCGGATCGCCTCCAGGATGTCGTCCTTGCGTTGACTGACCGGCAGCGCCTCCGGATAGGTGATCGCGGGGACACCGGCGCGGCGCCGGGCGACGCGCCGTTCTGCTCGCTCGATGTCGGAGGTGATCTCCGTGGCGATCTTCTGCTGCGCGGCGCGGTTTCTGACCCTGCGTGCCCCGTCGAGCCTGCGGCGAAGCCGCCGCTGGTCACGCAGCGTGAGCTCGGGCAGGCGCGCGTGCAGGTCGGAGAGAGACGATGTCAAAGGAGGCGTTCCCATACTGAACCCAGGATACTTTCGGCCCACGTGTGAAGGCTCACCCGCGGTCGTGAGACGCGTGTGGGGCTCCACACCTGAAGGCCCCTGTGCGAAGGCCCAACCGCCCATGCTGCCCGAGACACCGCGCCACCGCATCCCAATATCGGACCGTACGCCGTCCCCTTCCCCGGAAGGGGACGGCCCCGCCTCCCCCTGTAGGGGGTGACGGGGCCGTCGCATCGGGCCTCACCCGGATCCCGCCGGGGCGGGATCCGGGGTCAGCGGGTTACGGGAGGGGAGGGTAGGCGTTCTGCAGCAGCTGGCGGAACTGGGCGGAGAACCACTGGCCGGAGACCGGGGCGTCACCCAGGGCGCCGGTGGGGTTGTTGCCGTTGCGCTCGTTACCGCCGTAGGTCGGGTCGCACATCCGGTCGAAGCCCTTGCCCTCGTTGTTCGGGATCTCCTTGCTGGAGCCGTCGGACTCACCCGGAGGCTTGACCCAGACGTAGGCGTCCAGACCGGCGGCGGGGCTGGCCTGCGGGCGCTCGCCCAGTCCGGCACCGTTCTGGTTGCACCAGTTGCCGGCGTGGACCCTGCGGTCGACGCGCGACTGGTTGACGAAGGTGTCCACGTTCGTCGAGGTGCTGGGAGCGGCCGGGCGGGCCGAGCCTCCCCAGCCGTTGCGGGAGGTGTCGATCAGCATGCCGATGTTGGACTTGAAGCCCTTCTGGATCAGCGTGTTCCTGAACGCCTGAGCGAAGGAGAGCTCGTCGACGTAGTAGTTCCAGTCGACCCACTTGGACTGGCGGACACTCTGGCCGTTGACGTTGGTGTTGATGGTGAAGTGCGGCTCACGCAGCGCCGAGTAGTTGGCGGTGTTGGTGATGAAGCCGTCCACGCTGTCGAAGCCCTTGAGGGTGCCGGAGACGGTGCTCGCGAACAGGTCGGCGGACGGGCCGAAGTTGGAGTCCCAGCCAAGCCAGCCGTGGTGACCGGCGTCGATGTAGGTGTAGACGTTCTTGATCGCGCTCAGCTTGTCCAGGGCGTAGCGGACGCCGTTGACGTAGGCGCCGCTGTCCTTCGCCTCCTGGCACGCCGCCAGGTTGAGGTTGGTCACCAGGTTCGGCAGCGAGTCGATCTCGATGATCGTCGAGATCCGCAGGCCGGCGTACTTCGACTCGGCCATGATCGCGGCGATCGGGTCGATGTATTCGGTCTTGTAGCGGTTCATGCCGTTCTCGGAGACGCGCAGCTCACCGTTGGAGGCGAGCGCCGAGCAGTCGCGGTTGGGCAGGTTGTAGATGACGACCTGGATCGTCAGCGGCTTGCTGCCGTTGGCCGCGTCCTGCAGCAGGGCCTCGTCCAGGTGGGCGCGCAGGCCCCTGCCCGAGGAGGTGCCCTCGATGGCGGCGATCCGGTCCAGCCACACGGCGGTGGAGATCTTGGAGACCGCGGTGCCACCGGGCTCGGCGGCGGCCTTGGCCGACCAGTCGGGGTTCACGTAGCCGTCGGCGTCGGCGTAGGGGTTGTCGACGTGCTCCACCGGCGTGGTGGGGCCGTCGTCGTCGGCCTCGGTCACGGCCACGGTGGCGGCGGTGTGTCCGGGGGCGGTGGCCGTGATGGTGGCGGTGCCGTTGGTCTGGTCGGCGTCCTGGGCCGCCGAGACCGTCACGTTCTGCGCCGTGTTCCAGTTGGCGGTGGTGAAGGTCAGCGTGCTGGGCGCGATGGTGATGTCGCTGTCACCCGTCTTGGCGAGGCTGACCGTGACGTTGCCACTCGGCGCCTGGCTGAGCCGGAAACCAACCGTCCTCGACGAGCCCTCGGGGACGCTGAGGGAGGTCGGGGAGGCGACGATCGACGGCGTCGTGTTGCCGCCGCCCACGGTGAAGGGCACCGCGGCGGTCTGGGTGGAGAGCGCCGGGGAGGCGTTGTCGTACGCCTTGGCACTCGCGGTGTGGGAGCCGCTCGCCAGACCGGTGGCGGAGTAGGAGTAGGGGGCGGTGGTGTCGGTGTTGACCAGCGTGCCGTCGACGTAGAACTCCACCTTGCTGATGGAGCCGTCGTCGCTCGCGGTCGCCGCGAGCGGCACGGCGGCACCGGCCTGGTAGGTGGCTCCGGAGGCGGGGCTGGTCAGGCTGACCGTGGGGGGCTGGTTGACCGGGGTCTGCCCGCCGCAGGTCACGCCGTTGACCGTGAAGGAGGTGGGCTTGGGGTTACTCCCGTTCCACGATCCGTTGAAGCCGATGCTGGTGGAGGCACCGGTGGCGAGGGCGCCGTTCCAGGCGAGGTTCTTCGCGGTGACCTGAGCGCCCGACTGTGCCCAGGTGGCCGACCAGCCCTGCTGGATCGTCTGCCCGGCGCCGAAGGTGAAGCCCAGGGTCCAGCTCGTGAGCGGGTCACCGAGGTTCTTCAGAGTGATGTTGGCGGTGAATCCGCCCTGCCAGTCATTGGTGGTGTAGGCGACGTCGCAGGCGACCGCGGCGTGCGCCGTGGCGGCCTGCCCGGTGGCAAGACCGGCGGCGGCCACGAACATGGCCGCCATGGTCGCCACCCGGTTGCGCCAGGTATGGCGGCGCGGATTGACTGTCATTCGTAATCATCTCCAGGACGATGGTGGGAGCGCTCCCATAGTCCGGATGTTTCGAGGATGTGTACAGCTTGTTGCACGTCGGAGGCCCCTGAATGGGACCGTCCCAGCCTCTGACCTCACCGAACAGTTTTCTGGAGAAATGAAAGTTTCAGACTCCTCTCGGAAACCGCTCCCGGACCGTGCGTGATAGCCGCCGGTGAGCACCGCCGGGAGCCTTTCTTGAGGACGACCTTCGAGTCTTGAGGACGACCTTCGAGCTCTCACGAGAAACGCGTGTCCCGGCGAGGGCCGTCTCGCGAGCCGCCCGCGCGAAGCGCGCACCCGGGCGGGCGGCTTGGGGGAAGGTCGCCGCTACGCCAGGGCCGCCATGGCGGCGCCCACGATGCCCGCCTCGTTCTGGAGGCCGGCGGGGACGATCGGGGTGCGCAGCTTGATCAGGGGCAGGAACCTGTCCGCCTTCTTACTGACCCCTCCCCCGATGATGAACAGCGAAGGGGAGAACAACGCCTCGACGTGCTCCAGATACTCCTGCACCCTCTCGGCCCACTCTGCCCAGTCGAGGTCGTGCGCCTCGCGCGCGTGGTCGGAGGCGCGCTTCTCGGCCTCCTTGCCCCTGATCTCCAGATGCCCGAGCTCGGTGTTGGGCACCAGGCGGCCGTCGATGAGCAGGGCGCTGCCGATCCCCGTGCCGAAGGTCAGCATCATCACCACCCCCGGCCTGCCCCTCGCGGCCCCCGCCGCCACCTCGGCCAGACCGGCCGCGTCCGCGTCGTTGAGCACGGTGACGGGCAACCCCGTGACCTGGGAGAACAGCCTCCGCGCGTCCGTGCCGATCCAGTCCTTGTCCACGTTGGCGGCCGACCTGGCGACCCCGTCGAGCACGATCCCGGGGAAGGTGACCCCCACCGGCCCCTCCCAGGCGAAATGCTTGACGATCTCCGCCACCACCTCGGCCACGGCCTCGGGCTTGGCAGGGCTCGGTGTGGGGATGCGCCGCCTCTCCCGCGTCAGCCGCCCTCTCGTGACGTCCACCGGCGCACCCTTGATCCCCGACCCGCCGATGTCTATTCCCAGCGCTTCCATGCACTTACCTCCTG
This sequence comes from Streptosporangium sp. NPDC049078, assembly GCF_040648855.1. Taxonomy (NCBI): domain Bacteria; kingdom Bacillati; phylum Actinomycetota; class Actinomycetes; order Streptosporangiales; family Streptosporangiaceae; genus Streptosporangium; species Streptosporangium sp. NPDC049078. The sequence goes on from NZ_JBEZEL010000014.1 coordinate 43,874, forward strand.
TTGACTCCACATTCCCCCTTATAAGTGGCTGATACTCGTTTGCAGTGAGCGGTCAACCCGGTTGAAAGCGGCCCATCACACACTGTGGTCACACCAGCAGGAAAGGAATCCCTCCCATGACGATCAGCCGCCTTCTCACCGGACTCGCCCTCGCCACCGCACTCGTCTCCATCGCCCCGGCGACCGCCCAGGCGGCGACCGCGCCGACGCGGAGCGGCCCGGCGGCCGCCGACACGACGGCGGAGCAGGGCGCCGGCCCGTGGGGCACCTACTACGCCCCCGGCAGGAGGGCCAAGACGCACGGCTCGATCACCGTCTACGGTGAGGACCACGCCGACATCCCCGCCGCCGAGAGGGGCAAGATCTCCGGCAAGGTCTACGACCTGACCAGGGACTCCTCCTGCGGCTGGGCGGTCTTCCGCCTCACCTACCGCACCCCCGACGGCAAGAACCTGCCGTTCAAGCACCGCAGCGTCGTCGACTGCTCCTACGGCACCCCGAAGTCGTTCTCGTTCACCCAGCACGACCTCTACCAGGTCGAGCTCAAGGTCTGCTCCGAGCGCAAGGCTTCCAAGCCCTCCCTGAACTGCCTGTACGCGGGCAGCTGGAAGATCCTCTACGTCTCGAAGTGAACGCCGGGCGGGGTCTCCCCGCCCGGCACGGCCACCGGGCCGGGGCCGCGGGCGGCGCGGAACCGGAGCCCGGGGGGGGGCCGGCCGGAGGGGCGGCCCGCCCGGCCCGGGGCGGGGGCGGGGGCGGACTCGCCGGCGCCCCCTCCGCCCCGCGCGCGGGGCGT
>NZ_JBEZEL010000014.1:44679-244377 GCF_040648855.1 Streptosporangium sp. NPDC049078
CCGCCACCGTCCGGCACCCCCCCCCCGGCTCCCACCCCCCCCCTCACGGGCGTGCCGGCGGCCAGCGGCACGACCCACCACCCCTCCACGGCCCCCCGGGGGGGGCACCCCCCCCCCGCCACGGCCACCGGGCCGCGACCTCGGAGGGAGCGTCAGCTCACCGAGGTCGCGGCCCGGCGCCTGCGGCGCACCACGATGCCGAGGGCGGTGGCGGGCACGATCAGGCCGGCCACCAGTCCCACCAGGGGCAGGTAGTTCTCGTCGGGCTCGACGGACAGGCCCGCACCCGCCGCCGGGAAGGTGAGGGTGGCGGTGGCCATCCGTTTCACCATGCCGCTCATCAGGGTCAGCCTGGCCTTCCAGGGGCCGTCGGGCATGCGCCGGTCCATGGTCACGGTCACCCGGGCGGCGGCGTCCGGAAGCAGCGTGACGCCCAGGTCAGCGGGGAAAGGCCCGGCCTGCAGACCGCCGGGGCCCTCCGTGAGCGACACCGACCCGTTCATGTCCAGGGTCCGCTCGCCGGTGTTGCGGACCTGTGCCACCAGCTGCGGGCTGCCGTCCGGGGCCCGCGCGGGCGTCAGTGTCTCGATCCGGAAGTCCGACGGAGGTTCGCCGCCCGGCCCGACATCGAGGTAGACGCGGATCCCGACCCGGTTGACGACGCGTACGGGGTGAGTGTCGTCGGGTTCGGCGACCGCCTCCGCCCAGACGACACCGAAGCGCTCTCCGCGCGAGGCCACGGGCGGCACTTTGATCGTTACCTGGGCGGTCGACGTGCCGCCCGGCGGCAGGTCGACCGAGTCTCGGTCGAGCGACATCCAGCCCACCAGTTCGTTCCTGGGGCGGCCCGCCGGCGCGTTGAAACTGTTGCGCGCGACATTGGCTGCGGCCGGATACAGGCTGATGTGCCGAGGTTTCCCGGACGTGTTGGAGATCTCCACCTTCCGATGGATGGTGGTGCCCGGGTTGAGGTGGTCGACGATGTAGGAGAGCGCGCGAGGATCGCCGCGGTAGCTGACCGGTGCTTCGAGAAGGCGGATGCCGATCGTGCCCCGAGGGTCCGCGACCCGATTCGCGCCCGCCGACGCGCCGGCCACGCTGGAACACAGCGCGGCCAGCAGCGTCAGCGCGAACGGTCCAGCGATCCGGCTACGCCACCTGATGTGTCACCGTCCCGCTGTAGTCGCCGATCTGAGCCGTGATGGGAATGTTGACGATCAGCGTGGGGTTCCACGCCGCCGTGCTGCCGCCAGTGCCTCCCGTGTGGGCCATGGATGGGATCGCGGTCTGCGCCGTCCCCGTCAGCGGGACCGCGTCGCCCGCCGTGGGCTGTCCGGGGATGAAGGTACCGCCACCGGTGGTGGCGGTCGTCGGCCCGGACCAGTACTCCACGGAGGAGAAGGGGATCGTCAGGGCGGCGGCGGTGAAGTCCGTCGCGAACACCGTCGCGGTCCAGACCGAGGTCGCCCCGCCTCGGGTGTCCGAGACCGACACCGGGCCGATCTGCCCGGTGATCGTGCCACCGGGGGGAGCCGAGCCGAGATTGATCGGACCGGCCGGTGCGGTGATGTCCAGACTCCCCGCCTCGACGGAGAACGTGACGATCGTGTCGGCGCTGGGAGCGGCGACCGCCGGTGCCGCCAAGATGACCATGAAAGCGCCTACGCCCGCCGAGGTGAGCACGGCAAATCTCTTACGCAAGATCTTTTCCTTCCGAATGACGAAGCGTGCCTTCGGGGGGCGCAGGTGATGGATCCTCCACACTTGCCGGTACAACTCTAAGAGATCAATAACTACACAGAGTAACCGAAGCGACAAATAGAAGGCACAGAAATGTTCGAGTGACAACCAAAGCCGCAGAAGAGTGCGGAGGCGGTATGCGTCGCGATTCCACCGGATTCACGGAAGGTCGTGACCCATTACTCGACTTACTCGACCCGACGCGGGACCAGTCGCCACACGAGCCGGTTCAGGACACCCGTCAGGCGAACCGCCCCGAACCCGCGGAGCCTCCGCCGGGCACCCCGCCAGGAAGCCCGGGACACCATAACTTCTTATTTACGATATATATTCGCAATAATCGAATGTAAATTTGGAAGAAAATGACACCTTGCTGCTAGATCACCTGTGGACGTGACCGGAAGCGATCCTGCGGTGTGGTGTCCGTCATCTCGGACGCCCACGGCACCCCGCGCCCCCGGAGTGCCGGCGAGACGACCAGCCAGAGGCCCGGGTGGAGGGGACCCGCCCCACGGGACACGTGGGGCGGCGTCCCCCGCCTCGCGACCGGCGCCCCTCAGCGCCTGACCGGGCCGGTCGAGGCCCTGACCACCAGTTCGGGCTCGAAGAGCAGCTCGTCGGCCGGGACGAGGGCCTTGTCGATCTGGGCCGCGAGCAGGTCGACGACCGCGCGTCCCATCGCGTCGATCGGCTGGCGCAGCGTCGTCAGCGGCGGGTCGGTGCAGTTCATCAGCGCGGAGTCGTCATAACCGATCACCGAGACGTCGTCGGGCACGGAGAGCCCGGCCCTGCGTGCCGCCCTGATCGCGCCCAGGGCCATCACGTCGCTCGCGCAGATGACGCCGGTCACGCCCTTTCGCATCAGCCGGGCGGCCGCCGCGTGCCCCCCCTCCAGGGAGAACATGGTGTGCTCCACGAACTCGGGGTCGAGGTCGGCCGCGTCCAGCTTGCGCCGCGAGGGCACGTGGTCGGGAGGGCCGAGCACCATGCCGATCCGCTCGTGGCCCAGCGACCGCAGGTGGCCGAGCGCCATCTCGGCGGCGGCCACGTCGTCGCAGGAGACCTGCGGGAAGGCGAGGTGCGCGACCGCGGCGTTCACCAGCACGGTCGGCAGACGCCGCTCCCGCAGCAGCTCGTAATGGTCGTGGGGGGCGTCGGCCTGGGCGAACAGCCCTCCGGCGAAGACGACCCCCGACACCTGCTGCTGGAGCAGCAGATCGACGTACTCCGCCTCGGAGACTCCGCCCAGGGTCCGGGTGCACAGCACGGAGGTGAAGCCCTGCTGGGCCAGCGCGCCCCCGACCACCTCGGCGAAGGCGGGGAAGATGGGGTTCTGCAGCTCGGGGAGGACGAGCCCGACCAGCCGCGCCCTGTCGCCTCGCAGCTGGGTCGGCCGCTCGTAGCCGAGCACGTCGAGCGCCGTGAGGACGGCCTCACGGGTCGCCTCGGACACGCCGGGCTTCCCGTTGAGCACGCGACTGACCGTCGCCTCGCTCATCCCGACCTTCTTGGCCACTTCTGCAAGCCGTCGCGTCATGATGAAACTATAAGGCAAAAGAAGCAATTACTTGCAGAGACTTGCGAAAGTTACGTCATCAGTCAGGTCCCGCGAGCGTCTCGGTCACCTTTCGGCGATCCGGCCCTCGTCGACGTGGATCCGCCGGGTGGTGTGCACCGCCTCCAGCATCCGGCGGTCGTGGGTGACCAGCAGCAGCGTACCGGGATAGGAGGCGAGCGCGGACTCCAGCTGCTCGATCGCGGCCAGGTCCAGGTGGTTGGTCGGCTCGTCCAGCACGAGCAGGTTCACCCCGCGCGCCTGGAGCAGCGCGAGCGCGGCCCGGGTCCGCTCCCCCGGCGAGAGGGTGGCGGCCGGGCGCGGCACGTGCGCGGCGCGCAGGCCGAACTTGGCGAGCAGCGTGCGGACGTCACCGGGGACCATGTCGGGCACGGCCGCGCCGAAGGCGTCCACCAGGGGTTCGTCACCGAGGAAGAGCCCGCGCGCCTGGTCCACCTCCCCGACGACCACGCCGGGACCGAGCGAGGCGTTGCCCTCCTCCAGCGGGAGCCGGCCCAGAAGCGCCGCGAGCAGGGTGGACTTGCCCGAGCCGTTCGCGCCGGTGATCGCCACCCGCTCCGCCCAGCCGACCTCCAGGTTCACCGGGCCGAGGGTGAACGTGCCGCGCCGGACCACGGCGTCGCGCAGCGTCGCGACGACGGCGCCCGACCTCGGCGCCACCGCGATCTCCATGCGCAGCTCCCACTCCTTGCGGGGCTCCTCCACCTCTTCCAGCCGCTCGATCATCCGCTCGGTCTGGCGGGCCTTCGCCGCCTGCTTCTCCGTCGTCTCGGTACGGAGGTTGCGGCCGATCTTGTCGTTGTCGGGCGCCTTTCGCCGCGCGTTCTTGACGCCCTTCTCCATCCAGGCGCGCTGCATCCCCGCGCGCTGCTTGAGGGAGGCGACGGTGCCCGCGTACTCCTCGTACTCCTCGCGGGCGTGCCGACGGGCGACCTCGCGCTCGGCGAGGTATGCCTCGTAGCCGCCGCCGTGCACCCTGACCAGCTGCTGGGCGAGGTCGAGCTCGACGACCCTGTTCACGGTCCTGGCCAGGAACTCGCGGTCGTGGCTGACCAGGACGGTCCCGGCGCGCAGCCCGGTGACGAAGCGTTCGAGCCGCTCCAGCCCCTCCAGGTCGAGGTCGTTGGTGGGTTCGTCCAGCAGGAAGACGTCGTATCGGCTGAGCAGCAGGGAGGCCATGCCCGCCCGCGCGGCCTGGCCGCCGGAGAGCGCCGTCATCGGCCGGTCGAGCTCCACGGCGAGGCCGAGTTCGGCGACGACCTCGGCGGCCCGGTCCTCCAGGTCGGCGCCGCCCAGGGCGAGCCAGCGCTCCAGACCGGTGGCGTAGTCGTCGTCGGCGCCCGGGGCGCCCTCCACCAGCCCCTGGGTCGCGGCGTCCAGCGCGCGCTGCGCGGCGGCCACCCCGGTACGGCGGGCCAGGAACTCCGCGATCGTCTCGCCCGCGCGGCGCTCACGCTCCTGGGGCAGGTAGCCGACCGACGCCGAGGGCGGACTGAGCCGCACGGAGCCGTGCTCGGCGGGCAGCAGCCCCGCGAGGATCCGCAGCAGGGTTGACTTGCCCGCGCCGTTCACCCCGACCAGGCCAACGATGTCACCGGGGGCGACCACCAGGTCGAGCCCGGTGAAAAGCGCGCGGTCGCCGTGTCCGGCGGCCAGGTCCTTGGCGACGATGGTGGCACTCATACGCAAACGCTATCCGTCCGGCGACACCGCGACACCACACCCCAATTGTCCGTTATGTCCGGTTAGTGATACCGAACCTACCTGCAACCCCTCCGCCCCACAAAGAGAATTCCGACAAATCGGATATAACAGACTTGCTTCAAATAAATTTTCGGGACCCGGCGTCCGACGCCTGACCTGGCCGTTCCCGCCCAGAAACGTTACCTTACGGAGACTTAAACCTCCTTTTTTGGAGATTTTTGGCAACATCACCCGCTTCTGTGTCGTCTTATGGATGCGGGAACGGTCAACCCTGACCGTCTCCTGAAACGGGGAGAAGAGGAAAGCGTCTTGATGAAACGAATCGCCATCGGCCTGCTGTCGACCGCGGTGGGCAGCTCTCTGCTCCTGTCCGCGGGAACGGCCTCCGCGGAGCGAGTCGCTCTCAGTGTGCGCATCGACAACATCGACCCGAACCCGGTCGTCGTGAAGGGAGACGACGACACGAGGGTCTCCATCGAGGTCCGTACCACCGAGGCCACCCGCGTCGAGCTTCGCCTCAGGCCGGTCTCCGACCAGGCCCGCACCATGGCCGCCCAGGAGCCCAGGCTCCTGCACAAGGGCGACCTGTGGCGCTTCACGACCAGCTTCGACGAGAGCGACTTCGAGGGTCGCTGGGTCGCGATCGCCGACGCGTACGACAAGGACGGCAAGAAGGTGACCGACGAGGTCAACTTCTCCGTCGTGCACGAGAAGGCCGAGAAGGCCGAGACCCGCGTCTACCGGTTCTCCGCGAACCCCGAGCGCGTCCGCAAGGGCCGCTCGGTCTACTTCACCGGCAGTCTCCAGGTCGACGACAGGCGCTGGAAGGGCGTACGCGGCGAGGAGGTGGAGATCTACTTCCGCAAGCGCGGCTCCAGCGCCTGGAAGTACGTGACCTCCGCCGACACGAACTGGCAGGGTAAGTTCCGCGCCAAGGCCCGCGCGACCAAGAGCGGCGACTACCGCGCGATCTTCGACGGCACCGACAAGCTCGAGGAGAGCCGCAGCCGGACCGACGGGGTGCGTGTTTACACCCGCCGCTGGTAGTCCCGCCTGAGGCCGCGTCGCGGCCGGGTGACGCCTGACGGCGACCGACGTGAAGGCCCGGGCATCCCCCGGGCCTTCACCGTCTCCGGCATCGTCTCCGGCGTGTTCCGCTTGATGCCCCGGCTTTCGGGCATTCGGCCAAGACAGGGACACGACTACCGGAGGGGAGCCGCGCCGATGACGACCGGTGATTTCTATGACTACTTCGACCTGCTGGAGGGGCACGAGAAGGAGATCGTGCTCCGGGTGCGGGAGTTCATGGCGCGCGAGGTCGCGCCCATCGCGAACGAGTCGTGGACCAACTCCCGCTTTCCCCACGAACTGGTTCCCGGGTTCGCCAAGCTTGACATCGCGGGCCTGTCCTATCGGGGAGCGCGGAGCCTGCTGACCGGGTTCGTGGTCCTGGAGATGAACCGGGTGGATCCGTCGATGGGCACGTTCTTCGGTGTCCACAACGGCCTCGCGATGGGCAGCGTCGACCGGCTGGGCTCGGAGGAGCAGCGGGAGCGGTGGCTGGCGCCGATGGCCGCGATGGAGAAGATCGGCGCGTTCGCGCTGACGGAACCCGAGGGGGGTTCCGACGTCGCGGCCGGACTGCGCACGACGGCCCGCCGCGAGGGCGACATGTGGGTGCTCAACGGGGCCAAGCGCTGGATCGGCAACGCGACCTTCGCCGACCTGATCGTGGTGTGGGCGAAGGACGAGGCCGACGGCGCAGTCAAGGGATTCGTGGTCGAGAAGGGTACGCCCGGCTTCGCCGCGACGAAGATCGAGAACAAGATAGCCCTGCGGACGGTCCAGAACGCCGACATCACCCTCACCAACTGCCTGGTGCCGGAGATCAACCGGCTGCAGAAGGCCAACGGCTTCCGCGACACCGGCGCCATCCTGCGGCAGACCCGGGGAGGCGTGGCGTGGCAGGCGGTGGGGTGCATGATGGGCGCCTACGAGCTGGCGCTGGAGTACGCCGGGACGCGCGAGCAGTTCGGGCGGCCGATCGCGGGGTTCCAGCTCGTGCAGGACCTGCTCGTGCGGATGCTGGGCAACATCACCTGCTCACTGGGAATGGTGGTGCGGCTGGCGCAACTCCAGGACGCGGGCGTCTACAAAGACGAGCACTCGGCGATGGCCAAGGCCTTCTGCACGGCGCGGATGCGCGAGGCCGTGGGGTGGGCGAGGGAGATCCTGGGCGGTAACGGCATCGACCTCGACTACGACGTCGGCCGGTTCGTCGCCGACTCCGAGGCGATCTACTCCTACGAGGGGACGCGGGAGATCAACACCCTGATCGTGGGACGGGCGATCACCGGCATCGGCGCCTTCGTCTGAGGGCTCCACCGAGGAGACGAACGCGGAGGCGCCCGCCCGCCTCCGCACCGTCTAGTGGTCGCGGCGGGTGACGAGACGAGCGAGGGTGGTCAGCTCCGCGGCGGGCCGGGGCGGCGCACCCACGGCCTCCAGGTGACGCAGTGCCCGCGCGAGCAGCTCGTCGGCCTCCACCCGCGTCCAGTCGCGCCCGCCCGCGGCCTCGACGAGCGTGGCCGCGTGGACCAGCTCGTCGTCGGAGAGCGGCTGCTCCCGGTGGTAGAGCCCGGCCAGCTCCCGTCCGGCCGGGGTGCCCGAGGTGAGGGCCGCGACGACCGGGACGGACTTCTTGCGGCTGCGCAGATCCGAGTGGACGGGCTTGCCGGTCGTCGCGGGATCTCCCCAGATGCCGAGCAGGTCGTCGACGAGCTGGAACGCGAGCCCCAGGTCCCTGCCGAAGGCGACGAGGTGCTCGACCTGCTCGGGAGTGCCACCGCCGAACAGCGCGCCGAGCCCGCACGCGCACCCCAGCAGGGCCCCGGTCTTACCGGTCGCCATGCTCAGGCAGTCGGCCGGCCCGACATCCCGGCGATCCTCGAAGGCGACGTCCGCGCTCTGGCCGTCCAGGAGCTCCTGCACGGCGGTGCTGAATATCCGGGTCGCCTCGACGGTCGCCGGGTGCCCTCCGGTCGCGAGCACGTCGAAGGCGAGCGTCAGCAGCGCGTCACCGGCCAGGATCGCCGGGCTGACGCCGAAGACGGCCCAGGCCGTGGGGCGGTGGCGGCGGGTCCGGTCACCGTCCATCACGTCGTCGTGCAGCAGGGAGAAGTCGTGCACCAGCTCGACGGCCGCCGCCGGTCGAAGGGCCGAGACGGCGGTCCCCCCGACGGCTTCGGCCGAGAGCAGGGCGAGCGCGGGACGGAGCGCCTTGCCCCCGCCGATCGTGGACGGCCTGCCCTGCTCGTCCCACCAGCCGAACTGGTATCCGGCGATTCGCCGCATCGAGGCGGGCAGCGTGTCGGCCGCCGGGCGCAGGGTCGCCTCGACCATGTCCCGGCTCCAGGCGAGCACCTCACCCGCGGACCGCCCGTTCGTCGACATCTCGATGGTCGTCATCCTTGCTCTCCCTCGCTCAGCGGCCGGTCCGAAGGTGGTGGGTCGCCCGGCCCGTCCTCAGTGGCCGATCTCGACGTCTTCCAGGATGCCGAGCGCGTCGGGCACCAGGACGGCGGCGGAGTAGTAGGCGCTGACCAGGTAGGAGATGATCGCCTTCTCGCTGATGCCCATGAAGCGAACCGACAGGCTCGGCTGGTATTCGTCCGGGATGCCGGTCTGGTGCAGGCCGATGACCCCCTGGTTGTCCTCGCCGACGCGCATCGCCAGGATCGAGGTGGTGCGGGTGGAGGTGATGGGGATCTTGCTGCAGGAGAAGATGGGGACGCCGCGCCAGGCGGGCACCCCGCTGCCGCCGACGTCGACGCCCTGCGGGTAGAGTCCGCGCGCGTTGCACTCGCGACCGAAGGCGGCGATGGCGTGCGGGTGGGCGAGGAAGAAGCTCGTGCTCCTGCGACGGCTGAGCAGCTCGTCGAGGTCGTCGGGGGTGGGCGGGCCGCTGCGGGTGTGGATCCGCTGCTTGAGGTCGGCGTTGTGCAGCAGCCCGAACTCGCGGTTGTTGATCAGCTCGTGCTCCTGGCGCTCGCGCAGCACCTCGATCGTGAGCCGGAGCTGCTGCTCGATCTGGTCCATCGGGTCGTTGTAGAGGTCGGCCACCCGGGTGTGCACCCGCAGGACCGTCTGCGCGACGCTCAGCTGGTATTCGCGCGGGGTGAGCTCGTAGTCGACGAACGTGCCCGGCAGGTCGGCCTCCCCCGCGTGCCCGGCGGCCACCTCGACGGCGGCCTCGCCGTACTTGTTCTGCGGCCCGCGCTCGGCCGTCTCCCGCTGCCGCAGGTGGGCCTGGAGCGGCTCGGCCTGCCCGGCCAGCTCAAGGAACGCGTGCCGGGGCAGGACCATCGCCGTGCCACTGGTGACCGCCTTGGCGGTGAACGGCCACTCGCCCTCGTCACCGACGAGCGCGTCGTCACCGAAGTGGTCGCCCGCGGCGAGCACGGTCAGCACGATCTCGTCGCCGTACGGACCCGTGCCGAGCTTGTTGACCTTGCCGTGCGCGATGAGCACGACCTCGTCGGCCGGCTGTCCCGCCTCCACGAGCACGTCGCCGGCCTGGAAGTCGCGCTGGACGAACCTGCCCGCCAGCGCGTCGAGGACGTCGGAGTCGTCGAACCCGCGCAGCAGGGGCAGCTCGCACAGCTCGGCCGGGATGACCGCCACCTGCGACCCCGAGTTGGTGAAGCTCACCCGCCCGTCACCGATCGTGTAGCTCAGCCGCCGGTTGACGCGGTAGGTGCCGCCCGAGACCTGCGTCCAGGGGAGCATCCGCAGCAGCCACCGTGAGGTGATCTCCTGCATCTGGGGAGTCGACTTGGTCGTCGTCGCCAGGTTACGCGCGGCGTCCGTACTCAAGCTCAGCTGCGACCGGCCAGCCTCGAACTCCGTCACAACACACCACCGATCCGTACTCGTATCTGACAGGGGAGAAAAAGACATGAAACAGCCAGGGGGGAACGTCAATTACCCGCGACAGAAACGGCAGAATCGTTGACCCCCCGATGCGCGGAGCCGGATACGGCCCGCCATCGTGGACGCCTCAATATTGGGAGGTCCTTAAATAACCTGTCAAGCATTGACTACGATCCGGCCGGCAATTAAAAAAGTCGCCATCGCCAAATGCCCGAAAAACATTGAATGTCTTGTTCATCGCGGCGCCGCACGCATACGACGGGCTCCGCGGGCCGGGGTGTCCGCCATGACGGACACGGCATCACGCATCCTCGGCGACCGGCGCCGCGACGCGGAAACCCCTCGCGTGAAACGGGCCCAGGTCACGTCCTCGCGACCTGGGCGCACCCCGGACAGGCCGGCGGCCGATCCCGGACGCTCCCCGGTCGTCCCGGACACGCCCATATCCCGGGCGCCCGGACACACCCGCGGCCTCGCACGAAAACGCGACGGCACAGCGACGAAAAATGCGAAATATGAACCAGAGCGACATTTCCCTTAAAAGCGGAAAGTCGGGCAAAGCTGGTAAGTATTACCGTTCCGGCGCGCGGTCCAGAAGCTCGGCGAACAGGTTCTCCCAGAGCGGCATGACCACCTCGGGCGTGTAGTCGCGCGCGGTGACGATCGCGGCGGCCCCGATCCGCTCCCGCAACTCCCGGTCCTCGATGAGCCGGACCATCGCCGCCGCCAGCGCGTCGACGTCCTTGGGCGGGACGAGCAGCCCGTCGACGCCGGGGGTGAGCACGTCGGCCGGGCCGGTCGGGCAGTCGAAGGCGACCACGGGCAGCGCCTGGGCCATCGCCTCGATCATCACCATCGGCAACCCCTCGAACCGCGAGCTGAGCACGTAGAAGGACGCCTTGGCCAGCTCCTCGTCGAGGTGCTCGGTCCGTCCCATCAAGGTGACGTTGTCGCCCAGCGCGTGCTCCTTCAGGAGCTCGCGCAGCTTGTCCTTCTTCGGGCCGGTGCCGTAGATGCGCAGCCGCCAGTCCGGGTGGCGGTCGACGACCTGCCGGAACGCGGGGATCAGCAGGTCGAACCCCTTCTGCCCGACGAGCCGCCCGGCCGCGACCGCGAGCCTCCCCTCCCGTTCGGCGGGCGGCTGCCGCACCGGGCCGACCGCGTTGGGTATCCGCACGACGGGGGTGTCGGGCAGAAGCTCCTGGTATTCCTTCCTGTCGGTCCCGGTGAGCACGGCCACCGCGTCCAGGCCGCCGTAGTGGCGGGCGATCGCCGACCGGACCGCCGCGGGGTGGGTGGCCAGGTTCATGTGTTCCTGGGCGACCCTGACGACGCTCGTGGGAGTGCGCCGGGCGGAGATGAGGTTCAGCGCGGGACGGGTGGTGACCAGGATGCCGTCCTGGAGCGCGGAGACGTACTCGATGACGGCCCGCTCCACGCGCTCGGTGAAGTAGGAGGCCGCGAACTCCCCCGCGGGCACGATCTTGCCGCGGATCCGCCGCCAGGCCTTGCGTCCCACCGAGTCGACCGGCCTGGCCTCCCGCTGGTCCGACAGCGCCAGGAGACGGACGCGCTCGTCGATCGGGAACTGCGGGCTCTCCCTGCGGCGCACCACGCTGACGATCTCGACCTCGTGTCCGGCCGCGGCCATCGCGTTCGCCTGGTTGATCACCGTGCGGATCGTTCCACCCATGCCGTACGCGTGCAGGAGCATGTAGCGGATCTTCATCGCACCGGGAGCTCCGGGCACCCCCGGGGCCGTCACGCGGGCTCCGCGGCGCGCGGCAGGTATCCCCAGCTCTCACACATCGGCCTGAGCGGCTCGGGGATCTCCTCCGTCGTCGGCAGCTCGCGCGCGGGCTGCACGCTCCCGGAGCGGATCTTGTCCTTCCAGTCGCCCAGCCCCTTCTCCAGCACGGACTGCTCCCCGTACGTCAGCATCTCCGGCTCCCAGGGAACGCCGAGGAAGTCACACAGGCGGCGCCCTTCGGTCTCGGGGTCGGCGGTCAGGTCCTCGTAGCGCACGGTGCACCCGCTGAGCGCCCCCCGGGCCCGCTGCACGGCCTTCATGTAGCGAAGGGCGTCGAGCGCCGCCTCCTCGGGCGTCCTCTTGCCCGCGCCCGCCTCGTACCACGAACTCGCGATGGACGCCGGGTGGCGCAGCAGGAAGACGAACCGGGCGTCCGGCCAGCACGCGGCGATCCGCCGGTACGCGAAGGCGTTGGCCGGAGTCTTGTCCACGACGAACGTCTTGCCGCTTTTGACCAGCTCGCGGTGCAGCACGCGGTCCCACAGCAGGTGTTCCAGGTCGGCCCGGTCGTGCCCGAGCGCCCCCATCGCCTTCTCCGCCAGCGAGGTGCCGAACTCCACCCGCAGCCTTCGGACGTGCAGCTCGTGCGGGGCGTGCAGCATGGAGTGGGCGTTGAGCAGGACCCTCAGCAGCGTGGAACCGGACCGCACCGGCGAGAGGATGAAGATCGGGGCGATCAGCAGCCGGTCGATCTTCGGGTCCGAGGGCGGCCTGAACGATTCCTCCGCCGCCGCCGCGGGTGCCCTCACCGCCACCGGTGGACCAACTTTTCCTACTCGGTTAAGCTGGAATCCGGTGAGCCTGACAAGTGCGTTGTTTGCCTTGCGCTGCCAGTCCATGCCCAGGGAGGGTAGCCACCTTTCCTGGCATTTAACTGTGTGTTCACTCAAGACCACCTCTTCGCGCACGGCCCGAAGCCGGTGATTCACGCTCTCCACCCGGGGTAGGGACACGTTCCCACAGCTCAGAGGGCATGCAGCCGACAGCGACCGAGCTCCGGCACACCGCCCCGAGCACCGCCGCCGCCCCGCGAGGAGGAGATCGGGTGACCCACGACGTACGGCCGGAGACGGCCTCCTCCCGAACCTCGCCCGACGCCTCGTCCCGCGTCGATGCCGCAACCGAGGCCGACAGCAGTGCCGATACCGGGGCCGATACCGGGGCCGATATCGAGGTCGACGACGCGACCGCCGAGGCCCTGGGCAAGCTCTCCGAGGCCTTGGAGACGACCCAGAGGGCTCGCGGACACCTCTACTCCTTCCACCAGCTGACCGGCCACGCCGACCTGCAACTCGACGAGGCCGTGGAACTGCTGCGCGCCGCGGGCCACCCCGAGATGGCCGACATGGTGACCCGCGAGCTGATCGGCCTGGACGTCATCCCCGACAGGTGGACCTTCCAGATCGTGGAGGAGTACGAGGACGGCTACCACGCCGCCTTCACCGGCGTGGAAAGGCGGATCAGGGAGCGGCTCGCCGGCGGGCGCCGCCACCTCCACGAGGCGCGGATGAAGAAAAGGCGCCAGGGCTGAGGCTCTCCACCTCCGCCACGCCCGAAAGCCCCTGCGCCTGGAAGCCCGTTCCTCGCCGCCGAACCCTTATCTGTGCCCGGCGCTCGCACCTGTGCCCGCACTCACCGCGGGGCCTGCCACCCAAGGGCTCGCCCGCTCCTCGCCGCCGTACCCCGATCTCGCGGACCGCGGGATTCGGCGTACGGATCCGATGGCGGCTCCCCGTACAGTGTGAGGCATGGGGATGGTCAAGACCGTGGGACTGGTTCTGCACCCGCAGCGCGATTCGAAGGTGGCCATCGACACGATCGTGGAGTGGGCCCGCGCCCGCGACGTCACGGTGCTCGGGCTGCCCGACGAGGTCGGGCGCATCGACTGCAGCGCCGTCGCGGTCGACGCCCCCACCCTGGTCGACCGCGCCGACCTGCTCGTCAGCCTCGGCGGCGACGGCACGATGCTGCGCACCATGCGGCTCGCCTCGGAGCGCAAGCTCCCCGTCCTGGGCGTCAATCTCGGCAAGCTGGGATTCCTCGCGGAGATCGACGTCGACGAGCTGCCTCCCGCGCTGTCGGCCATCGACAACCACGACTACAGCGTCGAGCCGCGCATGGCGGTGCGGGCGACCCTGCCCGACGGCACGACGATGACCGCGTTCAACGACATCGCCCTGGTGCGGATACCGGGTGACGGGCTGTCGGCGGTGTCGATCACCGTAGAGGGCCATCCCTTCGTGCGCTACGCGGCCGACGCGGTGATCGTGGCCACCCCCACCGGGTCGACCGCCTACAGCTTCTCCGCGGGCGGCCCCATCGTGTCGCCGACGGTCGAGGGGTTCCTGGTGGTTCCCGCCGCCGCGCACTCGTCGTTCAACCGGGCCCTCGTGCTGTCGGCCGACGAGCGGGTGGTGCTCGACCTGCTGCCGACGAGCGGACGACTCGCCGTGGAGGTGGACGGCGCGGTGGCCGCGCACCTGACACCCGGGGACGCGCTTGGTATCACCGCGATCCGCGCCGCCGCCTGGGTGGTCAGGCTCGGCCCCAAGAGCTTCTACGACCGCGCCCGCCGCAAGCTCCGCGTCAACGGCAGCGCCGAGGTCGACCAGTAGCCGGATCTCGTCGTGGCGGAGCCGACACCTCAGGTGGCGACCGTCCTGTCACAGGGACCTCACCCGTGCCGGCCCGAGGGCCGGATCACCCGTCCGCCGTCTTTCCCGGCGTGAGCCCCTCAAGGCATGCGGCCCGCGATGTTTTCTCGCGACGCTAACGGCGGCTGCGCTCGATGTGCTGGAGCATCACCTCGTGGTGGTGACGGATCGCGGCGCGGGTGGCGGTGTCGTCACCGGCGGTCATCCCGTCCAGGATGGGCTTGTGAATGGCCATCTGAGCGTCGGCGCTGTCCGGTAACAGCCAGTCGGGGATCAGGTCCCTGTTGACCCAGTCGTCGTACTCGTAAGAGATGATCGCGGTGTGGACCGCCTCGTAGATCGAGGTCAGGAACGGGTTGCCGGAGGTCCGGACGACCGCCGCGTGGAAGACCGTGTCGGCGGCGATCCACGCCGACGTGCCGTGGGCCATGCTCTCCTTGAGGCGTTGCAGCGCCGACCTCACCTCGGCGAGGTCGGTTTCGGGGTTTCGCAGCCCTTCGGTCGCGCCCAGCGTCTCCAGCCAGAGCCTCAGGTCGACCAGGCGTGACAGGGACTGCCTGTCGAGGTCGAGCATCAGGTTGACGGAGGCGGCCAGGCCCGACTCCGGGCGGCGCATCACGTACGCTCCCGAGCCCTGCTTGATCTCGACAAGCCCCATGAGCGACAACGTGCGCAAGGCCTGGCTGACGATCGGCCGACTGGCGCCGAACATCTCCGCGAGGTGGCGCTCCGACGGCAGGCGCGCGCCTTCGGCGATGTCCTGGGTGATGATGAGCTGTCGAATCTGCTCGGCGACGTCGTCTGCGAGCCGGCTGGTCGACACGGTTCGGACGGCCCCGAACTCCACAACCTTGCGTGGGCGTGAACCGTTTTCGTGGTCCGCCAGCGCCATGGATTCCTCCAGTTTGACCAAGACGAGAGAGAGCGTACGCCCGCCACGGAACCGCCAGGAAGAGGGCTTGACACGGCATAAGCTCTGTGGTTGTACTAAAGCGGCATAGCCACTTTACCACTAGAGAGCAGACATGGACCAAAAAACCGAGTCACTCGCCGCGTTGGCCGACCGCATCCGGCTTCACGCCGTGCGGATGGTGGCGACGCATGGGCTTGGCTATCTGGGACAGGCGCTGTCGTCGGCCGAGATCCTGGCGACCGTCTACGGCAGGGTGTACCGACCCGAGGTGGACCGCATCGTGATCTCACCGGGCCACTATGTGATCGGAGCGTTCGCGGCGGCGGCCGAGTGCGGCCTGCTCGATCCGGCCGCGCTCGCGACCTACGGTCACGACGGCTCGCGTTTGGAGGCGATCGGCACGGAACGCTCCCCCTCGATCGACCTCACCTGCGGATCGCTGGGTCAGGGCCTGTCCGCCGCGGTCGGCTTCGCGCTCTCCGACCGGCTGCTGGGCCGCACCGACGCCAGGACCGTGGTGCTCGTCAGCGACGGCGAGTTGGAGGAGGGCCAGGTCTGGGAGGCGGCGATGTTCGCCGCCCACCACGGGCTCGGCGGCATCATCGCGCTCGTCGACGCGAACAACTCCCAGGTGGACGGCCCGGTCGCGGAGATCACCACGATCGAGCCCGTCGCCGACAAGTGGCGCGCGTTCGGGTGGCACGCCCAGGACGTGGACGGCCACGACATCCAGGCGCTGGAGTCCGCGCTCGATAAGGCCGTCCGGTCCGACCGCCCCGCGGTCGTCACCGCCAGGACCGCCACGACCACCGGCCTGGACTGTCTGCCCAGCACCATCGACGGACACTTCGTCAAGCTCCCCCCGAAGTTGGCCGAGCAGGCCGTCGCCGAACTGGAGGCCCGCCTTGCGTAGACCGCCGTACCCCACAGTCCTGAAACCGTACGGCAGGACACTGCTGGATCTGGCCCGCGTCGACGAGCGGATCGTCTGCCTGTCCGGAGACCTGACCCGTCAGTGCGAGATAGACCTGTTCCGCGACGAGCTGCCGGAACGTTTCGTCAACGTCGGCATGGCCGAGGCCAACATGATCGGCATCGCCGGGGCGCTGGCCCGGGCCGGTCACGTGCCGTTCGTGCACACCTTCGGCGTCTTCGCCACCCGGCGCCCGTTCGACCAGATCGTCAACGCCGTCGCGTACCCGAACCTGCCGGTGCGCATCGTCGGCTTCATGCCGGGCATCTCCAGCCCCGGTGGCCCGAGCCACCAGGCCATCGAGGACGTGGCGCTGATGCGCGCGCTGCCCAATCTGACGGTGATCGACGCCGCCGACGCCACGGAGATCCAACAGGTCGTGCCCGCGATCCTCGACCATCCGGGCCCGGTCTACCTGCGCCTCAAGCGCGGTGAGATCCCGGTGATCTTCGAGAAGGGGTACGAGTTCTCGATGCACCGCGCCCAGCGGCTGCGGACGGGTGGCGACGCGGTGATCGTCGCCAACGGCATGATGCTTCCCGCCGCCATTGTCGCCACCGACATACTCGCCGCCACCGGGATCGACTGCGGCCTCGTGCACGCCCCCGTGGTCAAGCCGCTGGACGCCGCCACGGTGGTGGACGCCGCGGCCGGGGTGCGCGCGGTCGTGACCGCGGAGAACCACACGATCGTCGGCGGCCTGGGGTCGGCGGTCGCCGAGGCCCTGGCCGAGGCCGGGTCGGGCGCCAGGCTGCGCCGGGTCGGCCTGCGGGACACCTTCGCCGAGGGCGCGCTGACCGCCCATCACCTTTTCCAGACCTACGACCTCACCACCCAGTCGATCGTCGACGCGGTGTGGGGTGTGCTCAAGCCAGGCGGCCCCGCGCCGGTCGCCCCGACAAGTCCCGCCGCCGTCGGCGAGTACTCACCAGTCTGATACGGGAGGCCCTGTGACCAATTTCTATGCTCCACCGGCTGAGACCGGCTCGATCGCCTCACTCGGCGCGACCATGGGTGTCGACTGGGAGGAACGAGTCAACTTCGACCGGCTCCGCAGGGAGCGCTTCGCCAAGGTGCAGAACGCGTTCGCCCACTCCGACCTGGGCGCGCTTGTTCTGTTCGACATGAACAACATCCGCTACACGACCGGCACCCACATCGGGAACTGGGCGCGCGACAAGCTTTTCCGGTGCGCGCTCGTGATGCGGGACCAGGAGCCGATCCTGTGGGACATCGGTTCGGCCGCACGCACGCACCAGCGGTTCGCGCCCTGGTTCGGCAAGGAGAGCTGGCAGGCGGGCCTGTCCAGCTGGCGTGGCTCGATTCCCGAGGAGGTGGGTGTCGAGCGGGGCAACGCGGCCAGGATCGCCCAGCTGCTCCGCGACCACGGCCTGGCAGGTGAGCCGATCGGTGTCGACGTGGTCGAGTTGCCGGTGCTGCGCGCCCTGGAGGGCGCCGGTCTCACCGTCGTCGACGGACACTCGTTCATGCAGGACGTCCGCGCGGTCAAAACCCCCGACGAGATCGCCCTGCTGGACCATTCGGCCGGCCTGGTGGACGGGGCCTACGAGGAGCTGTTCCGCACCCTGCGGCCGGGCATCCGCGAGAACGACTGCGTGGCGCTGGTCAACCGTTATCTCTACGAGCACGGCTCGGAA
This sequence comes from Streptosporangium sp. NPDC049078, assembly GCF_040648855.1. Classification (NCBI taxonomy): domain Bacteria; kingdom Bacillati; phylum Actinomycetota; class Actinomycetes; order Streptosporangiales; family Streptosporangiaceae; genus Streptosporangium; species Streptosporangium sp. NPDC049078. The sequence goes on from NZ_JBEZEL010000014.1 coordinate 62,640, forward strand.
GAGGTCGAGGCGGTCAACTCCATCTCCGGCGGCCGCTGCAGCCCGCATCCGCACGTGTTCTCCGACCGCCTGATCCGGCCCGGCGACACCGCGTACTTCGACATCATCCACTCCTTCAACGGCTACCGGACCTGCTACTACCGGACGTTCAACGTCGGAGGGGCCGGCCTGGCCCAGGTGGAGGCGTACCGGCGGGCCCGGGAGTTCATGGACAACGCGATCGCCGAGATCCGTCCCGGCGCGACCTCGGCCGACGTGGTCCGGCACTTCCCGGCCGCTCAGGAGTTCGGGTACGCCAACGAGGAGGAGGCGTTCGGGCTGCAGTACTGCCACGGGCTCGGCCTGTCCAACTGGGAGCGGCCGCTGATGAGCCGGTACCACTCCTTCGAGCATCCGGTGACGTTGCAGGAGGGCATGGTCTTCGCGATCGAGACCTACTGGCCGACGCCGGACGGCAGCGCCGCCGCGCGCATCGAGGAGGAGGTCGTGGTGACCGCGGACGGCTGCCAGCTGCTCACCCGATTCCCGGCCGACCAGCTGTACGTGACGGGCATCCGGTATACGCGGGGCGCCGACCTACTGTGAGCGGAGAAGAGAAGATGACAGAGATCGGCTGGATCGGCGCCGGACGGATGGGCGCGGCGATGGCCGGCCGCCTGCTGGACGCCCGCCTCCCGGTGCGGGTCTGGAACCGTACGCGGGCCAAGGCGGAGGCGCTGGTGCCGCGCGGCGCGACGGTCGCCGACGAGGTGTCCGACCTGGGCGGCTGTGACGTCGTGTTCATCATGGTCTCGACCTCGGACGACCTGCGCGAGGTGTTGCGCCGCCTCTACGAGGGAACAGCCCTGCCGGGCACGGTGGTCGACTGCTCGACCGTCTCCGCGGAGGCGTCGGCCGAGGCGCGCGCCGAGTCGGCCGCGCGCGGCGTGCGTTTCGTGGCCTCCCCGGTGAGCGGAAACCCGCATGTGGTCGCCGCCGGGGACGCGCGCCTGGTGGCGTCGGGCGACCGGGAGAGCTTCGACCTGGTCCGGCCGTTGCTGGAGACGATCGGCCAGAGCGCGGTCTACGCCGGTCCGGGAGAGGTGAGCCGACTGGTCAAGGTCTGCCACAACCTCTACCTGGGGATGATGGTCGAGTCCCTGATCGAGGTGGTGACGCTGGCCGAGAAGGGCGGTGTGGACAGGGCCGCGTTCCTGGAGTTCCTCGGCGGCACCGTGCTCGGCTCCGAGTGGGTCCGTCACCGCACCCCCGACCTGCTGGAACGGGACTGGCGTCCGACCTTCACGACCGCGCTGCTGCGCAAGGACTTCGATCTCGGCCTCGGCGCCGCCCGGACCCACGAGGTGCCGATGCCGGTGGCGAGCCTGGTGCACCAGATCATCCAGGCCGCGATCGGGCAGGGCCACCGCGACGACGACTTCCTGTCCATGTACGACGTGCAGGCGGCCAACGCCGGTCTGCGACACGACTCCACATGAGCGCTGTATGAGCGGCGTGATTCCGGTGGACGTGTCTACCGGAATGTTCGTCGCGGGCGAGCGGGTCGGGCCGTCGCCGGGCCGATCACGTCCCGGTGACCGGCCCGGCGACGACCGAGGTCGTCGCCGAAATCGCCGGTGGGAACGGTCGAGGACCTGCTCGCGGCGGTCGGCGCGGCGCCCGCGGCGGGTGGCGCCCTGGCCGGCGTCGAGGCGTTATTCGAACCTGAATGCGTGACCGCCGACCGGTAGCTACGGCTTGGTAACGAGCCGTTGGCGACCTTGACACCATGGGCGGATCATCCGTTTAAATTGGCTAAGCCACATGGCCACTAGGGCACTTCGAAGCGACATAATTACCCAAACCGGTATTTATCCGAAGATAAATAGGCACCAAAGTCAGGCATCGTTACGGGCGTGGCCACCGGCTCCGACCGTAGGAGGGAACCGGCCGTGCCACAGCACAGGGAGCTAACGACATGACACGCAAAGGGGCCGTATCGGGGATCGCCGCGCTCGCGTTCGCACTCGCCCTGACCGGTTGCGGCGGCAGCACCGTCGCGGGCGGCGAGAGTGCCGAATCAACCGGCACGAGCGACTCGATCAAGATCGGGTTCATGGTGCCGAAGTCCGGCATCTACGCCTCGATCGGCAACGACCTCGACCGAGCGATGCAGATCTACCTCGACAAGAACAACGGCGAACTGGGTGGCCGCAAGGTCGACCTGGTCACGGTCGACGAGGGCAGCACGCCGCAGACCGGCACGGCCGCCGCCCGGCGGCTCGTGCAGCAGGAGCAGGTGGCCGTCGTCACCGGCATCGTCAACAGCGCCACGGCCGTCGGCGTGGCCACGGTCTTCTCCGACGCGAAGATCCCGGTCGTCTCCACCGGCCAGGTCGCCGACAACCCGTTCTGGTGGCGGGTCGGCTGGACCAATCCGATGATGAACACATCCATCGTGGACCACCTCGTGGCCCAGGCGAAGGACAAGCCGGCCTACCTGATCGGCGCGGACTACAAGCAGGGCCGCGACATCATCGACGACGTCAAGGCCGGCCTGGAGGCCGGCGGTGTCAAGGTCGTCGGCACCACGTTCACCCCGTTCGGCACCACCCAGGACTACCAGCCGTACCTGTCGGAGATCAAGAAGAGCAAGGCCGGCACGGTGTACGCGTTCTACGCCGGCGCCGAGGCCGCCAAGTTCGTGACCCAGTACGGCCAGTTCGGTCTCAAGGACCAGGCGACGCTCTACGGTAACCAGGCGCTGACCGAGGGCAACCTCGCCGCGCAGGGCTCGGCCGCCGCCGGCGTGCTGACGAACTCGATCTACAGCCCGAGCATCGACACCCCGGTCAACAAGGAGTTCGTCGACGCGTACGTGGCCAAGTTCGACGCGCAGCCGTCCGTCTACTCCGAGGCCCAGTACGCCTCGGCCGCGGTGCTGGACAAGGCGATCGCGTCGATCGGCGACGGCGCGATCACCGGAGACGCCGTCAACGCGGCGCTGGGCAAGGTGGGCGATGTCGAAACGCCGCGCGGAACCTGGCGCTTCGACACCTTCCAGGCACCCAGCCAGACCATCTACCTGCGGCGGGCCACCGAGACCGACGGCGTCATGAGCGACCAGGTGCTCGAGGTCCTGGGCGTCTACTCCAGCGACGGCAAGAAGTCCTGAAAAGCCCGCGGGCGGCGCGTCCCGGCAGGACACGCCGCCCGCCACAGGCATCGATGAGGCATCCATTGGAGGGAGGAACGTGTCCGTAGTAACGCAATGGTTCGACGCCAACCTCATCACGGTGATCAACGGACTGGCGTACGGTCTACTGCTCTACACGCTGGCCGTCGGTCTGTCGCTCGTGTTCGGCATGCTCAGCCTGTTGAACCTGGCGCACGGCACGCTTTTCCTCGCCGGCGCCTATGTCGCCGCCGTGGTCGTGGCACCGAGCGGCGCGTGGCTGTCGTGGGTGCTGGCGCTCAGCATCGCGCTGGTCGTCGGCGCACTGGCCGGGGTCGGGCTCACCACGATGACCCGGCTGCTGACCCGCCGCGGCCACATGGCGGAGGCACTGCTCACCCTCGGCATCTCGCTGGCCGGGTCCAGCCTGCTGCTGTGGATCTTCGGCGCGGATGTGCGCTCGGTGCCGGCACCCGCCGGCCTGGACGGCAGCGTCACGATCCTCGGCAACCCCTACCCCGTCTACCGGCTGGTGCTGATCGGCTTCGGGCTGCTCATCGCCCTGCTGGCCGAGGTGATCCTGGAGCGCACGATGATGGGTGCCGTCGTGCGGGCAATCGTCGCCGACGCCGACATCGTCAGCACGCTCGGCATCGACACCCGGAAGATCCTTTACGGCGTGCTGGCCGTCGGCTCCGCACTCGCCGTGGTGGCCGGTGTCCTCGGCGGCCCGATGCTCGGCGCCGCGCCCGGGCTCGACGGCCACGTCCTGTTGATCGCCTTGGTCGTGGTGGTCATCGGCGGCATGGGATCGGCCCGCGGCGCGCTCATCGGCGGCCTGCTGATCGGTCAGGTGCAGACCCTCGGCACGGCCCTCGCGCCCGAGGTCGCCCCGTTTCTCATATTCGGCGCGATGGCGCTGGTCCTGGTCGTGCGGCCGCACGGCCTCCTTGGCCGAGCGGAGGCGACCACATGAACATCCTCGAACGTCCGGCCACGGGCGCGCTCGTCCCGCCGCTGCTCGTCCCGCCACTGCTCGTGCTGGCCGCCGCCGCGCCACCGTTCCTGCTCGGCCCCTACGCGGTCTCCACCCTCACCCAGATCCTGGCCTTCTCCCTCATGGTGATGAGCATCGTCCTGCTCATGGGCATCGCCGGAGTGCCGACCATCGGACAGGCCGGCTTCTTCGGCGTCGGCGGCTACGTGACCGCCCTGCTGGCCGGCCACCTCACCACCAGCGCGCCCGCGCTGCTGGTGATCTCGGCGGCGGCAGGGGCGCTGGTCGCCGCCGCCACCGGCTGGCTGCTCGTCCGGGTAAGGGGCACGTACGTGCTGATGCTGACGCTGGCCATCGGCGAGTTGCTCGCCCTGGTGGCCATCGCGCGGGTCAGCCTCACCGGCGGCTCCGACGGCCTCGCGAACATCCCGGCGCTGACACTGCTGCCCGGCGTCACGCTGCGGCACATCGCCGTCGTCTACTGGTACATCGCCGGAGCCGTGCTCCTCATGGCGGCCCTCATCGCGCTGCTGATCCGCTCGCCGTTCGGCCGGGCGCTACGCGGCGTGCGCGACAACGAACCGCGGATGCGCGCGCTCGGCTACAGCACCGCCCTCTACAAGTACGCCGCGTTCACCGTCAGCGGCGCGTTCGCCGGCGTGGCCGGGTCGTTGTGGGTGACCCAGACGTTGTTCATCTCCCCGTCCGACATGAGCTTCCACACCTCTGCGCTGGCACTGCTCGCGCTGATCGTCGGCGGGTCGCAGAGCCTCTGGGGGGCGGTGGCCGGCTCCGCATTGATCATCGTCGCGCAGAACATGCTGCCGATCTCCATGCAGGGCCTCGGCCCCCTCGTACTCGGCGTGGTGCTCGTGGTGGTGGTCTACACGCTGCCGGACGGCTTCGCCGGGATCCGCAACCCGCTGCGCCGTCGCCCGCCCGCGGCCGTGACCGCCGAGCCGCCAAGGAAGGAGCGGGTATGACCGCCGCACTACGGCTGGATGGCCTGACCCGGGCGTACGGCGCGCTGCGCGCGGTCGACGGCGTGACGCTGACGGTCCGCGCCGGGGCCCGGCACGCACTGATCGGACCCAACGGTGCCGGGAAGTCCACGATGTTCAAGCTGCTCTCCGGCGAGGTCCGTCCGACCGACGGCCGGATCCGCTACTTCGACGACGACATCACCCGCCACTCCCAGCCACGCCGGGTCCGGATGGGGATCGCCCAGACCTATCAGCACTCCAGCGTCTTCATGTCGCTCACAGTCGCCGAGAACGTCGCGCTCGCCGCCCAGCGGGCACAGGGCATCGGCACCGTGTGGTGGCGCGGCTCCGCCCGATACGCGGACCGGGCCGCCGCCACCCGGGAATGCCTCACCGCGGTGGGCCTGGCCGAGCGGAGCGACGACCTCGTGTCATCGTTGTCCCACGGCGAGCGCCGTCAGCTGGAACTGGCCCTGGCGCTCGCCTCCAAGCCCCGCCTGCTGCTGCTCGACGAGCCCACGGCCGGCATGTCGGCGACCGAGTCGGACGCCTTCGTCCAGCTGGTCAAGACACTTCCCGACGACCTGACGGTGATCGTGGTCGAGCACGACCTCGACGTCGTGTTCAGCCTGGCGACCGACATCTCCGTACTGCACCACGGCAAGCTCCTGGCCACCGGCACACCGGCCGAGGTGTCGGCCGACCCTGCCGTCCAGGAGGCGTATCTGTCCTGGTCGGCGACCGACGACGACCTGAAGGAGATCCCGTGAGCCCGCTGCTGGAAGTGCGCGGTCTGCGCGCCGGATACGACGGGAGCGTGGTGCTGCAGGGCGTCGACGTGACCATCGACGAAGGCACCGTGCTCGCGGTGCTCGGCAGGAACGGGGTCGGCAAGTCGACCCTGGTCATGTCGGTGATCGGGCTCGTACGGGCGTACTCGGGCAGCGTCGTGTTCGCCGGGCGGGAGCTGACCCGCGAGCGGACCGACAGGATCGCCTCGACCGGCATCGCGCTGGTGCCCCAGGGACGGCGGGTGTTCAGCCCGCTGACGGTCGAGGAGAACCTGCGCATCGCCGTACGCCGCAACCGGCCGGGCCCCTGGACGCTGGATCGGCTCTACGAACTGCTGCCGCGGCTGCGGGAACGGCGGGGCAACCGCGGCGACCAGCTCTCCGGCGGCGAGCAGCAGATGCTCGCGATCGGCCGGGCGCTGCTGACCAACCCGCGCCTGCTGTTGCTCGACGAGCCGTCGGACGGGCTCTCCCCGATGGTGGTACGGCAGGTCGCCGACGTCGTCCGCACGTTGCGCGAGGACGGCATCACCGTCCTGCTCGTCGAACAGAACGTGCGACTGGCACTCGAACTCGCCGACCACGTCGCGGTGATGGTCAAGGGCGAGATCGCCTGGCACACCGACCCCGCCGGCTTCCACGGCGACCGCGAACGCGTCCGCGCGCTGATGAGCGTGGCCGGTCCACAGTAGAGGGGATGAACGTTGACCACGAAGGACTATGGGTGGGACGAAGAGCGCCGGCTCTTCGTCCATCCGCGGAGCACACCGTACGTGAGCGGACCGCGGCCCCTGCCGCAGAGCCTGGACTACCTGGAGGATCGCGAGTACACCTCCAACATGACCGTCGAGGCCCGCTGGCCCACGGTCGTCAGGCTGACCCACACCTGGCAGAACGTCGTCGACATGGGCGGCCGACGCTACATGTTCCACTACTACCGACAGGCTCTCAACGTCTACGACATCACCGACCCGACGGCCCGTGAACTGGTGCTCGAAAAGCGGTACGGCCCCGAGGAGGGCGAGTTCGGGGCGGCGGCCATCGCCTACAACAAGCAGCGGGACGCCTGGATTCTGGTGCAGTGCTTCGAGGTGCCGCGCACCTACGGGCCCGACTCCGACAAGTACGCCGACCCCGCCGTGCTGCCCCGGCTGATGGCGGCGCCCGGATTCCGCGGCTTCCGGGTCTACGAGCTGACCGGCCCGACCGACTGGAAGCTGCTCGCCGAGGTGCCGACCGGCCCGGTCGACCCGGCCACCGGGATCCACCAGGGTTCCGGCGGGGTGGACACGCCCGCCTACGACGGCGGCCGTTACATGTTCATCGCCGCCGCCCCCGACGACACGTTCGTCAACCAGGAGTTCGCCACCTACCCGTACACGCCCGCGCAGCTCGTGTACGACATGGAGGATCCGGCGCACCCGAAGCTCCTGTCCACCTGGTGGGTGCCCGGCCAGCGGGCGGGCGAGACCGACGCCTACGAGTCATGGAGCAGACACGGCAACCGGACCTCGTGGATCGGCGCGCGGGTGCCCATGTCGGTGCCGGTGCCCCTGGAGCAGGGCGGCCGGTACGGCTACGCGGTCATGGGCGGCCTCGGGCTGTACGTGCTCGACCTCGCGGACCCGCGCCGCCCACTGGTCGCCGGCCATCTCGACCTGCCGCACAGCTGGGCCGGCATCGAAGGCGACGTGGTGGACACCAGCCGGGTGGCCGACCACGGCGTCGTGTTCGTCAACGGCGGCCCGATGAACGAGGACGGCTACGAGCCGTACAAGGACATCTATGTGATCGACGTCAAGGACCCGGCGAATCCGCACATCGTGGCGACGTTCCCCCGGCCGGTTCCGCCGGCCGGAGCGCCCTACCAGGACTTCGTGTTCCGGCGGGGCAAGTTCGGTCCCAAACGCTTCGGCTCCAACGCCCACCCCGGGACGGCCGACCCCAACCTCACGCTGTACTCCTTCGGCAACGCGGGTGTTCAGATGTTCGACCTCACCGACGTCCGCCGACCGGCCCTGGCCGGGTACTTCGTGCCGAAGATGACCGACGAGCTGGGCGACCCGCGCTCCTATCTCGTGCCGACCGAGAGCATCTTCGTGGAGTGGGACCGCCGCCTGGTCTGGGCCTTCACGAACTCCGGCATGTACCTGCTGACCAGCCCGCTGCTGGGCGAGCCGAGGATCGCCCGATGACGGCCGATCTCATCCTGGTCGACGGCGACATCACCACCGGCGCGGGCGGGCGGCGGGTGAGTGGCCTCGCCGTACGCGCCGGGCGGGTACTCGCGGCCGGGAGCACCGACGAGATCCGCCGGTACGCCGACTCCGGCACCCGGGTCGTGGACCTGGGAGGCCGCTGCGTGATCCCCGGCCTGGTCGACAACCACATCCACTTCGTGCGGGCCGGGCTCACCTGGAACTCGGAGCTGCGCTGGGAACGCTGCCCCAGCCTCGCCGCCGGTCTGCGGACCATCGCCGAGACGGCCGGCATACGGCCGCCGGGCGAGTGGGTGCTGGTGATCGGCGGCTGGCACGAACGCCAGTTCCCGGAGGGACGCGGACCGGATCTCGCCGAACTGGACGAGGTCGCGCCGGATCGCCCCGTCTTCGTGCAGATGATGTACGACTGGGCCCAGGTCAACACCGCGGGAATGCGCGCCACCGGTCTCACCGCCGAGACCGCCCGCGCGGCCGGAGCGCACCTGTTCGAGTGGGACGGCCACGGCCGGCCGACCGGCCGGGTGCTGGGCATGGAGGGCTGCAAATGGCTCTACGCCCGGCTGCCCAAGGAGACACTGGAAGCCCAGATCGCCTCGACCGCCCGGCTCTCCCGCGACCTCAACCGCTTCGCGGTGACCGCGCTGATCGACGGCGGCGGCGTGAACACCGGTCCGGACGTCTACGAGGCCGTGTACGAGGTGGACCGGCGCGGCGACCTGACCGTGCGGACGTTCCTGACCGTGCACGCGTCGGCGCGTGGGCGCGAGGCCGAGGAGATCGCCGGATACCTGCGCTACGGTCGCCCCCGGCACGGCAGCGACACGCTCCGGCTGCTCGGCTTCGGCGAGGTCGTGCTGTACGGCCTGCACGACCGGGTGCACACCCGGGTCGACGTCACCGACGCCGACCGGGCCGAACTGATCCGCGTCTTCACCGACCTGGCGGCCGGTGGCTGGCCGGTGCAGATGCACGCGCACCGGCCCGAGGTGATCGAGACCGTCATCGCGGCCTGCGAGGAGGTGAACACCCGCCATCCGCTCGCGCCGCTGCGCTGGGGCATCGTGCACGGCGAGATGATCAACCCGGCGCAGGTGGGACGCATCCGCGCACTCGGACTCGGCGTCCTCACCCAGAGCCTGCTGCGTTTCCTCGGCGACCAGGTGGTGGGCGCCTTCGGCGCCGAACGGGTCCGCGACGCGCCACCGCTGCGCGCCCTGCTGGACGCCGGGGTTCCGGTCAGCGCCGGCACCGACGCGATGCGCGGCGCCTCCTACGACCCGTTCACCTCGCTGCACTTCTACCTGACCGGCCGCACCATCGGCGGCGACCGGATCGTCGCCGACGAGAACCTGCTCGACCGCGACGAGGCACTGCGCCTCTACACGCGCGGCAGCGCCTGGAACTGCTTCGCCGAGCACGAGATCGGCGCGCTGGAACCGGGCTTCCGCGCCGACCTCGCGGTGCTCTCCGACGACTACTTCACCGTCGACGTGAACAAGATCCTTACGTTGGAGTCGGAGCTGACCCTGCTCGGCGGCCGGCCCGTGTACGCGAGCGGCGAACTGGCCGCAGTCCTGGAGGAGGGCCGATGAGCCGACTGCTGATCCGCGGTGGCCGCGTGGTGACCATGGACCCGGCGCTGGGCGACGTCGACGGCGACGTCCTCGTGGTCGACGGGCGGATCGCCGAGATCGGTCCCGACCTGTCCGCCGCGGACGCGGAGATCCTCGACGCGACCGGCACCGTCGTGCTCCCCGGCTTCGTCGACACCCACCGCCACACCTACCAGTCGCTGGTCCGCGGCCTGCTGCCGAGCTGCACGCTCGGGGAGTTCATGGGGACCATCTTCAACAGCGTGGCCCCGGCCTACACCCCCGAGCTGATGCGGCTGGGCAACTACGTCGGTGCCCTCGACGCGCTCGACGCCGGCATCACGACCATGGTCGACTGGTCGCCGAGCGAGACCCCCGACCACGCGGACGGGGCGATCGAGGGCCTTCGGCAGGCCGGCATCCGGGCGATGTACGCGCACGGCATGCCGGCCGGCGGCCAGTGGTGGTACCGCAGCGAGCTCGACCACCCGGCCGACGCCCGCCGGATCAGGGCCGAGCACTTCCCCTCCGACGACGGCCTGCTCACGATGGCGCTCGCACTCCGCCAGCCCGGCAACGTCGTCGACGAGGTCGCCGTGCACGACTGGAAACTCTCGCGTGAACTCGGCGTCCGCGTCTCGGTGCACACCGCGATGCGCTCGGGCGGCGCGACCGGCCACCCGATCCGCACCCTGCACCGGCTCGGCCTGCTCGGCGAGAACACCACGTTCATCCACTGCACGACCAGCACCGACGACGAGATCGCGATGATCGCCGACTCCGGGGGCACGGTCTCGATCGCGCCGTACGTCGAACTGGTGATGGGCCACGGCCTGCCGCGGATCACCGCGATGCTCGCGCACGGCGTGGCCCCCACGCTCAGCATCGACACCGTCACCACCTCGCCCGGCGACATGTTCACCCAGCTGCGGATGGCACTCGCCCTCGGCCGCGCCGAGGCGTTGCCCGAGAACCCGGAGGATCCTTTCACCCCGACGCTCACCCACCGCGACGTCCTGCGGCTGGCCACCCTCGACGGTGCCCGGGCCTGCGGCCTGGGCGACCGAACCGGCACCCTCACCCCGGGCAAGGCGGCCGACGTCCTCCTCGTCCGAGCCGACTCGATCCGTACCCTCCCCCTGCGGGACCCGGCGGCCACCGTGGTCTCCTCGGCAGACCGGGCCGACGTCGACACGGTGCTCGTCGCCGGTGTGATCCGCAAGCGCGGCGGCGTCCTGGTCGGCGTCGACCTGCCCCGCCTCCGCGCCGAGGCGATCGCCGCCCACGAGGACATCCTGACCCGAGCCGGACTCAAGACGGAGGATCGCGCCGCGGGAGAGTAGTCGCGACCCTGACCCGAGCCGGACTCGAAACGGAAGCTCGAGCCGTGGGGCGTGGCCGCGCCTCTGCCCCGCGACGACGTCTCACGGCGGCACGCCCGGCATGTCCCGGCGTGCCGCCGCGAGGATCACTGGTGGGCGAACTGGGCGAGGGCGGGCAGCGCCCTGTCGGCGAAGTCGAACAACGCCTGGTTCTCCCAGCCGTTGCCCGAGGACGGGTCGGCCGGGTCCCAGCCGTTCCCGGTCACCGCGGTCCAGGTGGGCTCCCAGTACACCGCGCCGAGCCCGCGCCCGCCCGGCACGGCCTGCACGATGCTCATCACGTCGCGCAGCATCGCCGACTGACCCGCCGACGAGGCCGGGTATCCGGGGTACGGGGTCGCCGCGGTGATGATGTTGGCGAGGCCGTCGTCGTTGCCCGTGGTGAAGGGGTAGGCGGTCTCGGCGAGCAGGACGGGCCTGCCGTAGCGGGACGCGATGTCGTTGATGTTCGCCTGGAAGGCGCCGAGCGTGCCGTGCCAGTAGGGGTAGTAGGAGACGCCGATCACGTCGTAGTTCACGCCGTGCGCCGCGGCGCTGTCGAACCACCAGCGAAACAGCCCGTTGTCGCCGCCCTCGGCCAGGTGCAGCACCACCCTGGTCGAGGACGAGACGGCCTTGACCGCGCTGTAGCCCGAGTTGAGCAGCTGGGCGAGGTTGCCGAAGTTGGAGCTGCGACCGTCCTCCCAGAGCATGCCGTCGTTGATCTCGTTTCCGACCTGGACCATGTCCGCGGTGGTGCCCTGCGCCTTCAGCGCGTTCAGCACGTCGTAGGTGTGGTTGTAGACGGCCGTCTTGAGCTGCGCGAACGTGTATCCGTTCCACGCGGCCGGCTTGTACTGCTTGCCGGGGTCGGCCCAGGTGTCCGAGTAGTGGAAGTCGACGAGCAGGCGCATTCCCCTCGCCTTGACCCGCTGCGCCATCGCCAGCACCCGCGCCTTGTTGTTGTAGCCGTCGGCCGGGTTCACCCACACCTTCAGCCGGACGTAGTTGGCTCCGGCCGCCGCCAGGATCGCGAGGGCGTCGCCCCGCGCGCCCCCGGCGTCGTGGTACCTGCCCCCGTACGCCTCGGACTTGGGCAGGCTTGAGGTGTCGGCGCCCTTCACCGCCAGCGTCGCCGACCCCGCCGCGAAGGTGACGTCGTCGAAGTTGGCCCAGCCGCCCGCCGCCGCCGCGGAACCGAGGGAGATCGTGCACTGGCCGCCCGTCACGTTCTGGGTGACGACGATCTGGATCCACTCCGAGGAGCTGACCGGCGCGTGGGTCCGCCTCTCGGCGGAGCCGCAGTTCCGCAGCGCGATCCAGCTCTGGCTCATCGCCCCCGACCTCACCCAGACGCGGAGCGTGTAGGCGCCCGAGGCCAGGCCGGTCAGCGTCTGGTTGGTCTCGACGGTGTACGCGGCGGTGGACCAGTGCGACAGGCGGTAGGAGCCCGTGCGACCGCCGGCCTCGGTGAAGTCGGCGGAGGCGTTGCCCGCGGTGCTCCACGAGACCGGCGCGGCGACGCCGCCTCCGGTCTCGAAGCCGCCGTTGGCGACCGTGGGGGCGGCTCGGGCCGGTAACGGCACCAGGACGGCGGCGGCACACACCAGCAGTGCCGTCAGGATCTTCTTCAAGGGTCCTCACTTGGTCAGGAGTGATGTGGACGATCCCCGAGACCCCGGGCGCCGCGCTCAGGTGACGGGCGCGACCCCGGGGACGATCACGCGTCTCCGGCCGGCTCGACGACCGTGACGCCGCCGGCGGGCACGGTCGCCGACCCGGTGTACGCGGCGCCGTCGAGCATCCCGGTCCCGCTCACCTCCGGGACGGTGACCGGCTCCTCGCCGTGGTTGATGAGGAAGAGGTGGCGGCCCCGGCGTACGAGCTCCAGGGTGTCGGGCAGGCCGCGCGGGCGGGACACGCCCGCCAGGTCGAGGACCGCGCGAAGGAGAGCGCGCAGATCCCGCTCGGCGCCCGTTCCCGTGTCGCCCGCCGGGCCGCCGAGGTCACCGGGGTCACCGGGGTCACCGGGGTCACCGGGGTCACGGCGACCTTCGGGAACGCCGGCGCCGGGGGCGCGGTCGAGGTCGCGGAACCCTTCGGGAACGCCGGGGGCGCGGTCGGGGGACGGGTCGAGGGCGGTGGCGACGTACCAGGCGGTGCCCGCGCCCAGCTCGTGGCGGGTCACCGCGGGGTGGCCCGCGTCCGGCCCGCCGGTGAAGGCGTGCACGGCGCGCGCCCCGGCGAGGCGGACCCGCTCGGACCAGATCCGGCCGGTCAGGCCGTCGTCGCCGACGGGCACCGTGCCGTTCTCCGGCAGCGGGTGGAACTCCTCCACCGTCAGGCCGAGCACGTCGCGCAGCGCGCCGGGAGGGGCGCCGGGGTGGACGGCGTCGTTCTCGTCGACGATTCCGGAGAAGTAGGAGACGACCAGGTGCCCGCCCGCCTCCACGTAGCGGCGCAGGTTCTTGCCCGCCGCCTCCGTGAGCAGGTAGGAGCTGGGGACGACGACCATCCGGTACGCGGAGAGGTCGTCCCCGGGGCGGGCGAAGTCGACGGTGACGTGCTCGCGCCAGAGCGCCTCGTAGTAGGCCTCCATCCGCTCGCGAAAGCGCAGGTCGACCGAGGGGCGCCACTCCAGCTCCAGCGCCCAGAACGACTCCCAGTCCCACACGAGCGCGACCTCGGCCTCGACGCGGGAGCCGCGCAGGCCGGCCAGCCCGCGCAGGCCGGCGCCGAGGGCGACCACGTCGCGCCAGAGGTCGGAGTCCGTCCCGGCGTGCGGCAGCATCGCCGAGTGGAACTTCTCCGCGCCGTGCCGGGAGGCGCGCCACTGGAAGAACAGCACCGAGTCCGATCCCCGGGCGACGTGGGCGAGGCTGTTGCGCCGCATCTCCCCCGGCCGCTTGGCGAGGTTGCGCGGCTGCCAGTTGACGGCGCCGGTCGAGTGCTCCATGAGCATCCACGGCCGACCGCCCGCCACCGAGCGGGTGAGGTCGGCGGCCATGGCCAGCTCGATGTGGTTCTCGGCCCGCACTGCTTCGAGGTAGTGGTCGTTGGAGACGACGTCCACCTCGTCCGCCCATCGCCAGTAGTCCATCGCCACACAGTTGGCGATCATGAAGTTGGTGGTGACCGGCTGGTCGCCGAAGCGGCGGATGGTGTCGCGTTCGCGGCGGAAGTTGGCGATGTGCGCCTCGACGGAGAAGCGCGCGTAGTCGAGTTGCAGGGCCGTCAACTGGCCGGGCAGTGCGAGCCTCGGTGGCTCCACCTCCTCGAACGAGCCGTAGGTCAGCCCCCAGAACGTGGTTCCCCAGGCCGCGTTGAGCGCCGCCACGTCCCCGTGCCGCTCGCGCAGCCAGTCACGGAACGCCTCGGCCGAGGTCTCGCAGTAGCAGCGGGCGTTGGCCCAGCCGTACTCGTTGTGGACGTGCCACATGGCGATCGCCGGATGCCCGGCGTAGCGCTCGGCGAGCCGCTCGGCGAGCCGCTGGGAGGCGGTGGCGTACTCGGGGGAACTCGGGCAGAAGCTGTGCCGGGTGCCGCCGGCGATGACGTGGCCCTCGCGGTCGACCAGGCGGGCGCCGGGGTGGGCCGTCCTGAACCAGGTGGGCGGGGACGACGTCGGCGTCGCGAGATTGATCATGATGCCCCAGGAGTGCAGCAGCTCGACGATCCTGTCCAGCCTGTCGAAGTCGTAGACCCCCTCGGCGGGCTCCAGCATGCTCCAGTTGAACACCCCGAGACTGACCAGGTTCACCCCGGCCTCGCGCATCAGCCGGACGTCCTCGCGCCAGACCTCCTCCGGCCACTGCTCGGGGTTGTAGTCCCCGCCGTACGCGATGCCCTCTGGCAGGGCGGGATATCCGGACAACGACTCCCCCTCGAACGATTTCTGTGAACGTGCACAGTAACCTACGGCCGTCTTTCACGGAAGACCAGTGGCGAGACTCCCGGAGCAGCAGCGGGTTAACAAGAACGTAACGGGCATTGACAGCGCGTCCCGGCTGATTTCAGTCTGTGAACGTTCCCAGAGAGGTGCCACTGGCCTCCCCTCCCCCCGGCCTCTCTCGCCGACTTCGCCGGCGGCCCCGCCCCTGTGGCCTCCCAGCGGCCGACGCCCCGTCATGAACCCGCCATGAACCCGTCCTGAACTCCCCCACGGACCCCCACGGAGGAACACATGCAGATGAACCGGCTCGTAGCGGTGGCGACCGCGTTCCTCGCCGCCGCCCTGGCCGCCGGGTGCTCGGGCACCCCCCAGGAGGCGGCCGCCCCGGACACGCGGAGTTCGGCCCCCGCCGGGCCGGTGAAGCTCACCTACTGGACCTGGGTCCCCAACATGGACAAGATCGTGACGGTCTGGAACCAGGCCAACCCCGACATCCAGGTCACCGTCAGCAAGCAGGCCGGCGGCGACGACGCGGCCGCCAAGTTCCTCACCGCCGCCAAGGCGGGAAACCCTCCCGACCTCGTCCAGGCCGAGTACCAGATGCTGCCCTCCTTCGTCGCCGCCGACGCGGTGGCCGATCTCTCCGGCGAGGCCGGCGCGGCGAAGGGCGAGTTCGGCGAGGGCGTCTGGGGCCTGGTCACGCTCGGCACCGACGCCGTCTACGCGCTCCCCCAGGACAGCGGCCCGATGATGCTCTACTACCGCCAGGACCTGTTCGACAAGTACGGCATCGAGGTGCCGAAGACCTGGGACGAGTACGCCGAGGCCGCCCGCACCGTGCGGAAGAAGGACCCCAAGGTCTTCCTGGGAACCTTCTCCAGCAAGGACCCCGGCTCCTTCGTCGGCCTCGCCCAGCAGGCGGGCGCCCAGTGGTGGTCGATCAGCGGCGAGTCCTGGAAGGTCGCCGTCGACGACGAGGCCACCAGGAAGGTCGCAGACTACTGGGGCGGCCTCGTCTCCGAGGGCGCCATCGACGACCAGCCGTACTTCACCCCCGAGTGGAACAAGGCGCTGAACGACGGCAGGCTGCTCACCTGGCCCTCGGCGGTCTGGGCCCCCGGCGTGCTGTCCGGCAACGCCCCCAAGGCGAAGGGCAGGTGGGCGATCGCCCCGCTGCCGCAGTGGAACGCCGGCGAGAACGCGAGCGGCTTCTGGGGCGGCTCCTCCACCGCGGTCTCCGCCAAGTCCCCCCACCTCGCCGCCGCCGCGAAGTTCGCGACCTGGCTCAACACCGACCCCGAGGCGCTCGGCCTGCTCGTCTCCGAGGGCGCCCTCTACCCGGCGGCCACCAAGGGCGCCACCATGCTCGGTGAGGCCCCCGAATACTTCTCCAACCAGCCCGACTTCTGGCAGCGGACCGCCACGATCGCGAGCGGCGCCCGCGGCTTCACCTTCGGCCCGAACGTCAACGTGACCTACAACGCCTTCAAGGACGCCTTCGACAAGGCCCTGCAGGACAGGTCGGCGTTCTCCGACGCCCTCGTGAAGATGCAGGACGCGACGGTCGCCGACATGCAGAAGTCCGGATTCCAGCTCACCCGATGACACGACGCCCCGGCGGCGGCGTTCGCACCGCGAGCGCCGTCCCCTACCTCCTCCTCGCACCGGCCATGGCGCTGTTCACGCTCTTCATGGCCCTCCCCATCGCCTACACGGCCTACCTCAGCCTGCGGCGCACGAAGGTCTCGGGGCTGGGCCTGGGCAAGGGCTCCCGCCGCGAGGTCTTCGCCGGCCTCGACAACTACGCGGCGACGCTCGCCGACGGTGAACTGTGGGCCGGCTGGCTGCGCGTCCTGGGCTACGGCCTGCTGGTGCTCGTCGTCATGCTCGGGCTCGCCCTGCTGTTCGCACTGCTGCTGGACTCCGCGCACGTGCGGCTCGCCCGCTTCTCCAGGATCTCCCTCTTCCTGCCGTACGCGGTGCCGGGCGTGGCCGCGACCCTGCTGTGGGGCTTCCTCTACCTGCCCAGCCTCAGCCCGATCCGCCAGGTGCTCGACGTCGACCTGCTCGGCGCGGGCACGGTGGTGCTGTCCATGGCGAACGTGGCGGTCTGGGGCGGCGTCGGCTTCAACACCCTGGTCCTCTACACCGCGCTGCGCGCCGTGCCCAGAACCTACTACGAGGCCGCCAGGATCGACGGGGCGAGCGAGATCCAGACGGCGCTGCGGGTCAAGGTCCCGATCCTGCTGCCCGCGATCATCCTGACCACGGTCTTCTCCATCATCGCCACGATCCAGGTGTTCACCGAGCCGACCACCCTGCGGCCGCTCACCAACACGATCAGCTCGACCTGGAGCCCGCTCATGAAGGTCTACCGCGACGCCTTCGTCACCGGCGACCTCTACTCGGCCGCCGCCACCTCGATCGTCATCGCGGCGATCTCCCTCGTCCTGTCGTTCGGTTTCCTGCGCGTCGTCCGCGACCGCGCCTTCGGGGAGGGCTGATGGCCACCACACCCCTCACCGGGGCCCGCCGCCGACGCCGCCCGGCCGGGATCGCGCCGACCGCGATCCTGCTGCTGGGCGCGCTCTACTGCCTGCTGCCGGTCAGCTGGGTGCTGGTGGCGGCCGGCAAGTCGAAGGCGGAGCTGTTCTCCACCTCGACCTTCGCCCCCGGCACCGGCCTGCTGTCCAACCTCGCCGACCTCGCCGCCTACCGCGACGGCGTGTTCTGGCTGTGGATGCTCAACACGCTGCTGTACGCGGGCGGCGGCGCCCTGCTGTCCACGGCCGTCTCCGCCGTCTCCGGTTACACCCTGGCCAAATATCGCTTCCCCGGCCGCAACCTGATCTTCAACCTGCTGCTCGGCGGCGTCCTGGTGCCCGCCGTGGTGCTCGCCATCCCGCAGTATCTGCTCTTCTCCCGGATCGTGCTCGCCGACACCTACTGGTCGGTCCTGCTCCCGCAGATCCTCAGCCCGTACGGCATCTATCTCGCCCGCGTCTACGCCACCGCCGCCGTCCCCGACGCGCTGCTGGAGGCCGGGCGCATCGACGGCGCCGGGCACCGGCTGCTGCTGGGCCGGATAGCCCTGCCCCTCATGCTGCCCGGCATGGTGACCATCTTCCTGTTCCAGTTCGTCGCGATCTGGAACAACTTCCTGCTGCCGTTCATCATGCTGGGCGACGACCAGAGGTTCCCGCTCACCGTCGGGCTCTACACCCTGCTCGCCGCGGGGGCCAACCAGCCCTCGCTCTACAACCTGATCCTCACCGGCACACTGCTCTCGATCATCCCGTTGATCGCGCTCTTCCTCACGATGCAGCGCTACTGGAGGGCCGACCTGGCCGGCGGGGCCGTGAAAAGCTGAGGCCAGGCCGACCGGCCGCCGGGCGAGGGGAAAATGGGGAGCATGGCGAAGCGTCCGACCATTCACGACGTCGCGGCGGTGGCGGGGGTGTCCCGGGGAACGGTGTCCCGGGTCCTCAACGAC
Organism: Streptosporangium sp. NPDC049078; assembly: GCF_040648855.1. NCBI lineage: Bacteria > Bacillati > Actinomycetota > Actinomycetes > Streptosporangiales > Streptosporangiaceae > Streptosporangium > Streptosporangium sp. NPDC049078. The sequence continues at coordinate 81,125 of NZ_JBEZEL010000014.1, forward strand.
GACCGGTATGTCAGCCCCGCCGCGCACGCCGCCGTCAAGCGGGCCATCGCCGAGACGGGCTACGTGCTCAACCGGGCCGCCCGCAGCCTGGTCACCCAGCGGACCGGCTCGGTGGTGATGGTCCTGTCGGAGCCGCAGGAGAGGCTGTTCGAGGATCCCACCTTCAGCGTGCTGCTGCGCACCGCCACCCGGCGGCTCGCCGAGCGGGACGTGTCGCTCGTGATGATGATCGCCGGGAACGACGGCGACCGCGACCGGGTGATCCGCTACCTGCGCGGCGGCCACGCCGACGGGGTCTTCCTGGTCTCCACCCACGCCGGTGACAAGCTGGTGGACGCGCTGCTGGACATCCCGGTGGCCGCCGTCGCCCAGGGGGCGGTCATCGGCAGGGAGAACGTGATCCCGTACGCCGCCGCCGACGACCGCGAGGGCGCCCGGCAGATGACGCGCTACCTGGTGGAGCGCGGCCACCGGCGGATCGCCACCATCACCGGCCCGCTCGACACCCCCGGCGGCGCGCTGCGGCTGGAGGGCTTCGCCGACATCCTCGGCAGGAAGGCCGGCAGGAGGCTCATCGAGCACGGCGACTACACCCAGCTGGGCGGGGAGAGCGCGATGGCCAGACTGTTGGAGCGCTCCCCCGACATCGACGCGGTGTTCGTCGCCTCCGACCTGATGGCCGCGGGCGCGCTCTCGGCCCTGCGCGCCGCGGGGCGCAGGGTGCCCGAGGACGTCGCGGTGGGCGGCTTCGACGACTCGGCGGTGGCGCTCACCACCCACCCGCCGCTCACCACCGTCCGCCAGCCCCTGGAACGGGTCGCGGAGGAGACCGTCCGCCTGCTGCTCGCCCTGATCGACGGCGCCGAGCACCTGGAGCCGGTCATACTGCCCACGACCCTCGTCGTGCGTGAGTCCGCCTGACCCGCTGATCACCGTACGCGGGGCGGCGGCCGGACCGACCGGCCATCGGTCACCGTACGCGGGGCGGCCGGACCGACCGGCCATCCGATGGTCGCCGCACGCGAATCCATCGGACCGGTCCGCCACCGTACGCGGAGCCGCCCGACCTTTTCCTCCGGCCGACCTGATCGTCAGGTCGGCCGGAGGAGCGGCGGAATCAAACAGGATCGAGCGGGATCGACGGCCGGGTCAGCGACCGGGCGAGGACCCGTTCACGGTGAGAACCTGCTCCTCGGTCTCGATCGCGGGGAAGGTGCCGGTGTCGATGATCCCGTGCTCGTGGAAGGCGGCCTCCAGCAGCGCGTGAGCCTTGGGCTCCAGCTTCCAGAGGGCACGGTACTCACGGGCGGTGGCCAGGGAGACCCCCGTCTCGTGGGCGATGTCGGCCGCGCGGGGCACGAACTTCCGCTCGATCTGCTTGTCCCAGTATTCCCGCGCGGCGCGCATCAGGGCCGCGCGCTGCGCCGTGTCGACGACCGGCGGCGGACCGTCCAGCACCTGGACCTCGTCGTCGTCATCCTCGTCCCCGAACCGCGACGAGGAGGGACCCGCGGCCACCGCGGGACGCGCCGGCTCCGGCTCCCACGGCACCGGCGGCGTCAGGTCGATCAGCGCGGAGGTGTTGTAGAGGGCGCCGATCTGGGAGAGCAGGGCCTCCTGGCGCACCGAGTCGACGGCCAGGCCGGTGTGCTCCACCGCCCGGTCCATGGCACGGTCCAGCTTGGTGAGGGCCGAGCGCATCTTCCGGTCGGACGCCCCGGACTCGCGGAGCGCGCGGGCGCGCTTGGCCGCCAGCGCGACCCTGGTCAGCCTGCGGTGGGCGTCGACCTCACTCGCCGTACGGTCGCTGACCTCGGCCAGCCCGATGCGGACGAGTGCCCGCTCGGGGGTGAGCCGCCAGTTGATGCGCGAGCGCCCGCTGATCCGGTGGCGTTCGATCGCCATGCCGCGCTCCCACAGCCACGCCGCCACCAGGGGAGCGGCGAGCCGGAAGATGGCCTCGGCCGTGCTGCGGGCGTCCATGCTGGACAGCACGGCGGTCAGGCCGGTGAGCGCCCACACGGCGATGCCGTCGATGCCCGCTGAGAAGTTCTCCCGCATGTTGCGGCGGGCACGGACCGCGCTGGTGATGACCGCGACCTCGATGAAGGCGAAGAGCAGCAGCCTCAGCGGGCCGTCGAAGCCGAGCACGTCACCGGAGAAGCGCCACATGCCCTGGGCGGAGACGCCCGTCGCGATGCTGGCGGCGACGATGGTGAGGATGTCCTCCACCGGACGGGGCGCGACATGGGAGTGGAAGAAGCGGACCGCTATCCGCTGGACGGCGCGAAGCGCGAAGTAGGCCACGACCAGCAGGACGAGGGCGAACACGCCGATGATGACCGTCAGGATCGGCTGGTCCGATGCGAAGGCGGTAATTTGATCGATGGGGGGCATCAGTCACTGTCCGTCAGTCTCGAATGTCCGACAGGATATTCAGCGATCATTCCAGAATGTTCGGTGGCTTGCTCGCGAAACGGGCGCTCACGCGCGTGACAGAAGTGAACACAGTTGCGCCGACAGCCAGTAAAGACAGCGGCTCCCGTCCGCCCGGCCGCCCCTTCGTGGTCGGCCGGGCGATCGGGCAACGGCCTCGTAGCCTCCCGCCTGCCGATATTCGCCCGGCCGGGCGGTCGCATACCGGCCCCGCACGGGGGTGAGTTCGCATGATCGCCGAAGACCGAGTCCGTACCCCGGGGGTCGTTGGTCAGACGTCCGACCGGCGTCGTAGCGTCGAGGCATGGACGCCAGCGACAAAACGGTCACTTCTCACGCTCCCGGGCCGTCGCCCACCGGCGGCCACCCGCCCGAGACGCCGCAGGCGACGGGAACCGGTCGCGAGCGCGGGACGCTCGGCACCGACCGTGACCACCTCCCCGAACTGCTTGAGGCCACCCGCGCCTACGCCGCACGCCTCCTCGCCGGGCTCGGCGACCGGGCGGCGGCGCGGACACCGGTCAGGCCCGCGCCCGCGTCGCTGCCCGAGGCGGGGGTCGGCCTGCGGGGGGCGTTGGAGGAGTTCGCGCGGCGGTGGGAGCCCGGCTTCGCGGCCGGTGCGGGCCCCCGCTACCTGGGTTTCGTCACGGGCGGCGTGACGCCCGCCGCGCTCGCGGGCGACTGGCTGACCGGCACCCTCGACCAGAATCCCACCTCGGGCCTGGACTCGCTCGCCCCTGACCTCGAACGGGAGACGGTCGGGTGGCTGCGTGACCTCTTCGGTCTGCCCCCCGAGCACGAGGGGGCGTTCGTCAGCGGCGCGACCCTGTCCAACCTCACCGGCCTCGCGATCGCGAGGGAGTGGCTGGGCGAGCGACGCGGCGTCTCGGTGGCCGAGGAGGGCGTCGCGGTGCTCGGGCCGGTGACCGTGCTGTCGGGAAGCCCGCACTCCAGCACCGTCAAGTCGCTGTCCATGCTCGGCCTGGGACGGTCGGCGCTCCGGCGGGTCTCCCTCCTGCCCGGCAGGGAGGCGGTGGACGTGGCCCGGCTCGCCGAGGAACTCGACCGGCTGGACGGGGCTCCGGCGATCGTGGTCGCCAACTCCGGCACGGTGAACACCGTCGACTTCGACGACCTGCGCGCCATCGCGGCCCTACGTGAGCACCACCCGTTCTGGCTGCACGTGGACGCCGCGTTCGGGGCCTTCGCCGCACTCTCGCCCGAGCACGCCCACCTCGTCGCGGGCCTCGGCGAGGCCGACTCGGTCTGCGTGGACCTGCACAAGTGGCTGAACGTGCCCTACGACAGCGCGGTCCAGTTCACCCGCCGCCGCGACCTGCAGATCCGCGTCTTCCAGAACTCCGCCGCCTATCTCACCCCGGTGGGCGACGTCCCCGACCTCGTACACCTCACGCCGGAGAACTCCCGGCGCCTGCGTGCGCTGGCCGCCTGGTTCACCCTCGCCGCGTACGGTCGCGAGGGGCACGCGGAGATCGTCCGGCACGACATCGCCCTCGCCGCCGCACTCGGCGAGCGGATCGCCGCGATGCCCGCCTACCGGCTGCTCGCCCCCGTACGGCTCAACGTGGTCTGCTTCACCCTCGCCTCCTCTCCCACCACGGCGGGGATCGCCGAGGTGGCCGAGGCGATCACCGAGTCCGGCGAGGCGTTCCTCACGCCGACCGTCCACGAGGGTGTGCCCGCGCTGCGCGCCGCGTTCAGCAACTGGCGCACCACCGAGTCCGACGTCGACCGAATCGCGAAGCTCCTCCAGGAGGTCGTGAACCGAGCGTGAGCTCGACCGGCCTCGGGGCAGTGATCGAACGGTTCTGATTAGTCCAGTCCGCGGGGCGTCCGCCTTCTGCCGTGATCCCGTTCTCGTACTCCATCGGAAGTGGGATCACGGCGAAAAGGCGCCCATCCGGCGCTTTCTCTATCGGAGCAGCCCGAGGACCGTGTGGAGGGCCTCGTCGACCTCTTCGATCTCGGCGGGGTCCAGGCGACCGGCGAAGTCGCCCAGACGGTGCGGGGTGACAGCCATGGTCTGCTCGACCATGACCCGGCTCTGCTTGCCGAGCAGTTCGACTTCGGGACGGAAGGGGGCGGGGGGTGCACTGGCCGAGGTCGGTGCGATGAGGACGGTGGAGAGGTGGGAGAGGAAATCCGACTGGAGGATCACGGCGAAGCGCTCGCCTCGCTGTTCATGGGCCATCGCGTCACGAGGAGCGCGCAGCCGGTACACGTCACCACGCACGCAGGTGCTCCGTGTCCTTCATGATCGCTTCGGCTTCGGCCCTGTCGGCGGGATCTTTGGCCAGCCTCTCGGCCGCGATCCGGGCCTCCTCCATCCGATGGAGTCGTTGGGCGACGACAAGAGCTTCACGAACCGCTTCGGTCACGGAACGGCCATCAGCGGTCAGCTCGCTCAAAGCCTTCTCCGCTCTGGCATCAAGGTCGACAGTCAGCATGGCCATATCTTCACTGTACGATGCGGCGTCTCGCAGGTCTTCGACCAAATTCTGTGAGCACATGGATACTCAGAGTGGTCGAATGTATGCCTCGCCTGCCGAGCGGTGAGAGGCGTCCGGACGGCAGGTTCTCGATCATGTCATCTCACCGCGTCCTCGCAGGATCGAGACGCCGTCGCCGTCGAGTTCGTCGCAATACGTCATGCGCCCGGTCATCGCCATCGTGAGTGCCAGGGTGGTGCCGGAGACGAGCGGACCGGAGCCGGTCGCGAAGGGGCCGTCGTCGGCGACGAGCCGCAGGCCGGCGATCCGCCCTTTGGCGACGACGACGAAGTCGCTGCCCTGGTAGTACTCGGCCAGCCGGGTGATGGTCCCGATCGGGTAGTCACGGCGAATACCCAGTGGCCGCCGGATGTCCTCGGCGTGCAGGATCGTCTCGCCCAGCATCGCCACGACCGGGACGGGCGGCTTGGTCGTGCTCGCGACGACACGACGGAACCTGTCGTGCGTCTCGGCCGCGGTCGCGCCCAACTGTTCGGCGAGCCGCATGGCGTTCTGCCTGTTGAAGTCGAACCGGCAGCGGATCACGCCCGCCATCCACCTCACCGGAGTGAGGGTCGCCGCCGAGGTGAGGTGCGCCAGCACCTCGCGCACGGTCAGTCCGGAGCACAGCGACGGTGTCGCCCACTGCTCGTCGGTGAGATCCGCCAGGTCGGCCGCGAGGGCCGCCCGCTCGGCGTGGACCAGTGGCCAGATGCCGGAGGCGCGGCGAAGGCGGCGAAGGCGGCGAAGGCGCAGCCTCGGTTCCGGAGCGGTCATGTCGGATGATGTTCCGTCGTGGGTCATGGCAGTCCTCGCGGCGGTCGGTAGGAACGGTTACGCGTAGGACTTTCGCCACGGGGCGGAATCGTCGCCGGTGAGCGGTTTTTCGATGGGCGATCTCGCGCGGGAACGGCCGAACGCAATGGTACGCGGCCTCCGGTCTGGTCCGGCAGAGCTCTCAGCAGCGTACTCGCCGTCTGCGCCACGCCGGCTTGGGCGGGAGCGGGAGGCCGGAGACCTCGGCTTCATGGGATGGGTCTCCGGCCGTCGAGGGTCTGTTTCCCGCTACTCGGCACCAGGGGTGGATCTTGTGTGTGCCTGTGTCGAGATCACGCGTGTGCCGATCGTCAGGCTCCGGGGCATGGATTGTTTCGGGTGTTCTCGCCGAGGTTGTCCAGACGTTCGCCCCACTTCTTGCGGCCTTCCGGGGTCTTCAAGCTGTTGATCTCGTCCCGGACCTTCTTGCCCGCGTAGGCACCCCCGAGCGCTCCGGCCGCCGGTTGCCCGGCGGCGGTGCCGAGGAGCGTGACCTTCACCGCGACCGTTGAACCTGCGACCGTGGCCACGGCGTCGATGGCATCGTGAGCAAAGGAGTTCTTCTTTTTCTTTCCCATATCACCCCTTCTTCTGGCCCTCTGCGGGGCGGTTGAACATATCCGAAAGGTAAGACATGGAATGATTTATGACGACGGCAGGTAATACGACTGTAGCTTACCGGTCAGAGCGCTGGATATTGACATATATTGTGTAATCTTCTGACAAGTCGTGATCTCGATGAATTATCTGCGGAGTCGCGCCTGAAATAGGTGAGGGCGGGCGTCACGGATACGATCATCGGCATTTTCCGGTCCATCGTGCTTCTCCCTTCGTGCTCGACCATCCAGCCGTCGATGCGGTAACCAAACCCGACAATTCACCGAAACCGTCGGGCTCCTCTCGCACATGAGGACGGAAATACCGAGGCGAGTCAATCGCTCAAGTGCCGCTGAAGGCGAGTGTGCTGCGCCAGGGTCGCGTCGATGACCTGAGTGCCATCGGGCGGAGTGTCGGCGGTGTCCCACCAGCGGATGGCGCCGATCTCCCCATTGGGGGTGAAGGCGTCGTGGAGGGTGGGGACGTGGGCGGTGTAGATCGCGGCATACTCGTCGCGTGGTGGGCCGACGAGCCGGAAACGTGCGTACCCGGCGAAGGTGAGGGTGGGCAGCCGCAGACCGCTCTCCTCATGGAGTTCCCGTACGGCGGCCTGAAGAGGCGTCTCGCCGGGATCGATCCTGCCGCCGGGTAGTTCCCACTCCCCGCGGAAGCGGTCGAAGACCAGTAGCAGGTGCCGGCCGCACCAGACCGCGACCAAGGCCGCGGGCATCGGCGCGTCGTCCGGCGCGCCGGCGACGCGTGCGGCCGGCAGGAACGCCGTCAGCGCGTTCCCTTTCGTGTCCTGGGCCAAGGCTCGATCCATGCATCCATGATGAGCACCCACGGGCAAGACCTCACCGCCCGACACCTCGACCGCCTGCAAGGAGGCCCGGCCGTGGCATCCACGGCGGCGGCCTGACTCTGGAATGTGCGGCTTTCCCCCTACAGGACACAACCGAATCCCGTGCTGCCGCACAGGCCGAATACCGCCCACCCAAGCCCCGCCGGCGGAACCGGCCGACCGACGCTCCCCGGCACGACCGGGTTTCCGGCAGGGGTGAAATCCCTACTTGGAGTCGAGGCTGCCCAGGCCGCTCTCCACCGGTGCCGGCCAGGTGGAGTCCTTGAGGCCGAGGGCGTCGCGCAGGTAGGCCCACGTGAGCTGCTGGATCAGGGCGACCCGCTCGGGGCTCTCGTCCGTCGTCTCCCTGATTTCGTAACCGGCGACACCGCCGAGCGAGTGCTCCGCCCCGGCCAGGGTGAGCAGGCTCTTGCTACCCGGGCTCAAGCGGTAGGCGTCGGTGAACCAGTCCGGACCCCGGACCGACAGCGGAGAGTCGTCCCGGTCGCCCGCGACGACGAGGGCCGGGGTGGTCATGTCCGCGAAACTCGGGCTCATGAAGGGGAAGTGCTCGGCCGCGAACGGGGAAAGGTCGGCTCCGCCGGTACCCGTCACGGCCAGCAGTACGCCCGCCTTGATCCGCGGGTCGGACATGTCCTCTCCGGGGACGCCGTCGGCGTCGAGGACTCGCGCTCCCAGCAGCGTGCTCGCCGTCTGGGCACCCCAGGAGTGCCCGGCCACGGCGACGCGCGTGCCGTCAAGACGTCCGGCGAGGCCGGGGACGGACGACTCCAGGAGGTCGAGCCGGTCGAGGGCGAGTTTCAGGTCGTCGACCCGGAGCCTCCAGATCAGCGGTGTACGCGGGTCGTCGGGCGGGAGGTTCAGCGTCCGCGAGTCGAGGTGGGTGGGCTGGACGACGACGAAGCCGCGGGAGGCCCAGAAGCCGGTCAACGGGTCATAGCCGGTCGCCGACTGGCCGAAACCGTGGGAGAAGACGATGACGGGCAGCTCGCGGCCGGTCGTAGGGGCGGAGATCCGCACCCGCAGATCCTCTCCTCGATCCGGGGCCGGCAGCGTGACGGGGTGCACCGAGACGACCGGCGTGGGCTCTGGCAGTGCGTGCATGATTGTTCCTTCGCGACGTGGCGATGTGATGATGACCGTGACGTGTCAGCGGCTGCGGTTCGGCGATGACCGTGACTTGGCATCGGCCTGCCGGGCTGACATCCTGGCAATGCGGAACCCGGTTCCGCTTCGAATATACGGAACACGGTTCCGCTTTGCAAGGGGGCAACAATGACCGGCACAAGTGGCGAATCGTCGGCCCCACGCAAACGGGCCGATGCCCGGCGCAACGAGAAGACCCTGCTGGAAGCCGCCGCCGCGATGTTCGTCTCCTCCGGCGTCGACGTGCCCGTGCGGGACATCGCCGCCAAGGCAGGCGTCGGCGTCGGCACGATCTACCGCCACTTCCCGACACGGGCCGACCTCATCGTCGCGGTCTACCGTCACCAGGTGGAGGCGTGCGCCGAGGCCGGTCCCGTACTGCTGGCGAAGAGCACCACACCGCACGCCGCGCTCGCGAGCTGGATCAACCTCTTCGTCGACTTCCTGGTCACCAAGCACGGTCTGGCCGAGGCGCTGCGCTCCAACGACGCCGCCTTCCAGACGCTGCACGCCTACTTCCTCGACCGCCTCGTCCCCGTCTGCGCCGACCTGCTCGACGCCGCCGCCACGGCGGGCGAGATCGCCCCCGACATGGATGCCCTCGTCCTGATGCACGGCATCGGCAATCTCTGCATCGGCGCCGACAATCCCCGCTACGACGCGCGCCTCATGGTCGGGCTCGTCATCGCGGGACTACGGCTCCGTTAAGCCGGTTTTCCGCGGGGATCCACAATGGACGGCCTTCCATCGCCCGGTTAGAACGTCGTCCCCCCTTTCGAACCACCACACTCGCAAGGCACCGGCTTGGCAGATCTGGCCGTCACGCTCCTGCCGGTGTGCTTCTACCGTGCTGTCATGGACGCTCCAGACCTGCTCATCCGCAACGCCACCCTGCGCGGCCGTCCCGGCAGGTGGTCGCTGGCCGTCACGGGCGGGCTCATCGGCCACGTCGCCCAGGACGATCCCGACCTGCCCCCGGCGACCGGCATGACCCTCGACGCGGACGGCGCCCTGGTCACCGAGCCGTTCGTGGACGCGCACCTGCACCTGTGCAAGGCCCACACCCTCGACCGCGCCGGGTCCGCCGCACTCTCGGAGTACACCGCGGGCGCGATGGGGGCCGCGATGGGCGCCATCGAGACGGCCGCCGCCGTCAAGACCGGCCAGACCACGCGATCCGTCCTCGAACGCGCGAGACCGGTGCTCCTGGAGTCCGTACGACACGGCGTCCGGGCGGTGCAGGCCTTCGCCGACATCGACCCGAAGGCAGGACTCACCGGCCTGGAGGCGCTGCTGGCACTGCGCGAGGAGTTTCGCGGCGTGGTCGACGTGCGGGTGGTGGCGTTCCCGCAGGACGGCCTGCTCCGCGAACCCGAAACCGAGGAACTCGTCGTCGAGGCCGTACGGCTCGGCGCCGACGTGGTGGGCGGCATCCCCTGGATCGAGTGGACCGACGCCGACGCCGCCGAGCACGTGCGGCGCATGGTCGGCCTCGCCCAGCGGCACGGCCTGCGCGTCGCCATGCTCGTCGACGACGCGGGAGACCCGGGACTGCGCACGACCGAGATGCTGGCGCGGGAACTCCTGGCGCGCGACATGGTCGGACGCGGCAGCGCCCAGCACGCCAGGGCGATGGCGCTCTACCCCGAGCCGTACCTGCGCCGCCTGGCCGGGTTGTGCCGCGCCGCGGGGCTCGGATTCGTGAGCGATCCGCACACCGGGCCGCTCCACCTGCCGGTCTTCCGGCTCGCCGACGCCGGTGTCCCGGTCGCCCTCGGCCAGGACGACATCGAGGACGCCTACTACCCGTTCGGGCGGCACAACCTCCTGGAGGTGGCCTTCCTCGCCGCCCACCTGCTCGACGCGCGCACCGACGACGCCCTGGAGCGGTTGTACGACATGGTGACCGTCAACGCCGCGCGGGTCGTCGGCCTGCCCGTCCACCGTCTGGAGGCCGGTGCCCCCGCCGATCTCGTCGTCCTCGAAGGACGAACCCTCCGCGAGGCCCTCACCGGGCACGCGCCACCCCGCCACGTCGTCGTCGCGGGCCGGGTCGTCGCCTCCTCCACCCTGCACACCTCCTTCGGACCCGGCGTTCCCCGCTGACGGCGTTTCTTCGGACCTGGCGTTCCCCACGGCGGACGCTCCTTCGAACCCTGCCTGCCCCGGACGCGCTTTCGGACTCGGCATTTCCCCTGGTGGATGCCCTCTCGAAGCCAACGGTCTTCGATGACGGATACGGGAAACCGGTGCCCGAGCGCCATGGCGACCCCGGCCGACGGGGGGTTCTCCCACGAAAACAGGAGCTCGGACGAGGACGATCTACCGAACCCTGGCGGTTCCGCCGCGAATGACACCCTGCCGGGACGCGAGCCTTCCGCCGAGACCGATAGCCGAGCGTCACCGATCCCCCCGTCTCCGTTCCTTTCCGCTACCGCCAGGTAATCCGGCCGCCCCAAGCCTTTGGGATCCGCTAGCAGACTCCCGCATCCCCAACCACTTACCGTGAAGACAGGTTACGCATCGTGTCGGCGTCGCCCTCGACGCGGCGCGGCGCTCCGCCGGCCCGGGCACCGCCCTGGGCTCGACCGATTCGACATCGATTCGATGTGGAGTGATCTGCCATGACCATGATCAGAAATGCCCTGGCGGCCGGAGCCATGACGGTCTCCGCCCTCGTCGTCCCCGTGGCGATGCCGACCCCGTCCGCCGTCGCGGACACCGTGGCCGTGACCACCCCGACCACCGCCACCTCCGCCCTGAAGCCCTGCCGCGAGCACAAGAACCCCGCAAGGTGCCGCGCCCGGCGCGAGCACCGGTACGAGTACGGACGGAACTACCGGCACAAGCACGGCCATAAGCACATGCGCGGGCATGGGCAGGACTACGGGCGTGAGTACGGAGGAAGCAAACGCGGACGCGAGCGTGTCGGCATCGGCGAGGGCGTCGGTATCGGCGGCGGTATCAGCGACAGCATCGGCGGTAGCGGCACCGGCCGTGGGATCAACAACTGACGGACGACCTACGGACGCCTGACGACGGCCGGCCGGCCCGGCAGCGACCGGACGACGGAGCCGGCCACCGGCGGTCAGGAGACCGAAGAAGCGTCGCCGTGACCACGAGCCGCACGCTCACCTTCCCGTGAGCCAACCTCCTGTCGGCCCCGCGTTCCGCATGTGCCACCCCGGAACCAGCACGATTCCCCAGCCAACCTGATCGAATATGGCATTTGACCAGCAACGATGCGGCACATGCGGAAAATGGGGCCAACCGGGGCTAGTGTGCGGCCTCGTGGGCGTCGACGAGCTTCTTGGGAGCCGTCAGGCACCACGCCTCGGTGACCAGCTCGAACAGCTCGTCCGCGTCGATCTTCGCGAGGTGGACCACGACCCAGCCGAACTGGCCCGCGGTGAACTGGATCTCGAACACCTCCGGCCGCTCCGCCACCAGCGCGAGCTGCTCGGCGATCGTCGACTTGAGCCCCACGGTCTCCGTCTTCTCCCACAGGTAGCCGAAGCCCTTGCCCCGCACCTTCAGCGAGACCCACTCACCGCCGTCGCCCTGCTCGGTCTCCGGCAGCCGCTTCACCATCTCCAGGAATTCATCCACGCTCACACCCATGGCCCACGGTCTACCAGAGCACACCGACATTTCTCCCCCGCCGTCCCCGGCGGCCGTCAGCCCGTGACACTCGGTTCGCCGTTCTCGATGTGTCCCATCAGGCGTCGGGCGAAGCCGGTGTCCCCGGCGACGGTGATCCACAGGTCGTACCACCCGGTCGCGGCCCGCCACGGCACCCGCGCGGTGTCACGGGACGCGACCCGCAGCGTCCGCGCCGTCCCGCCGTAGGCGAGGGGCAGGACCGTTACGTCGGCGGGTCTGTTACCGGTGTTGACGACGGTGATCTCGATCGTCCGGGTGGCCGCGTCGATCACGCTGGACATCTCCACCCTGTCGTCGGTCCCACCCCGAAACTCCCTGCGGAAGCCGTTCGGGCCGGTGAGGACGAGGGCGTACGTGGGACAGGGGAAGTAGACCACCTCGCGGGCCTCGCCGAGCACGTCGAAGTGCAGAGGCCGGACGAGTTCCCCCATGTAGCCGTACAGCGCCAGGTGCGCGCTCTCCGCACCGGTGTTGCTCATCGTGATCTCGACGGCGCGACCGCCGGTGCGTGCCGAGGCGTCGGGCCGGTACGGCAGCGCGCGGGCGGGCCTGACGCCCGGTTCCGCGCACGGCATGCGCTGCTCGGCGGGGGCGTCGGGATACCAGCGGCCGACCGCGACTCCCTGGGCGACCGGAGCGTCCCGACCAGCCGCGACCTCCTGGACAACCGGAGCGTCCCGGTCGGCCGAGATGTCCCGAACAGTCGAGATGTCCTGATCGGTCAGAGCACCCTGGGCGGACGCGGCACCCTCCGGGACACTGATTTCCGGCGTCACGGGCGTGGGCCACGCCTCCGGGCGGGCGAAGTCGAAGGCGGAGGTGAGATCTCCGGCGACGGTCCGCCGCCAGGCACTGATGTCGGGGGCCTCGATGCCGAGCCAGGTCTCCAGGAACCGGACCGTAGAGCTGTGGTCGAACGTCTGCGAGCAGACGTGGCCACCCACGCTCCACGGTGATACGACGATCATCGGGACGCGCATGCCCAGCCCGATGGGACGTCCTCCGACAAACTCTCCCGGGGTCCCTTCCGGCGGGACGGGCGGGGGAACGTGGTCGAAGAAGCCGTCGTTCTCGTCGTAGGTGACGAAGACCGCGGTGCTCGCCCACACCCCCGGACTCGACGCCAGCGCGTCGAGAATCCGGTAGACGACCTTCCCGCTCTCCACCGCCGAGGAGCCCTCGGGGTGTTCGGAGTCGGCGAGCGAGGTCACGACGTACGAGACCGCCGGTAGGCGTCCCGCCGCCACGTCGGCGGCGAACCAGTCCCCCAGCCCGCCCGTCCGGGTGCGCCGCAACGCCCGGTCGTAGAGCGCCCGGTCGGCCGGATCCAGGCGTGCCACCTTCTCCTCAAGCTCGGCGAGCATCGGCGCGGGATCCTCGGACGCGCGCACCTTCTCGTAGAAGGAGTACATGCTGCTCTGCCCGAGTTTCGCCATGACCGCCTTGAACGTGGCGAAGAACTCAAAGTTGTTGCACTGGTAGTTGTCCCACTCCTGGTAGACCTGCCAGGAGTGCCCGGCCTGGGTCAGCAGTTCGGGCACCGTGGTCCAGGTGTAGCCCGGGTGCCCGTCCTCCTCACAGGCGCCGTTGTCGACGGCCCGCTGCTCGGTGCCCGGCTCGTAACCCGTGTGGCCGGAGACGTGGTAGTTGCGGTTCGGCGTCGTGGAACTCAGCACCGAGCAGTGGTAGGCGTCGCAGATCGTGAACGCGTCCGCCAGCTCGTAGTGGAACGGAAGATCCCCGCGGTCGTAGTACGCCATGGTGGACGGCCCCTTGTTGGGCACCCAGGCGTCGTTCCAGCCCATCGCCCAGGCGTTCTGCGTACCGAGCCAGGTGTGGTCGTGGGTGTCGAGCAGCATCGGGTCGGCTCCCGCGCGCTCGGCCGCCTCCCGTAGGGAGAAGGGCAGGATCCCGTCCTGCTCGAAGATCGGGCGGAGCGCCCGGGTGGACACCGCGTTGCGGTCCCCGTAGCCGCGCACCCCGCGCATCCGGCCGAAGTAATGGTCGAACGACCGGTTCTCCTGCATGACGAAGACGACGTGCTTGAGGTCGGAGAGCCCTCCGGGAGGGGCGGGCCGCGCCAGCAGGCGCACGAGAGAGGGGGGAAGTGCGGACGGTGCCGACATTGGCGCATCCCTTTAACGGCATTTCAGGCAAACCTCAACCTAACCCACCCTCGGGGTGCAACCGGTGCGGCGGCGGGAACACGATGCGAACGGAGAGCGCGACCGTCGGAACGACGGCATAAGGTCAACAGGTCAACGGTCCGGCTGCTGTAGCCGCTGGATCTGGAGACGCAACTCTCGTTCGCGGTTCAGGTGCCACTGCTCACGGCGTATCTCCGACTCCTCGGCGGCCTGCTCGTCCCAGCGCGCCCGAATCACCTGGATGTGGCGCAGGGTAGCGCGAGACAGCCATATGACGCCGATCACGATCGCCATGAGCACGGTCACGTGACCGGCCAGGAACAGCACGAAACCGGCGAGGAAACACATCCAGTACGCGACCTTGACGGCGATTTCTATCGCGCCGATGTGCTTTTCGAACAGCGTCATCCGTTACTCCGATTCTGGCACTTGGCGAAGTTACCGCACATGAGAGGTAACGACCGAAATATCGGTTTCAACCGCTCAGGATGGCCATCGCTCCACCGACGAAAGCGCGATGCCGACCGAGTACGGGGCTTGCCGACTTAGACGATCAATACCTACTCTGGTATGCGACTTTTTCCTTCATCACGGGGTCACGAAAAGGGCGGGGGTGGCGTGGCCGAGCGGATGGTGCCCAGCCCTCGGTACGAACGGCTGAGGCAATTGCTCATCGAGGCCGAAGACAGGGCTCACGAGGTGCGGCAGGCATACCAGCGCGCCTCCTCGGCGATGCGGTCGGGACAGGTGTGGACGGGGCCGACGGCCACCACCTGGACCAGCGAGTTGGAAGACCGGCGCCAGCGGCTGGCGCGGCTCGCCCAGCGTGTGGTGGACGCGGTCGAGGAAGAGCTGCGCCGCTCTCCCCCGCTGGTGACCGAGGCGGAGGCGGACGCCATGCGCAGGGAGATGGCCGGACGCATGTGACCGTCACGACCATGAGCCGGACGTACGTGACCGTCACGACCACGAGCACGAGGGGGAACGTTCCATGGCACCCACCGCCGAATTCTGCGGCATCGACCCCGACCAGATGGGGCAGCTCGCCACCTCCCTGCGCGGCGAGGCCGACCGGCTGACCACCTTCACCAGGGAGTTCGAGCAGAAACTCGGCCGGTACGGGATCAGCACCCCCGCATTGCGGGAGATCGCCGACATCGCCGACTGGGCCGGGAGGCAGGTCTCCATGCTCCACGGCCGGATCGACCTGATCAAAACCCTGGGCGACGGCGCCCCGGAGCTGGGCGGCGCGGGTGGTGCGGCCTCGATGGCGCCGGGCGGCCAAGGGCTCATCCGGCTCCCCGACGAACTGAAGGACTTCGAGATCGCCCAGGGTCTGGCCAGGATGTACGGCGAGGACATCCTCGTGAACTTCCACGGCGAGTCGCAGGCCAAGCTCATCCACGAGCACATCGACGACGTCGCCAAACTCGCAGAAAACCCCCAAGCCGCCGCCGCCTTCTTCGCCCTGCTCTCCCCCAAGGTTCGGGACGCACTGCCCAGCATCATCGCGGCCACCGGCAGCAAGACTTCCAAACAGGACTTGGCCGCCTTCAGCAAGGCTCTCGGTGCGGCCCTGAACGCCCCCGCTCTCGTCCCGGCCTTCTCCAAAGTCAAAGACGACCTGGTCAAGCCGGTTGAGGGCAAGGTCACCGCCTGGAACCGGCTCGCACTGCTCAAGGGCGCGAACGCCCCCTCGTCCGTCCGCAGCGCGGCGGCCCGCGCGCTCGTCCTGGACGAGTTCGCGAAAAGGCCCGGACAGGAGTGGCGCGCCGGATCCCTCGGCAGCAAGAAGTACGACCTGCCTGACGACCTGGTCGCCATGGGCTTGGAGGTGCTCGACGGAGACGGCCCAGCGGTGCGGGACACCTTCTCCAAGATGGGCGGGACCGACGTCAAACTCACCCAGGTCGACAAGATGAAGCTGTTCCTCAAATACGCCAAGGGGGTGGGCACCGGAGACGAGGTGGCCGACGCCTTCGGCCGGGCGATGGAAGCGGGGACCGAGACCAAGACCGAGAAGGCCGGTCAGCACAGCCCAGCCGCTGCGGCCTTCGCCTTCGACGCCATCCGCGCAGCCGCCTCCTTCGGCGCCGACCTGCCGCAGCCGGCCAAGGATTCCATGAGCGTGATAGCAAAGTCGTACGTCCACGAGTTGGTATCGGGAGGACGCTTCGACAAGGCCTCCGACCGTGTTTCCAGCATGCAGGTCCCCAAGCATTGGGAATCCTTCCCGGGGGTGACCCCCGCGTTCTACCTCAGCCCTGTCGATACCTATCAATTCATGAAAACCTTCGTTAGCGCCGAGAAGCTGACCGACGAGTTCGACTCAGCGGTGGCGAGATTCCGCCACGACACCTTGCTGGCCGCAGCCCGCTTGGACGCGCAAGGCAGCACTGACCATTTCCGCGACATCTCAATGATGTTCGGTGATTTCGGCAGCGTAGCGTTCAAGGCAGCGAAAGACACGTTCGGCGAGGAGGACGCCGTCGCCAAATTAGCCACCGATTTCGCCAAGAATACTTTCGGCCTCCTCCTCGGTGGAGTTACCGTCACGAACCAGGCCGCCGAACTCGGATGGGAACTCGCCCAGGCATACGCCATCAGCTACGCCTCGGATAAATGGGCCGACATGTTCAAAAAACAGGTTGAAATAGTCTCCGAGAAACGGGTCGACCTTGCCAAAAGCATGAAGTACGAGATGGCATATCTTCTCCACAGCGGCGGCTACCCGGCGAGCGATCCTCCCGGAGAGCTCGTCAACGCGACCACCGGCACTCTCAAAACATATGACGAACTCATTGCCGAGGCCAAGCATGAGGCAACTGGCGACAAGGAGTGGGAACCAGCGTTTCAGAAAAAGCTAGACTCTCTCGATGTCTGGATGGACGAAAATGTAGATTTCGACAAAAAGATCGAACATTCTTCACGATTCCAGACCAGCGACCTGGCCGAGAACCTATTGAAGACTCCCAAGTGACGTGACCGACTCTCTCAGCGTGACAGACATGCGGTCTGCGCATGCAGTCGCCAGGTCGGCGCTTCTGGCGCTATATAAACAGTCACCATGACCCCCACCCCCTTACTCCCATAAATGAACCGCCCCTCCAGGGCATCAGCCTGACTGATGTCGTGCTCAACCTCGTAGCCCATGATACGAGAGAGAGTGTTCTCCATAACTCTTTGGGCTTTGTCCAGGCGAGAGTCCAATGATTCGTCGACACGTTCCTCGTCGGCCGTTGCTCGTAATACCCGCTTGACCTTATCGCCACCGCAAGGAAGATCCTTGTCGGGATGTTGAACGATGCGCAGATTCATGAGCGGATTCTTGAAGACGTCGTCATTTTCCAGGCGTTGGGCATCTTTTTGCAGCTCCGCTGCCGCGTCCTTCAAGGATGGCCCGGAAGCGCATCCGGAGGCCACTATCGTCAGCGCCAGACCAACGGCGAGTAACCGGGTGGAGCGCATTTGGGACCTCCGGGGGTGGTGAGCGCCGGGACGTATCAATCTTTACCCACCTGGACCGAGTTCGCCACACCCTTTCCATACTCGTTCGCCGATCAGGGGGAGTTGCCAGGTCACACCGACCACTGTCATCAGCCAGGGCAGAGGCGCGGACTCATAGGCCAGAGGTGCGATCCGTGGAGCCGGCGGCTCACTCGTCATCATGATTTTTCCTTTCGAATGATTTCCGACACTCGCACCGGGAGACCAAAAGGGACCATTTAATTCATATGCGACTCGACTCGCCTTCGCCCGGGAAAATGGTTTACCGCTTTATTGCCAGCCCTTTCGTTGTGAGGATTCCTGTGCTTAGAATGCCTCCTCGGTAGCTGGCTGACGAGGAGTTCGTCAATCCAGGTCAGGGCAGGCCATGACAGCCGCTGGCATACGCGGCCGAATTCGGTGGTGCCAATTAAAAGAAATGTCCGTTTCTTCTAATTTGAGAGGAAATACGATGGATGAGGTGCCACCCCTCGACCCCGGATCCCCTCGCGCGCGATTCGGCGCCGAGATGCGTCGACTGCGGGAGGCCGCGCAGCTCTCGCAGTCCGCCGTGGCCAGACGCCTTGGCTGCACCCAAACCCAGATCAGTCGCCTGGAGAGCGCCGGTCGCACACCTTCGAAGTCCGACGCAGAGAGGCTGGATCGGCTCTTCGGAACAACCAACGGCATCTCTTTCACAGCGATACGTGAGCACATCGTTGCTCAACCAGGCGGGCCTGCCTGGTTCTGGAACTGGGCCGAGGAGATCGAACCCAGAGCTCTCGTCATCCGCTCCTGGGATCCCCTCCTGGTGCCCGGCCTGCTCCAGACGGAGGCGTATGCCAGACATCTCTTCAGCCGAGGACCACACATCACATCCGAGGAGTTGGAGCAGCGTGTCGAAGCCCGCATGCAGCGGCAACGGATCCTTGATCAGGAAGATGCGCCCACCATCCTCGCCCTTATCGATGAGGGTGTGCTGCGTCGTCGAATCGGTAACCCCGAGCTGATACGCGAGCAATTCGGTTATCTACTGGAAGCCGCACAGCGGTCGACCATTTCCATCCAGGTCGTCGATTCGGAGTGTGTAGCGGGTCTGGCAGGAGCCTTCATGATCGCCGATCTTCCGAACGGGGAGCCGGACGTCGTCCATTCAGACTCACCCGCCCAGGGACATATCATAACCAATCAAGATCTTGTGGCTTCCGTTCAGAAGCGCTATGAGGCGATACGACTCTGGGCTTATCCTGAGCACGTATCCCTCAAAAAGATCGAAGAAGCGAGGCAAGAGTGGACCTGAGCGAAGCCATCTGGCGGAAATCATCACGTTCCTCCGACAACGGCGGCCAGTGCATTGAGGTGGCTGCCAACCTACCCGGAGTGATCGCCGTTCGCGACAGCAAAGACCCCAACGGCCCCAAGCTGCTCTTCACCCCCGCTCAGTGGGGCACATTCGTTCACGGTATCAAAACCGATCAGCTCGGCCATTAAACCGGTTCCGGCCAGGAGGAAAAACCCTCAGGGTTCAAAAGTACGGTGAGGCAACACCACTCTTTTCTCATTTCGAGGCGCGTTACCTCAAGAGGATCGAGAAAGTGAATCAGCAATGGACTTGAACGAAGCCGTATGGCGGAAGTCGTCACGCTCCGGGGATAGCGGTGGCCAGTGTGTCGAGGTGGCTACCAACCTGCCCAGGGTAGTCACTGTTCGCGACAGCAAGGACCGGGACGGGGCCAAGCTGCTCTTCACCCCCACCCAGTGGGACACCTTCGTCCACCGCATCAAGGCCGGCGACTTCGACCATTAGCTCTGCCGCAGTCAGGGACCATCAGCACGCACCTCTCAAGAAGATCAAGGAAGTGAGGCAGGGAATGGATCTGAGCGGTGCAGTGTGGCGGAAATCATCGCGTTCCTCCGGCAACGGCGGCCAGTGCGTTGAGGTGGCCGCCAACCTGCCCGAAGTGATCGCCGTTCGCGACAGTAAGAACCCCAACGGCCCCAAGCTGCTCTTCACCCCGACCCAGTGGAAAACGTTCGTCGGCGGCCTCAAGGCCGGCAAGTTCGACTCTCCGACCTGAGCTTTTACCCCTTCGGCGCGACGGACACCCGTCCCAGCCAAGCCCGGCAACGCGCCCACGTTGCCGGGCTTCACGTCGTGCTTGCCGAGCCCTCGACACCGGGCTCCGAGACCAGAGCCCCGGCCGGAAAAGAGTTGAGCCGAAGAGACGAAAGCGAGCATGCTCAGGCTCATGGACCTCGTCGCCTCCCTGCCTGCCTTCGTCGTCGCCGTCGTGCTGATCTCAGCGTCACCCGGTCCAGCGATGGCGTTGATCCTGCGTCGTGCCGCGCTGCACGGTTTCCGGGGAGCGGTGCCGACGGTGCTGGGACTGGAGGCCGGGCTGTACGCCTGGGCGCTGTTCGCCGCGGCCGGCCTCGCCGCCCTGGTGGCCGCTTCCGAGGTGGCCTTCGTCGTTCTCCGCGTGATCGGCGCGGGTTTCCTGCTCTATCTCGGGCTGAAGGCGTGGCGCACCGCGTGGCGGATCAAGAAGGCCGGACCGGTACGGGAGACGACAGAGGACACCTCGCCCAGCCTGAGGCAGAGCTGGTGGAGGGCCTTCGGTGAGGGCGCCCTCGTGATGCTCGCCAATCCGAAGATCGCGGCCTTCATGATCGCTTTCTATCCCCAGTTCGTACCGGCCGACCAACCGCTATTCTCCACCACCGCGCTCCTCGCGCTCCTGCAGGTGGCCGTCGAGATCGTGCTGTACCTCGCCCTGGCCGCGGTGGTGGGACGTGCGGGCGCGTGGTTCCGCAGGCCCGTGATCCGTCGCCGCCTGGAGGCCGTCAGCGGCACCGTTCTCATCGTCCTCGGCCTGCGCATGGCCGCCGCGACCCGCTGACGCCGACGGCTGTTCCCTCACCGGCCACAGGCGGCTGTCCCATCCACGCGGAATACCCGTTCGAGCAGCCCCGGAGCTTCCGTCCGCCCGCCGACCCGGGCCTTTCCCAGGTGGTCCTCGGTCGCGGCGCGGATGGCGCGGACACACGCGGCGACCGCGGGGTGCTCGGCGGCTCCCCGGCGGTAGGCGATCCTGGTCCTGCGCCGTGCCCGCAGCGGCAGGAGCCGAACGCCGTCCGGAAGGCGGCCGGCGCCGAGTTGTGGCACCAGGGCGACCCCCTGGCCGGCGGCGACCAGGGTGAGCACGGCGGTGAAATCGTCCACGTGGTGGCGTACCCTCGGCGCGAATCCCGCCGCCTGACAGGCGCGTACGGCCACGGTGTGGCAGAGGGTGCCCGGTGAGCCTACGATCCAGTCGGCGTCACGGAAGCCGTCGACCGGATCCGCGGCCGCCACGGCGCCCTCCGTATCGGCTGAACACGCGCCTGCCGTCGCGCCGACCGACCACGCGGATGTCCCGGCGTCGGCCGGATCGGTGAGTGCCGTGGTCTCCGCTGCGCCGGGAAGCCCGGGGAGGATCGTCTCATCCGGCCGCGACGTCGTATCGAGCGCCGCGCCACAGGGAACCGCGAGGAAGACCGTCTCGTCCAGCAGGGGTGTCGAGTCGAGCGTCGGGTCGGGCTCGACGGGTGCCAGGTCGTAGTCGTGCAGCAGCGCCACGTCGAGGTGCCGTTCTCGCAGCGCGTCGGGGGCGGCGGCCGGGTCGAGTTCGGTGACCATGAGGGCGAGCCCCGGATGGTCGCGGCCCAGCGCGACGAGGGCCGCCGGTAGCAGGGTGTGCACGGCGGTGGGGAAGGCTCCGATGCGCATGGTCCCGATCAGGCCGGACCGGGCGGCGGCGAGGGTCGCCGAGGCCGCCTCCAGTTCGGCGAGCACGGTCTCGGTGTGCTCGACCAGTGCGACGCCCGCCGGGGTGAGGGTGACCCGGCGACCGGTCCGTTCCAGCAGTGCCACCCCCGCCTCCCGTTGCAGCGCCGCGAGCTGCTGGGAGACGGCCGACGGCGTATAGGTGTGAACCTGGGCAACCGCGGCGATGGTGCCGAGTCTGGCCAGGTCGCGGAGCAGCCGCAGGCGGCGAACATCAAGCATAAGTTCAGCTTACGTATGCCTCCACAAACCGGAACTGGTTCTTCATATTTGGTCGCGCGACGATAACCCCATGACGCTCAACGGTCTCTACGTCCCATTGATCACTCCGTTCGAGACCTCCGGCGAGGTGGCCCTCGGCGCACTGGAGCTGCTCGCGCGGCGGTTGCTCGACGACGGCGCGACGGGTCTGGTCGCGCTCGGCACCACGGGGGAACCCAGTGCGCTCACGGACGCGGAGAAGCGGGCCGTGGTCGAGGTGACGGCCCGGGTCTGCCGGGAGCGGTCGGCGCCGCTCGTGGTGGGCGCCGCCACGGCCGAGGCGTTGCGGCGGCTGGGCGATCACCCGGAGGTCGTCGCCGCGCTCACGGTGGTTCCCCCGTTCGTACGCCCCGGAGAGGAGGGCATTCTCGCGCACTTCGCGCACCTCGCCGAGCTGAGCCCGGTGCCGCTCATCGTCTACGACGTTCCGCGCCGTACGGGCCAGCACCTGTCGGCCGGGACGCTGCGGAGGCTCGCCGTGATCCCCGGTGTCGCCGGGTTGAAATCCGCGCCCGGTGCGATCACCGACGACAGCATCGAGTTGCTGGCCGACCCGCCCCCCGGGTTCGCGATCCTCGGCGGCGACGACCCGCACATCTCGCCGATGCTGGCACTCGGCGCGCACGGCGGCGTTCTGGCCTCGGCGCTGGTCGCCACCGCCGACTTCGCGCGGCTCGTCACCGCCTGGCGGGCCGGCGACGTGTCCGAGGCGCGCGCCCTCGGACACCGTCTGGCGCCGCTCTCGCTCCGGCTGTTCGCGGAGCCGAACCCCACGGTGATCAAAGCCGTACTGCACGCGCGGGGCGACATCCCCACCCCCGCCGTACGGCTGCCGCTGCTGGCCGCTTCCCCGGACACGGTGGCGGCGGCGCTGGCGTCCTGGCAGCCGCTCCGTCCGTGAATCGGCACCGGCGCCGTCGGGAAGGCCGCCGTTCGCGCGGAGGGTGTGAGGATGCGGAGGGCGTGAGGATACGGTGCGGATTCCCGCTCGGTCATCGCCGAGCGCTCGCGGTGGTTACGCCTTGGGCGCCTGCGAGATGCGCACCATGTTGCCGGAGGGGTCACGGAAGGCGCAGTCGCGCGGGCCCCAGGGCTGGTCGATGGGCTCCTGCAGCACCTCGGCGCCGAAGTCGCGCACCTTCTCGAAGGTCGCGTCGACGTCGTCGGTGCGGAACACGGTCATGGGCAGGACCCCTTTGGTCAGCAGCTCCTGCAGGGCGTCGCCGTCGGCCTGGGACCGGCCGGCGTGCGGCTCGGAGAGCACGATCTCAAGGTCGGGCTGGGAGGCGCTGCCGAGGGTGACCCAGCGGAACCCGCCCGAGGCGACGTCGTTGCGCACCTCAAGACCGAGCGCGTCGCGGTAGAAGGCGAGCGATCCGTCCAGGTCGTTGACGGTGACGTGGCAGTACTGAAGAGAAACGGTCATGTGGCCAACGCTAGATGGCGGTGGCGCGGACCACTTCTCCGATCCTGACCTGTTGGTTCCTCGTCGGCCGGGTCTGCACCTTGGCCACGCAGGCGGGCATCGCCCGCACCGCACGGTGCTCCTGGGCCCGGTACGCGCTCGGCGTCATCTTCACGAGCTCGGTGAAGCGCGAGCTGAACGAGCCGAGGGAGGTACAGCCGACCGCCATGCACGCGTCGGTCACGCTCATGCCCCCGCGCAGCAGCGCCATCGCCCGCTCGACCCGCCGGGTCATGAGGTAGCTGTACGGCGTCTCACCGTAGGCCGCCCGAAACGCCCGGGAGAAGTGCCCCGGCGACATCAGCGCGTGGCGGGCCATCGTCGGGACGTCAAGCGGACGTGCGTACTCCCGGTCGATCAGATCCCGCGCCCTGCGCAGGTGCGCGAGGTTGGCAAGGTGTGACTGGTCCATGGGACGAGGGTATCCGCTCCGGTCTCACCCCTGCCGACCTGCACGGATGAGACTCAGTGAAGCTCATGCCCCCGCGGCCGGATCCACCGGCCACGGCCTTCGTCCCGCGTCCAGGGCACGTGAACAGCCATCCGGCGCGTACGTACCGTGGCCGCCTGACGTCGGCCGCGGCCGACGGGGGTGACGACCGGTCATCACCCCCGTTTCACCGGTCAGGTCGAGCCGCCGGTGGCTCGACAGAAGGGCTTGTCAGGCCCAGGGGTCGAAGGGGATGCCGCTCGGCTTGGCCCGCGAGAGGAGGTCCCCGAACCTGCCGTCATTGATCTTGATCGTCGCGGCCCCGAAGTCCGCGTTCATCAGCCTGTCGCGCAGCGAGGTGCTGGGCCAGCCGTTCCAGTCCACCAGCGGGGGGTAGCGCCAGTCGTGGTAGTGGTTCTCCGGCGGCTCGTCGTTGCCGTTGGCGAGCCGGAAGAAGTGCGTGGACAACCCGTCCTTGTGGTAGACGACCTTGGGATGCGACCCGTCGAAGCGCACCTGCGAGCGCGGATAGGTCACGACGCTGCTGTGTTGCGTGGTCGAGAGATACTCCACCTGGTTGGACGCCTGGTTGACCCAGGAGATGACGTGTTCCCAGTCGTGCCGGTGGCCGCCGAGGCTGATGCCGGGCAGCGCCTGGTCCTTCTCGAAGTAGCTGGCGTACACGATGGCACACCACCCGCTGTTGCACTTGGAACGGGCGTAGGTCTGCGAGTTGTCCAGGTCCGACTGGTCACGGCAGTTGCCGTTCACCGCGCCGGTCGGGTTCAGCCCACCGGCGAGGGTTCCGTCCGGTCCGATGGCGGGGGTGGCGTAGCAGCCGTCGCCGTCGTAGTC
Organism: Streptosporangium sp. NPDC049078; assembly: GCF_040648855.1. NCBI lineage: Bacteria > Bacillati > Actinomycetota > Actinomycetes > Streptosporangiales > Streptosporangiaceae > Streptosporangium > Streptosporangium sp. NPDC049078. The sequence continues at coordinate 105,625 of NZ_JBEZEL010000014.1, forward strand.
GTAGGCCGGCGAGAACGAGGACTCATACCCTCCCGCCGACTGAGGCAGATTGCCGGGCGGAGCGGCATGGGCCGCCGACGCGGGGATCACGACCCCCAGCACGGCGACGCCGAACACGATCCCGAGCCGCGAACGCCTGCGTGTGAAGAAGGTGGGGGAGGATGTGCTCCTCTCTGACGTGGTCGTTGACTTCGATGCCCTCGCGGTGGACGTGAATGACGACAGCTTTCGCATTCTTCCGCCTTCTCGAAGAACTGACTTCATGACCTGACGGCGCTTCGGCATGCCGGGGCGTCGGCGGTGTTCTCCGCGCCGATGTGAGCACGCCTCGCGCTTTTACGGCACCACGGAACCGGCGCTTGATCAAGGTCCATGGATCAAATGACGCCGACACATACCGGCGACGGCCGAAAGGTGAACCACAGGCGGCGGTCGGTAGGCGGGCCTGCCGCGGAGCGGGGAGCGAAGATCAGCAAAGTCATCCCCAAGTGGAAGGCAAGACCGCCTTGGGAGCATTCCCTCACAAGGTTCGCCATCCAAAAGGAGTGTTGAAGATGAACGACTTCACAGCCACCGCCCGTGAGCTCGACGAGAACGAGCTCGCCGGCGTCACCGGCGGTCACCGTCCGGACTACGACTGGATGAACTACGACTGGCGCGACGCGGTCATCTGCGCCCTGCCGTAACCATGGGACGGGGGGCCGCTCTCACGGGTCGGCCCCCACCTCAGGTCGTACGACAGGCTGTACGCATCACCGAAGGCGTGGCTGTCGTCATCCGGTCGCCCCCGGAGCTCGGCTCCTCCGCCCATACGCAGACCCGTCCCGGTCTCGCCACGTCTTACCGGAGAAACACATCAAGCTGTGAACAGTGCCCGTGTCACGACCCGCCGTGGCGGATCACTTTCGCCGTAGAAGAAGCCGTAGAGAAAAGACTGCAACCTTTCGCCCGATGAGTCGCGTTGGGAACGGGCGAGAGGAGATCACAGTGGATCGTTATGACGGCTTCCGCGAGTTCGTGCTCGCCCGCCAGCAGACGCTGATGCGGACCGCGTACCTGCTGACGGGAGACGCCCATCTCGCCGAAGACCTGCTGCAGAGCGTCCTGATCAAGATCGTGGGGCACTGGCCCAAGCTGTCCAGGAGCGGTAATCCCGAGGCGTATACCCGCAAGGCGCTGGTCAACCAGTACATCTCCTGGCGGCGTCGGCCGCATCTTGAGTTACCGAGCGCCGATCCACCTGAACGCGGTGCCTCTTACGACGGGGCCGCGCTCGACCGGATCGTGCTCCGGCAGGCGCTGGCCAAGTTGACGCCCAAGCAGCGCGCCGTGATCGTGCTGCGCTTCTGGGAGGACCTCACCGAGACGCAGACGGCCGAGGTGCTCGGCTGCTCGGTCGGCACCGTCAAAAGCCAGGCCCATCACGCGCTGACCCGCCTGCGCACGGTCGCGCCCGAACTCGCGCATCTGCTCTCCGATTCCGAGCTCACGGAGGTGGTCCTATGACAAGCCTGCGTAAGACGCTGGGCGACATCGCCGACGAGGCTCCACTGGTGAGTCTGGCCGACCTGGCCGACCGGGCCGTCGCGGGTCACCGGCGCAGGCGGCGCACCTCCCTGACGCTCGCCGCTGTCGCAACGGTCATGGCACTGGGCGTGGGAACCGCGGGCACGACGCTGGTGGGGTCGCGTGGCGACTACGGCGACTACACGGTCACGCCACAGCGCGCGGATACGCTGCCCGAGCTGCCCGACGGCAAGGTGGAACCGCTCGGCTACGCGTACCAGACGCCCTGCAAGGTCGACAAGAAACGGCAGGTCGACTGCAGCGTCACCGAGTGGCGGGTGGTCACCCGCACCGGCACGACCTACCGGGTGCCGCAGGCACTCACCGGAACCGCCAAGGCACTTCGCGTCCCCGTCTCGATCAGCCGGGACGGGCGCATACTCGCCTACTACAGCCGTCAGGCCCAGGCGCATGTGGTCCGTGACCTGGTGAGCGGCTCCACGGTGACCTCCTCTGTCACGGTGAAGGAGGAGAGGATCGGCGTGGGCTCCATGCTCGTGGTCTCCGACGACGGCCGCCACGTGGTCTTCGACCCGCGTGAGGGGAGCAAGGAACCTGGACTGTTGATCGACATGCGCACCGGCAAAACGGTGTCGATACCCGGCGAGTACGAGGCGATCGGCATCAAGAACGGCGTCGCCCAACTGGTCCGTTACCGCAAGACCGACCTGTGGCTGATGCCCGTCACCGGTGGAGGCGCACCGGTGCGCTTCGACGGCGTGTTCATCATGTTCAGTGAGCTCTCTCCGGACGGCCGGACGGTGGCCGCCTTCGAGTTCGGGAAGCGAGGCATGGAGAGGCACTCGCTCACCCTTCTCGACGCCAAGACCGGGCGGACCATCCGGAAGGTGGTCATCCGCGGCCTGCCGAAGGCCGGCGGCGTCCTCGGCACCTCCCTCTGGCGGAACAGGGCCGAGGTCACCCTTCTTTACCTGCACAACGGAGGATCGCGCAGCAGCTATGCGATCGACATCAATACCGGCCGGGCCCGACAAACAGCTCGCTACCCGAATGTGTCTCCGCACATGCTCTTTCCTGGAGTCGTGAGCAGCAAATAGAGCTTGTGCGAAAAATCCCTGGATGAGAGATATCGGCGGTGGGGTGACTTGTCGTGGAGCACGGGGCCGTCGACGACAAGGAAACGCGCCGCCTGTCCGACACCGCGGGAGAATTCCTTGCCCCGCCGCTCTCGGCGGGGCAAGCCGGGCGGTCGTCCGGTCGAAGGCTCCCTCCGGGAGATCGTCAACGCGTCGGCCTACCAACCGGCGGCCGGACGTACATCGCAGCTGCTGCCACACGATTTGCCGCCCTGACAGGGAAGCGGAGAACGGAAGTCTCCGCTCGGCCAACCACCGTGACAGGCTCGGCTCTGGGGATGCTCCTATGGTTCGTCAGGCGACGAGTCAGACCTCACCGGGAGGCGTTCACCTCCATCCTCACTGTCAGGCGAGGCCCCACCTCCTGCAGCCGACCTGCGGGGGGACGCACGTCCGCACGCCTGACTCTCACAACTGCGAGTTCGGGCCGCAGCTCGGCCTTTTCCGGCATAGCAGTCTCAGTCGACAAGTGCGCCGGCGGACAGATTGACGATCGCTCCGGTCATGGCTCCACTTCGGTCTGAGGCGAGGAACGCGGCCGTCTCCGCCACATCGGAGAGCGTGGGCAGCCTTTTCAGAAGCGTTCCCTGCACCATTCCCCCACCTTCGAGCATTTCCTGGACCGACTGTCCGGCCGCCGCCGCGGTCTGCTCGAAGAGGTCCTTGGTGTAGGAACCCGCCGCCGGGGCGTCGGCGACGGCGTGGGGACGGATGCCGATCACCCGGATGTTGCCGGGTGCCAGCTCCGCGGCCAGGACCCGCGAGAACGCCTCCTTGCCGGCCGCGCTCACGCTGTGCCCCAAGATGCCGCCCACCGCCATTTTGGAACCCGGCTCGGACAAGGTCAGGATGACGCCGGGGCGCTCGCGGCCCATGTGCCGTGCCACGGCCTTGCTGGTGATGAACAGTGTCCGCAGAAAACCGTCGATCGGCCGCATGAACTCCTCCAGCGAGAGGTCCGCCAGTGAAGTCCCCTGGTCGTGCATGACGCTCACGGCGTTGAGGGCGATGTCGATGCCACCGGCCGTCTCCGCGACCGCGTCGGCGTGCTTTTCGACCGCCTGTTGATCGAGAACGTCGACGTGCGCGGTCTCGACTTTTCCGCCCGTGACGGCGATGTCACGCGCCACGGCGTCGAGCTTCGCCCGCGTCCGCCCGGCGATGAAGACCCTCGCGCCTTCCCTGGCGAACACCCGGGCGACCGCGCCGCCGATGGCGCCCCCACCTCCATAGATCACAGCGTTCTTGCCTTCGAGTAGCAATGCATTCATATGCGTCCCCCAGGGGTGATCGATTCTTTCGAACGATTACGCGGGCTCGATGGTCACACCGCCGCCGCGAGTTCTGTCGCGGCCGCGGTTGCCGCAGGCTTCGGGAAGCCTGCGGCCCAGGCGTCCGGCATGGAGATCGCCGCAGACGAGGCGGTGAAGGCGCCGATCGCCATGCCACCGGCATGGGAACTCACCTCGAGGCCCACATCGGCCGCGAAGACCTGCGGCGAGAACGAAAGCCGTCCACTCAGGCCGGGCCGAGCTCGACCGCGTCGAGGAGGTCGCCGGAGATCTCTTCCGGCGGCCTGTCGGTCAGTCGTTTTTCTGACGCTGGATCTGTTCCGCGATGCGCTTGATGCGGTTCAGTCGCGTGTCCCAGGTCCTGCCGACCTCGTTCAACTGCCGGACGGCGCGGGCGAGCTGCGCCTCGTCGACTTCGTAGCGCCGCTCGCGGCCCATCGGTGTCGCGTGCACGAGTCCCGCGCGATCGAGGACGGCCAGGTGCTTGGTGACCGCCTGGCGTGAGATCGGGAGACGATCGCTCAGGCTGGTCGGCGTACCGACTCCTTCCGCGAGCAGCAGGTCGATCAGGCGGCGCCTGATCGGATCGCCGATCGCCGACCAGAGTTCGTCGTCGACGGCGACGGTCATCGCGCCACCACGGAAGGGGCGTAGTCCCGCAGCCTGGGCAGGAACAAGTCCCAGCCGCGCTCGTGGTCGTGGAAGGCCGCCTCAAGCACGGCGGCCTCCCAGCCCTTCTCCCGCCAGCCGCTCTCGGTCACGCGCAGAATCGTGCCGTCGCCGGAGGGTTCGAGCTCGAAGGTGACCAGGAGAGAGTTGTCCGCGTCGGGCAGCCGACCACCGGGAGCGATCCAGTGGAACGCGAACGTACGGGGCGGATCCACGGTGACCACCGTGATCGGTTCGACCACGGCGCGCTCGTCCCACACCAGTTCGCCGACCGCGCCCGGCTCGGGCTCGAACGACGCGTCTTCGGACCACCACATCTTGATGTGCTCGGGACGGCTCACCACATCGAAGACGATCTCCGGTGCCGCGTCGATACGGATCTCGCGCTCCAGCTTTCCGAACTCCACAACGAACCTCCAATAGGCAACCATCGGTTGCGCATGACTTTAGCAACCACGCCGTCAACCCGCAACCTTATGTTGCATGATGCCTCCGAGGTCGACGCCGATTCCGGTCGCCGTCCACTACCGGAGACTCTGACCGACCCCCTCCGGGACAGCGCTCTCACAGCCTGTCCCGGAGGGGGCGCACACCTGGCCGACCTGGTTTCAGAACTCCCGCCGCGCCTGCACACGCTATGCCGGTCATCCAAGGCCTCACCGAAGGCCGGTTCATGATCCGCTCGGGATTCTCCCCTCAGCCCTGGCGGGGGTGGAGTGACGGTGCCGGTCCACCGGTCCGTGGAACTCCGGGTCGCCGTGCGCACCTTCGGCGGCCGGCGGTCCGCACCCGACCGGCTCCAAGATCGCGATGAAAGTTTCAGGTGCTTTCATTCGCCGACGTCTTATGCCGACACACCATAAGGCGCGTGTACCCCCAAAGCGGGTCATCGACAGCTTTACACGGATCTTGACACGTTTCACAGATGTTTCCACACTGAGTCCCCGGAGCGGTCTCCGCTGCCGGTCGGCGATGAAGAGGCCGCCGATCACGACGCCCTTGTCGTACGCGCTTCGGCGCCGGGACGAGGAGGCGACCGATACGGTGCGGAGCCGCCGCACCGAAGGCCACTCGGCGATGGCCGTCACGTACTGATCCCGATGAGGGGCTCACCCGAAGAGAAGGAACACCACAGTGCGACGACGTGTGAGTGAGACTCCGGAGCCTTGTGCCGCCTGGAGTGTCCGATCGGAGCCCGGGCCACAGAGCGGGTGGCGGAAGCGTGCGATGGCCGCGGCGGTCGTCGTCCTCGGACTGCTCGCGATGATCGTCGCGACTCGGCCGGCCTCGGCCGCCGACAATCCCTATCAGCGAGGTCCCGACCCCACCCTGGCCAGTGTGTCCGCCACCAGGGGCACCTTCGCCACCGCGCAGGTCAGTCTGCCGGCCGGGAACGGCTTCGGCGGTGGGGTGATCTACTATCCGACGGACACCGGCCAGGGGACTTTCGGCGCGGTCGCGATCGTGCCCGGCTACTCCGCCCGGTTCGCCGACGAAGAGGCCTGGATGGGTCCCTGGCTCGCGTCCTTCGGCTTCGTCGTCATCGGAATCGAGACCAACAGCCGTACCGACGGCGCCGACGCCCGAGCGACCCAGCTGCTCGCCGCGCTGGACTACCTCACCCAGCGGAGTTCGGTGCGTGACCGCGTCGACCCCAGCCGGTTGTCGGTCGTCGGCCACTCCGCGGGTGGCGCCGGCGCCCTCACCGCGGCGCTCCGGCGGCCCTCACTGAAGGCCGTGGTCGGGCTCGCGCCCGGCTCCCCCACGGGAAACCTGAGCCTGGCCGACAACCGGGTGCCCTTGATGTTCATCTCCGGGCAGAGGGACACGGTGGTCACGCAGTCCTACCTCAACGGGTTGTACAGCACTCTCCCGGCCTCGGCACAGAGCGCCTGGGTGGAGATAACCGGCGTGGATCACCTGTTCGCGACGAGGGCGAATACGACCGAGATGCGGACGCTGATCCCGTGGCTGAAGATCTTCGTTGACAACGACACCCGGTACACCCAGTTCCTGTGTCCGTTGATGGACTCCACCGGCATCTCGATGTACCGCAGCAAGTGCCCGTACGTGCCGCCGGGCGGCTCGTCCCCCTCGCCCTCGCCCTCGGTCACCCCTTCGCCTTCGGTCACCCCGTCACCCTCACCTTCGGCCACCCCGTCGCCCTCCCCCTCCCCGGGCGCCTGCACCGCGAGCTACCGCACCACGAACTCGTGGCCTGGCGGCTACCAGGGCGAGGTCACGGTGACGGCGGGCGGCTCGGCGGTCAGCGGTTGGACCGTCAGATGGACCCTGGGCAGCGGCCAGTCGGTCAGCCAGGTATGGAACGGCACCCTGGCCGCCAACGGCTCCGCGATAACGGTGACGAACGCCTCCTACAACGGCTCGATCCCGGCCTCCGGCACGACCACCTTCGGCTTCCTGGCCGGCGGTACGCCGTCGTCCCCCTCCCTCGCCTGCAGCAGCCGCCCCTGACACCCGTTCGGCGCGCTGTGAGCATCACGGCCAGATGCCACCGTCCCTTCCCCCCGGCGTCGTCGATCCATCTCTCCATGACAGGAGCCCCGCCCGCGTCACGATGGTCGCGGAGAAAGGACCTCGCCACCGCATACAGCGACTAGAGTCTGGTGCGAAAGTGGATCAAGGTGATAGATGATCGCGGCCTCGGGGGCGTGGTGATCTGACGAACGACCGGCGGGAGCGACCGAAAGCGTCGCTACCGGCGGGCAATACTCTGCGATCCACACAAACTGCGCCAAATCATCGCACAGGGGATGCCGACGCATGAGTACGCCACCATCGCCACCCGGAGCGGAACGAGCTGAAGGACCAGCCGTCCAGATCGGTGCTCTCGTTCCGCTCACCCGGCCTGGTTGGGTGGAGGCGGGCCAACACCTGCTCGCCGGGCTCGAACTGGCCGTTCACGAGGTCAACGAGGCCGGAGGGGTCACCGGAAGAACCCTCGAACTGGTGGTCCGAGACACCGCGGCTGATCCGCGGAAGGCCGCGGCGGCCGTGGACGAATTGGCTCGCCTGGGCGTGGCCGCCTTGGCGGGGGAATATCACAGCGTCGTCGCTCGCGCCGCCGCCGCCAGGGCCGACGCCCTCGGCCTGCCGTTCCTCTGCTCGTCGGCGGTTCTCGACGCACTCACCGAACAGCCGACGGAATGGGTCGCACGCCTCGCTCCGGCACAGTCCCACGGCTGGCGGATCTATACGGACTTCCTCCTCGGCGCGGGCCACAGTCGGATCGCCGTAGCGGCCGAGTCGAGTGTCTACTGGGCATCCGGCACCCGTATTCTGCGGGACCACCTCGCTTCCCGCGGCGGAACCGTCATCGAACTCGACCTGCGCACGCTCACCCCTGCGGCCGTGTGCGACGAACTCTTCGACAGTCGCGCGACAGCCCTCCTTCTCCTGGTCGGCCACCCGGAACCGGCGGTGTCGATCGTCAAGGCCGTCCGCCACGACCGGCGTCTCGCCGGGATCATGATCGGTGCTCCCGCCGGGCAACCGGAGTTCGCCGAATGGGCGGCGTCGTTGGGCGACGACGGCGCCGAGATCCCCTTCCTGCGCTACCTGCCCGAGCGTCTCAGCCCACTGGGCACACGAATCGAGACGGCCCTCCGCCGACGACTGGGCGAAGCGCCGTCTTTCGTGGCTTTCGAGGGCTACGACACGGTCACCGTCCTCGCCCAGGTACTGCGTTCTCACGGCGCGGACCGGGCGCGCACCGCCGGATCCTGGCCGCGCGTCGCGGTCGAAGGCACCCGCGGGCAGATCCGGTTCTCCCGCACGCCGGGCATCGGCGTTTGGCAGTGGGCCTGGCCGCCGGTCCAAGTCGTTGATCGAGATCCGGCGGAACCCGATCACTTTCGGATCCTCCACACCGGCTGAGAGCGCGGAGGTCCGACAGCCCAGATCCGTCCGAACTTGAGGCCTTCCACCTGTCTTCTGCCCGTCAGCAGCAAGGTCTGGTGCGCCAGCGCTGGTCACAGCCAATCGCTCCGCCCCCCCTGAGCGACAACGCGTTAACAAGCCGGCACGGGCAGGGTTGCCGTCATCCACCGTCGCGATATCCACTCAAGGCCAGGGCCCAGCCTGATCCGGCCTCCTCCTCAACGTGTTGAAGTGATCTACAAGCCGTTTCCCAGTACCGGTCCCTAGCCTCGTCACCGGCTCTCGCATCTGGCACGACGGAGCCGAGCTCGAAGACATCGGCAACGACGAGGAGAGACATGGTCAGGCCCGAAGACGGCCAGTCGATAGCCGCCGAGCGGATCGGCAACTGCCTACGGTTCGGATGGCCCAGACTCGACCTGAGCGATCTCCACCTGGAGACGGTTCCCGAGTCGCTCGGCGACCTCACGCACCTGAGCAAGCTCAATCTGAGCGGCAACGAGCTGACCTCGCTACCCGAATGGCTGGGCGACCTCACTCGTCTGACCGACCTCGACCTGAACTGCAACGAGCTGACCGCCCTCCCCGAATGGCTGGGCGGTCTCACCAACCTCACCACACTCCAGCTGGGCGGTATCGAGCTGACCGTCCTGCCCGAATGGCTGAGCAACCTCACTACCCTCACCTGGCTCGACCTGGGGTGCAACGAACTGACCACTCTGCCCGAATGGCTGGGCGGCCTCACCAACCTCACCTACCTGGAGCTGCGCTGCAACGAGCTGACCGCTCTGCCTGAGACCCTGGGCGATCTCACCAACCTCACCTACCTCGACCTGAGCGATCTCCGCCTGGGCACGCTTCCCGAGTGGCTGGGCAACCTCACCCGCCTGAACGAGCTCTATCTGAGCAGCAACGGACTGACCGTCCTGCCCGAGTGGCTGGGCGACCTCACCGCCCTCGTCTGGCTCAACCTGAGCCACAACCAGCTGACCGCGCTGCCTGAGTCGCTCCGCAACCTCACCGTCCTCCGAGAACTCCTCCTGGACAGCAACCGGCTGACCGCGCTCCCTGAGTGGCTGGGCGGCCTCACCGCCCTCACCGTCCTCGACCTGAGCGGTAATCAGCTGGTCTCGCCCGAATCGGTGGAGAACCTCGCCGCCCTCCACGAGTTCCACCGGGACGGCTACCGGCTCACCCGCGCATAACAGCGGATTTGAGTCACTGATGCGAGCCTGTGACACGCCCTTCGCCTGAGCGACATCCTCCTACCGCAGGCCAAGCTCATGTCTGGCTTCAGCGAGTCGATAGGCGCGCCGGCGAGCCACGAGCCCATCGCGGAGTCGGGCAACCTCCTGCTCATCACCGAGCTGGACGAGCTCAGCGCGCAGTTCCTCCCATGTCACCGCCTGATCGCTCATTGCTTCCCTCTTCTCGAGGTATCGGGCAAAACGCAGCTCTGCCGCTTTGATCGCCATGTCATACCAACCGCTCCAGTCACCGGACTTGTCTCCGGCGACCAGGAACACAGCTTGACGCCAAGGGGCGAAGAGGTGTTAGACAGAGTTGTCAGGAGATAGTCACTCGCGCTCTGCACCCAAGGCGAGAAGGGACGTTTTGCCTGGTGAACGCTACTGACTTGGTGGGCACTACTGGGTTCGAACCAGTGACATCTCGCTTGTAAGGCGATCCGACCGGGGGCGCGACCAGGGCGGATACCACCCCTGACCTGGGCGTACAGTCCACGACCATCCACCGTTGTCCGCCCCTGTCCTGGGTCGTTGTCACCCAGTCGGTCACCCAGGTGCGGCACCTCGGATCAATCAGGCAGCAACCTGAACGCCGATATGTGACGAGGTCGGACGACCCTGAAATGTCGATGATCCACCGTGGCGATCTCCTTCAGCCCGAGGCGTTCGGCGATGGTGATCACTGCCGAGTCAACGAGCCCCAGCGGCAGATCGAGGTAGGTCTCGACGAGCTGTGCCATGCGCGGCAGGTCCTCGTCCTCCAATTCGGCCACATGAAAGCCGTTGTCGCCGAACGACTTGAGGAACGTCACCTCAGCCTGCGGACCCACACGAGAGTCGAGCAGATAGCCCACCTCGCCCATCACCGGCGACGGAACAAGTAATGGCCCTTCGGCCTGCCGGAGAAGCTTCAGACACGCTCGGTGATGTTGGTCCTTCACGTTACCTGCGGCGAGAAGAACACCCGTGTCGCACAGGAGCACGTCAGCGGCCCCACTCCGAGCGGAGAATCTCTTCGTGCCGCTCAGCGAGATCGGAGGCAGCTTCGAACGACGCGAAGAACGGCAGATCGCGCTCACCCGACTCATGCTCACTCAGACGACCGCGGATGAGCTCCAGGGCCGGGCGCAGCTCCGCCTCCGGCAGCTGATCTACCAGGTGGTGCAGTTCCTCACGCATGACGCTCATACCTACGAGTGTAGGTCGCCTACTTTCCGTGCATCAGGTCATCCTCCCAAAACATGATCAGAAGGAGTGACCGAATCTGGTCATGCGTGCCAGAGGCAGTCCCGCCGAAGGGAGGAAGCTGGCTCCAATCAACGTAACTCGCCGATCTGGCGAGCGATCATCAAGCGGTGATACTCCACATCCGTCCGAAAACACGAAAGACTCTGACCTATTAACGCAGGTCAGAGCCTTGTGGTGGGCACTACTGGGTTCGAACCAGTGACATCTCGCTTGTAAGGCGATCCGACCGGGGGCACGACCAGGGACGATACCGGCCCTGACCTGGGCGTACAGTCCACGACCATCCACCGCTGTCCGCCCCCGTCCGGGGCCGTTGTCACCCAGTTAGTCACTCATCGATTCAGAAGCTCTCGTTCCACAGGTACCAGGAACCCCGGTAGTACTCGACGTCGGCTTCGTATTCTTCCTCCTCGGGTAGCTGAGGCTCCCCCTGCGGGCTCCATATGACACCACGCTCATAAATGCCGTCCCACCCACCGGCCAGTGCGAAGCGCACGGTGTTCCCATACCGTTCGGCCCAGGAGACATCGAACAGCCCTAGCCTTCCAGGCCCCATCTTCCAGTCTGCGCCTCCCGCCAACACCGACCGTGCGACCTTCTCGAAACTCCCCTCGGACAACGCGAACCTGGATCTCTCCGGCTCTCCCTGGCTACCCAGCGCCAACAGCGGGATCACGATGATCAGTGGCGCCATCCAGCGCAGCAGGTTTCGCCTGACTCCCGATCGCCGCTCCGGAGCGGAAAGTTCCACAGCGAGGCGCACGAACCAGACCACGCCAAGCACGAAAAACGCAAGAAGAACGGGCAGTATCCACAGAGGGCCGGTACCAGGAAAACTCCCCGCGTACAGGAGCAGGAGGCCCAGGACCGTCAGCGAGCCGATCAGAGGCAGACCCGGCGCGCCGATCGAACTTCTCGGGAACCGCTCTTGCAGAGTCACTACAACTCCAACCAGGATCGATCAAGGCATCTCATGATCCACTCGAATCCTATCCATGGACCCCGATAAGCACAGATCGCCGGAAACCTGGAATCCTACTCAGGATGACTGCCGTCTAATTCGTCACCTGGAATTCGCGCTCTCTCGCGGCTCGTCCGCCCAGACATCCCGGCCGTTGCTCCACAGCTCTGAGGCGTGGTAGCCGAACCGGTCGAACAGCCCGTCGTCCTGATACCAGGCGGGTCGTCTTAGGGTCACTGACGTGAGAGAGCGCGAGTGATGCCGGTGGCGATGGTGGTGGCCAGCACCCAGCCCGCGATGACGAGGCCGTAGGCGACCCACTGACCACCGCCAGTGGGTTGGTATGCCTTTTCCTGCCCGAAGTCGATCAGCGGGAACAGAAGATCCAAAACGTAGACAAAGGCGTTGAAAGCAGGGCCCTTGCCAGGTTCAGCACGAGGCGGGTTGTTCAGAGTGAAAACGACGGCGCCGGCAATGAGCAGTATCAGGAACCACAGGGCGGCGCGGATGGGGCGGTAGCCATACCCGACTGTGACGTCCTGCAGCCATCCCCAGGCGCGGGCGTGCCACGGGAGCCTGGGGTGCTGTCGCCGCTGCCGCTGCTGCTTGACCAGCAGGACGGTACGGGCGTCGACGTCGTGACCCAGTCGCCGATAGGTGGTGGCGAGCTGTTCATACGGCTGCGGCACGTATCCGTCGAGGTCGTCCTTCAGCCATGTCAAGCGTTGGGTGACGGACAACATCGGTTCCAGGGCGTCGTAGACGAGGCCGTTCTGGTGGCGTGGCGACCAGGTGGCGGGGTCGTCGTAGATGACGCCGATTCGGGCGTGTCGCAGATCGACAACACCTTCGAGCGTCTGCTTCGGGCGCAGGTACAACTCGCGGGCCTCCAGTTGCCGGGCGACCAATGCCTGAGCGCCGGGCGCGGACAGGGTCGCGTCGGTGAGGTCCAGATGCCGACCGAGACGGGCTCCGACCAAGGTGAGCTCACCTTCGGCGGTGAAGCCGCGCCCGCATTCCAGCCCACCGCCGACGCTCGTCCTAGAAAGGTCGAGTGCCCGCCCATCGGAATTGCTGAGGCGGGCGCCATTGAAATCAGCGAACGTACCGATCCTCGCGTCAGCGAGACGAAGCGCACCGTCGGCGCGGAAACCTTCGGTGCATGACAGCCTGCCGCCGATGTTCACCCCGTCGGCGTCGAGGGCGGTTTTAGTGGACGCGTCGGGATTCGTGACAGACAGGCTCGCACCGGCCAGGTTCAGTGATCCCGCGATGCGGGCTTGGGTGAGGTTCACCCGCCCTTCGGCGATGAGCCCGCGCGCGTCGATACTTCCCTCGACCTGGAGCTCCGCTGCCTGGAGCGCGCGACCACCCGAATAGGCCAGATGGGCATCTTTCAGGCTAAGCTCCCGGTCGATCCGCGAGTCGGCCAACCGCACCGTGCCGGTCGCGGTGAACCCGTCACTCAGGTACAGGCCACCCTCGGCGGTAATCCGGGAACCGCGAAAAGCCATTTTGCCGGGATAGTCAATTGTGGTTCCGGTGAAGCTGAACGGTCCAGTCACGCGGGCGTTGCGCAGGCTCACCATCCCAGCGACGGCCATTCCCCGGCACAGGACGCTCCCATCAGCGACCAGCCCGTCCATGTCTAGCGGCAACCCCCTTGCATCGGTAAGGCGGGCCCCATCCAGAATCATCGCGCCGATTACCCGCGCGCTGGACAGCCGGACCTGGCCTGTAGCCTGGAGACCTTTCGCGGACAGGCCTCGGCCGGTCTGGAGCCGATCACAGTCGATCGCCATGTCGGGGGCGGAGATCCGCGCACGGTTCATCGTGAGGCTTCCCGCAAGCTGGGCTCCGCGAAGTTCCAGCAGGCCGGTGGCTACGCAACCGTCCAGTCGCAAGTGCCCGTCCATGTGCACGTTGGAGGCAGACAGGCCCGGCAGGTGAGAGCCTTTGAAACTCATCTGCTGGCATCGCGCCCAATAAAGGCCCGGCTCCTGCTCAAAGAAGCAGGAGAGGAAGCGCGCCGAGTGGCAGATGGTGGAATAGGCTAGATTCATCCGTTCGGTGATTCGGGCTCCCTTGATTCGGAGAGCCGGGATTCGGTGCGACTGTGGCACCTCCTCGCTCATCAACAGCGTGGCGATCACCCGAGCGCGAATCGTCCGTTCCGTCCCCCAAACCGCACCCACCGCCGGATTGTCCTCATCCGGTTTCCCGGTTGTAAAATCGACCTCTTCCCCATGTGGGAATGCCTCCCACACCCGACGCTCGGCGTCAGACAGGTCCTCGACACGCACATTGTTCCTCTCGTACGAACATGCTCTCCCTTTGATCGCTTGATTCGCATAGAGGGTTACCGAGCTGGAGAATTCGTGTTCTCTGTGCGCTCCCGCGGGTCGTCCGCCCAGACGTCCCGGCCGTTGCTCCACAGCCCGGAGGCGTGGTAGCCGAATCGGTCGAACAGGCCGTCGTCCTGATAGCGGTGCAGGTGCATCATCGGCGAGTCGCAGCCGACGAGCTTGGCCAGGTGGGGGGTCACGAGCATCTCCGAATCGAAGCGGAAGACGCTCATCGCGATGTGCTCGTCTCCGAACCTCGCCTCGATGCCGGGTACGTCCCGAACCTGCTCGATCTCCGAGAGGGTGATCCGGATGCGGGTGGAGACGGTCAGCGGGACGTTCTCCACCTCCTCACGACGGCGGGTGACCTCGCTGTCCGAGTCCCCAATGAGAAAGCGGATCTTGCACCCCTGCTCGGCCTTGCACTTGAGGACCTTGGCGAGGTTGGGTGTTCCAGCCACAGGAAGTAGTTGGTGTACCCGGCGGAGACGCTCTCGTTGCGAGCCGAGTAAGACGCTTACGCTCGCGCAGGCTGGTTTCATCGTCGCCCTGGCGGAGCAGGCCGCGCTCCGCATGCGGGCGTACGTGGTGCTCTCGCTGCTGATCGGTGCCCGTACTGAGGAGTTGTGTGCGCTTCTCTGGTCACATGTGGTCGCCTTCGACGAGAGCCGCAACGTGTGGGCACCTGCGAGATGCGGCACAGCTTCGTGTCGCTGCTGTCGGACTCCGGCATCCCGATCGAGGACATCTCCCGGCTCGTCGGCCATCGGAACACGGTGGTCACGGAGACGGTCTATCGGAAGCAGATCCGGCCGGCGCTCTCATGCAGGGAGCGGAGGCGATGGACGACATCTTCAGGAGTTGGTCACCCGGTTAGTCACTCACGCCCCGTTCCGAAGATCGGATACGGGGCGTTCTGGCTGGTGGGCACTACTGGGTTCGAACCAGTGACATCTCGCTTGTAAGGCGAGCGCTCTACCGCTGAGCTAAGCGCCCGGGAAATCCCGTCGGACAGACGGGACAACACTTTACGCCACGTGGGGGGACTTCAGCACATCGAGAGACCACGTGGTTCCCGCGTCGGTGAAGCCGGCGGCGCGCCAGCCGAGGAGGGCCGCGCCGAGCATGCCGGCGGACATGCCCAGGGCGGCATGACGCAGGGGCGGGGCGTCGCGGAAGGCTAGGCGTTTGCCGAGCCGTTCGGCCAGGGGGTCGGACAGGAGGGGGCCCGCTTCCGCGAGGCCTCCGCCGAGGACGATGGCGGAGGGGTCGAGAAGAAGCGTGTAGGTGGCCAGGGCGAGAGAGAGCGCCTCGATCGCGTCGTCCCAGATCTCCACGGCGAGAGGATCACCGGAGGCGGTCAGGGCGGCGACCCGCTCGGCGCTGACCGAGGCGGGTGGGACGACGGTGGCGGATGAGGTGGACGGCGGAGAGGAGGCAGGAAGGGGCGAGGCAGGGGTGGAGGAGGGCTCCGGAGCGAAAGAGGAGGAAGCGGAGGCGGAAGGCGGGGATGCGGCGGCGCGGGTGGAGTAGCGGCGGGCCACGGCGGAGGCGGAGGCGTAGGTCTCCAGGCAGCCGATCTGGCCGCAGGCGCACGGTTCCCCCTCGGGGTGGACCGGGGTGTGGCCGATCTCGCCGGCCCAGCCACCGCTCCCGCCGTACGGCTCGCCACCCAGGATCGTGGCGCCCGCGATGCCGGTGCCGATGGGCAGGAACAGGAAGTCGGAGAGCTCGCGGCCGGCTCCGAGGACGCTCTCGGCCAGACCGCCCGTGCGGACGTCGTGCCCGAGCATGACGGGGACGTCCAGCGGGACGAGGTCTCCGGCCGGGACGTCGCGCCAGCCGATGTTGGCGGAGTACAGGGCCGCCTCGGCGGTGACCAGGCCCGGTACGGCGAGTCCGACCCCCTCGGGGGTGCCGCCCTCCGCGGCGGCGAGGTCGTCGATGAAGGACCGGATCGTCGCGATGACCGCCGCCGGGCCCCTGTCGCGCGGGGTGGCACGGCGGTCGGTACGGATGATCTCGCCGGAACGGGTGACGAGGCCGCCCTTCATCGACGTTCCACCGACGTCGAGGGCAACAACGAAGGAGCTCATGCACCCATCCAGCGGGTCGAAGGGGCGGGACCGAGCCCGACCTTAGCGCACGCCGGGCGCGGCGGAATGGCGGGATCTCCCCCATACGGCCGAGCGCGTTGCTTGGAAGAACCTCCCGATATGCCCGGGAAACGCCCGGTCCCATGGCCCCTGGAACGGCCGGGGCGTTCTCAGGGGACCCGGCGCAGGACCCTGGCCAGGGCGGCCTCCACCTCGTCGGCCAGGCCGGGCGCGCAGGCGTGGGAGGCGGCTGGCCGGTCGTCGCCCCGCGCGAGGCGTACCGCGCCGCAGGATCGGCACTCCACCTCGCCCAACCGGCAGATGAGCGCGACGGAGCCGCACGAGAGGCATGTGTCGAGGTCGACTTGGTGGGTGCGCCGGCAGTCCGGGCAGATCAGCACCTGCGTCTCGTGGCGCACTCCGCGCGTCCACGGGCTGGAGCCACGGATCGGGTCGGTCTGCCTGGCCCCGCAGGAGAAGCAGGGCATGATCGCCTCCGAGAGGTCGGACCGGCGGGGCACCTCGTGAGCGGGCGTCCGCCGGATCACCGCTTAGGGAAGGTCGGTGAGCGCCTTGCGGTACTCGGCGATGTCGCGGGCCCGTGAGATCGGGTTCACGACGCGCCGGCGAACCACGCCCTCGCCGTCGATGATGAAGGTCCCGCGCTCCGCGCAGCCCTTCTCGTTGTCGAATACACCGTACGCCCGCGCGACCTGCCCATGTGGCCAAAAGTCGGAGAGCAGCGAGAAGGTGTAGCCCTTCTGATCCGCCCACGCGCGGTGGGCGAAGGTCGAGTCAACCGAGACGGTGAGAATTTTAACGTCCTCGGGCATGTCGGCGATGAGCTCGTCGCGGATGGCGTCGAGCTCGTTGCCGCAGACGCCGCTGAACGCCAGAGGGTAGAAGATCAGCACGATCTTTTTGCCCCGGTGTCCGGAAAGCTTGACCGGGGTGCCGTGCTGGTCTCTCAACTCGAAGTCGGGAGCCTGGTCACCCACCTCGATCGCCATGATCGGGGTTCCTTTCCTCGGCTGACGGCAGGCGTCATCATCCTGCCGTACGGCCCGCGCGAGCCGTACGGCAGGGCGGACCCTTAGCGGCGCGCCTTGGGCGTCGCCAGACGCGTCCCCGACCAGTCGGGGGCGGCACTGATGCTGCTGGTCTGCGAGAGACCCGCAGTGGTGGCGTCTTCCCCGATGTCGCTCGGCTCCACGTGCCCGTCCCGGCCGGCTTTGGGAGTGAGCAGCCAGATCTGGCCACCGTCGGTGAGGTTGGTCACCACGCTGCTCAGGGCGTCGAACAGATCACCGTCGCCGTCACGCCACCACAGCAGCACGACGTCGACGACGTCCTCGAAGTCTTCATCGACCAGCTCGTTACCGGTCAGCTCCTCGATGGAGTCGCGCAGATCGTCGTCGGTGTCCTCATCCCATCCGACCTCCTGCACCACCTGACCCGGCTTGAGGCCGAGTCGTTCGGCCAGGCCGCGTTCGCCCTGCGCCTGACCCGCGGTCGCGCTCACGTTTGTCCCTCCTGCTTGAATGGCCCCGCAATCACACGGTGCTCAGAGTGCTTCGGCACAGTCCACACGCTGTGACCCTCAGTCGTCAACGGTCGCCACGGCAACGACTGGGCTACGTATGAATTAGTCCGACAAAAATGACAAACGGACCTGGCGTTCCAGATTGTCGACGTTGAGATCCACGATGGCGATGGACTGCCAGGTTCCCAGCGCGAGCCGTCCGGCGAGAACCGGGACGGTGGCGTACGGCGGAATGAGGGCAGGCATGACATGCGACCGTCCATGCCCCCGTGATCCGTGCGCATGCCTCCATCTGTCGTCGGCCGGAAGCAGATTCTCCAGAGCCGCGAGCAGATCGTCGTCGCTGCCCGAGCCCAGCTCCAGCAGCGCGACCCCCGCGGTCGCGTGGGGCACGAAGACGTGTAACAGGCCGTCGCCCCCACATGACCGGACGAAGCTCTCGCACTCGGAGGTGATGTCGTGCACCCGCTCTCGGGAACCCGTTATCACCTCGATCGTCTGAGATCTCACATACCGATCCTACGATCCATCGTGAGCTGCGATGACGACCGCACCCGCTCCGGAAGACCAGGTGCGGCCCTCGCCGCCGCCCGATCTTCGTCGGTACGGGGACGGGGGCGGTGTCTCCGGTTTCTGGAATGTCCCCGTATGGACCGTTCCCTACCGGGAGGAGCCGGGCAGGGCAGGGGCCGGGACGAGAGCGGAGGCTCGGGATACGCCCGCCGGATGCGGCGTTTCCGGACAGCGACGGCGGCCGCGGCACCGCTCACGGTTGGCGCGCGAATCGTTACCACTTCGGCACGGAGCCTCACGGGCCGCGGCCCGTCTCCCCGCGGGAGAGGCGCATGACAGGGCTCCACGGAGGAGGCGATGCGAAAGATGGTGGGAAAAAGAGCGAAAGACGATACGCGAGGCGTCCGTTAGGGCACCTTCAGGGGGGATCATGCGTTGTATACGGTGAGGGTCCCGATCACGACGCCCGGGCACATCGCGCGGCGGCGAGGAGGGCCCCTCCCCTTCCGGGGTCCCTCCAAGACCCTCGGGGGATCGTCGACGATCCCCCGAGGACCGTCGAAGGGCTCCCGCGGAGGGGCTCGGAAGGCTCCGGCGAGGGGCACGAAGGCAGGCCAGACAGCGGGTCCCAGATTCCCAGGGAGGGAACCTGTAAAAAAGGGGCAACCCCGATGTAACCTTTGGTGGCAATTCGTCCTACCATCGGTGGTCTAGGCCACTTTCGTATCACTGCCAGCAGGGATCTCCTGGTTACCGGGAAGTAGAGATGCACTTTCCGGGGTAAGCGACCAGGATGGAAGACGACCTACTCCAGACAAAAGTCCATCCTCGGAAGGCGAGACCCAGTGGCTTCCGGACGCCAGCGTTTCTCGATCATCAGCGACGGCCTACCCAGCCAGCTTCCTGATGTCGACCCCAGCGAGACCCAGGAGTGGCTCGAGTCGCTCGACAACGTCATCAAGACGGAAGGTCGCACTCGGGCCCGCTATCTGATGCTCCGGCTCTTGGAGCGCGCCCGTGAACACCAGGTCGGGGTGCCCGGCCTGCGCAGCACCGACTACATCAACACCATCCCGCCGGAGCGCGAGCCCTGGTTCCCCGGCGACGAGTACGTCGAGCGCCGGATCCGCGCCTACACGCGCTGGAACGCGGCCGTGATGGTGACCCGGGCCAACGCCCGCACCAACGTCGGCGGGCACATCGCCACCTACGCCTCCGCCGCGTCGCTCTACGAGGTGGGCTTCAACCACTTCTTCCGCGGCAAGGACCACGGCGAGTCCGGAGACCAGGTCTTCTTCCAGGGCCACGCCGCGCCGGGCATCTACGCCCGCGCCTTCCTGGAGGGCCGCCTCAACGAGGCACAGCTCGACGCCTTCCGCCAGGAGCTCTCGCACGGGTTCAGGGGTCTGCCCTCCTATCCTCACCCCCGCCTGATGCCCGACTTCTGGGAGTTCCCCACGGTCTCCATGGGTCTCGGCCCGATCGGGGCGATCTACCAGGCCCGGTTCAACCGCTACCTGCTGAACCGGAAGATCAAGGACACCAGCCGGAGTCACGTCTGGTGTTACCTCGGCGACGGCGAGATGGACGAGCCCGAGTCGCTCGGCGCGATCGGCGTGGCGGCCCGTGAGGAGCTCGACAACCTCACCTTCGTCATCAACTGCAACCTGCAGCGCCTCGACGGCCCGGTACGCGGCAACGGCAAGATCATCCAGGAGCTGGAGTCCTACTTCAGGGGCGCCGGCTGGAACGTCATCAAGGTCGTCTGGGGTCGCGACTGGGACCCACTGCTCGCGGCGGACGTCGACGGTGTGCTGGTCAACAAGATGAACACCGTCCCCGACGGCCAGTTCCAGACATACTCCGTCGAGACCGGCGGATACATCAGGGAAAACTTCTTCGGCGGCGACCCGCGCCTGCGCAAGATGGTCGAGCACCTGTCGGACGAGGACATCCGCAAGCTGTCGCGCGGCGGCCACGACTACCGCAAGGTGTACGCGGCCTACAAGGCGGCTCGTGAGCACGTCGGCCAGCCGACGGTCATCCTCGCCCAGACCATCAAGGGCTGGACTCTCGGCAAGGACTTCGAGGCGCGCAACGCGACGCACCAGATGAAGAAGATGTCCAAGAGCGACCTGAAGGAGTTCCGCGACCGGCTCTACCTGCCGATCCCCGACTCCGCTCTCGAGGGCGACCTCCCGCCCTACTTCCACCCGGGCGAGAACGACCCGGAGATCCAGTACATGAAGGAGCGCCGCGCGGCCCTGGGCGGTTTCCTGCCCAAGCGCGTGATGCGCGCCAAGCCGGTCACGCTTCCCGGCGACGCCGCGTACGCGCAGCTGAAGAAGGGCTCCGGCAAGCAGAACGTCGCCACCACCATGGCGTTCGTCCGCCTGCTCAAGGACCTGATGCGCGACAAGGAGATCGGCAACAGGTTCGTGCCGATCATCCCGGACGAGGCGCGCACCTTCGGTCTTGACGCGATCTTCCCGACGGCGAAGATCTACTCACCGCACGGCCAGACGTACGAGGCGGTCGACCGCGAGCTGCTGCTGTCGTACAAGGAGTCGACCGAGGGTCAGATCCTGCACGAGGGCATCAGCGAGTCGGGCTCGATGGCCTCCACGATCGCGGTCGGCTCGTCGTACGCCACGCACGGCGAGCACATGATCCCGATCTACATCTTCTACTCGATGTTCGGCTGGCAGCGCACCGCCGACCAGATGTGGCAGCTCGCCGACCAGATGGGCCGGGGCTTCCTGCTCGGCGCCACCGCCGGCCGCACCACGCTGAACGGCGAGGGCCTGCAGCACGAGGACGGCCACACCCCGCTGATCGCCTCGACGAACCCGGCCGCGGTCTCGTACGACCCCTCGTGGGGGTTCGAGGTGGCCCACATCGTCAAGGACGGCCTGCGGAGGATGTACGGCGAGGAGCCGGAGAACGTCTTCTACTACCTCACCGTCTACAACGAGCCCTACCCCCAGCCCGCCGAGCCCTCGGACCTGGACGTGGCGGGCCTGCTCAAGGGTCTGTACAGGTTCGCCCCGGCTCCGGCCGTGTCCGGGCCGAAGGCCAACATCCTCGCGTCCGGCGTGGCCGGGCCGTGGGCGATGGAGGCCCAGCGGATGCTGGCCGAGGACTGGGGCGTGGCGGCCGAGGTCTGGTCGGCCACCTCCTGGGCGGAGCTGCGCCGCGACGCGCTCGCCGCCGAGGAGCACAACCTGCTCAACCCCGACTCCGACAAGCGCGTGCCGTACGTCACGCAGGCGCTGTCGTCGGCGCAGGGGCCGTTCGTGGGCGTGAGCGACTACATGCGTGCGGTCCAGGACCAGATCGCCCAGTGGGTTCCCGGCGACTGGAGCTCGCTCGGCACCGACGGCTTCGGCCTGTCGGACACCCGGTCGGCGCTGCGCCGCCACTTCCACGTGGACGCGGCCTCGATCACCCTGGCCGTGCTCACCCAGCTGGTCAACAGGGGTGAGCTCGACCAGGAGGTGCTGGGCGACGCCATCTCCATGTATCACCTGAAGAACGGCGTGACCGAGGCCGCGGGCGCCGAGAGCAACGACACCCAGTCCATGGGAGTTTGATCGTCCCCGGGCGGGTTCTCCTTTTCCATGGAGGGCCCGCCCGGTTAGTGTTGAACGCTCCCCCCGGCGAACGATTCCAGGGGAGAGCGTTTCATGGCAACAATCCTTAGGGCGGCCGCGACGGTCACGGCCCTGTCAACCGTGCTCTCCGCCTGCGGTGGCGGACCCGGCGGGGACGGTTCCCTCCCGGGCGGACTGGTCGGAGGCGAGGTCGTCTCGGGCACGACCGACCCGACCGCCACCTCCGCCCCCGCGGAGGCGATCACCTGGGGTCCGTGCACCGGGCTCAGGCGGCCCGGCGGTGAGACCCCCCAGCCCAACTCCGCGCAGCAGTGCGGGAAACTCAGGGTCCCGCTCGACTACGCCAACCCGGACGGCGACTCCATCGAGATGGCCGTCATCCGCGTCAAGGCCACCGACCCCGGCAGGCGGATCGGCTCGCTGGTCTTCAACTTCGGCGGCCCCGGCGCCTCGGGCGTCGAGACAATGGCCCAGGCCGCCAAGGCGTTCACCACCCTGAACAGCCGCTTCGACCTGGTCAGCTTCGACCCGCGCGGGGTCGGCCAAAGCTCGGGTGTCCGGTGCGGCGACAGCGCGGTGATGGACAGGTTCACCTCGATGGACACCCTGCCCGCCAACGAGGACGAGCGCGCCAGGAGCCGGGAGATCACCAAGGAGTTCGTGACGGCCTGTCAGCAGACCTCGGGCAGGCTGCTGCCCTACATCGGCACGGTGAACGCCGCCGCGGACATGGACCGCCTCCGCGCGGCCCTGGGCGAGAAGAAACTGGACTACTTCGGCATCTCGTACGGGACGCAGCTCGGCGCGGTCTACGCGACGAAATTCCCGCAGAACGTGGGACGGTTCGTACTGGACGCCCCGCTGGATCCGAGCGTCTCCATGGCGACGCGCACGATGGTCCAGACGAAGGGGTTCCAGCACGCCTATGACGCCTTCCTGAAGGACTGCGTGAAGCAGCCCCGCGAGTGTGAGATCGGCAGCGACGCGACCATAGCGAACAAGAACGTGACGAAGCTCATGGACGAGCTGAACGACAAACCGCTCAAGGTCGGCAAGCGTCTCCTGACCCAGGGGCTGGCGGGCGTCGGCATCGCCGCCGCGCTGTACTCGAAGCTGACCTGGCCGCTGCTGGACCAGGCGCTGGGCCAGGCGATGAAGGGTGACGGGCGGATCCTGCTGGCCCTGGCCGACAGCTACAACGGCCGTCAGCCCGACGGGAGCTACACGACGCTCATGAGCAGCTTCCCCGCGATCAGCTGCGTGGACACCGCAGAACGCCCCACCCCCGAGCAGCTGAACGCGCTGGAGGACGAGACGATGAAGGTCTCCCCGCTGTTCGGCGGCGCGGGGATGGGCCTGATCTGCTCGATGTGGCCGGTTCCCGGCAACGACGAGGCGAGGCGGATCAACGCCACGGGCTCGGCGCCGATCCTGGTGATCGGCGGCACCGGCGACCCCGCCACGCCGTACGAGTGGGCTCCGAAGCTGACGGGGGAGCTTCGGACGGGGGTGCTGGTGACCTACAGGGGCGAGGGGCACGGCGCCTACCTGTCCGGTGACACCTGCGTCAAGAAGCTGACCGACGCCTACCTCATCGACGGGAAGGTTCCTGCCAGGGGGACCGTCTGCGACGGTTCGTGACGCGGCGGGCCCGCGGGCGGGCCGCGCGGTCACGCCTTCCCGCGCGTCGCCCGCCCTCGCGGGAGACATCGCTCGCCCTCGCGGAGACGTCGCTCGCCCTCGCGGGAGACAGGGCGGCGGCGAGGAGCGCGGTCGGAGGCGAACGGGCTCGGCGGGGCTCGGGGAGAAGAGCCCGATCGAAGGCGGAAGACTCAACAGGGCTCAACAGGGCTCCGGGCGGGGCCGTTTGGTCTCGAAGCGGAAACCCACCCTGCCCAGGTGCTTTTCGAGCAGGCGCCTCATCGTTCCGTCCTCGTACATCGACGCGATCACTTCGTTGATCTTCCGGCAGGCCACCGGGTCCCCACGCCTGAGCGCGACGCCGTACCTCTCCGAGGTGAGCCTGATCCCGGCGATCTCGACCTTGACGTCGCGCAGGCGGGCACCGAAGCCGGCGATCAGCAGGTCGTCCCCGACCATGGCGTCGGCGCGGCCGTCGGCCAACTGGGACGCGCACTGCGCGGGGTCGTCCGCCCGCACCGCGACGAAGTCGACGCCCCTGTCGCGGATCATCGTGCCCGTGGTCTGGCCAGGTGACAGGCAGATCCTCCTGCCGCGCAGGTCCTTGAGACCGTCGATCCTCGCGCCGGTACGCACCAGCGCGTCGCGGTGGGCGAGATAGTACGGCCCCGCGAAGGCGACGCGGCGGCGGTCGGCGGTGTCGATCGAGAAGTTGGCGATCACGAGGTCGACCCTGCCCTTCTCCACCGCCTCCTCACGACCGTCGTACCCCACCACCGACACGAACTTGAGCCCGTCGTCGGGCACTTTCAGCTCTTTCGCGATGTGGGCGGCCACGTCGGCCTCGAATCCCCGGGGCGGTTTGCCCAGCGAGATCCCCGGCAGGCCCTCTCTGAACCCCACGCGGAGCCTCTCGGTCTCTCTGATCCGGTCGAGCAGGGGCGAGCCGGTGGAGACCTGCGGGGTCGCCGCCGCAGGGCTGGTCGTCGCAGGGCTGGGCACCGTCACCGGTGGGCGGGAGGGCTCGGCCTGCCCGCGCGGCGTGCTCCCGAACGGGAGGCCCAGCAGGGCGCCCACCACGCCGAGTACGGCGACCCCGACGGCGATCGCGCCGAGGACCGCCGGGCGGCGCCGCGTGGGCGCGGCGGGCTCTTCGGGCCGGGTCAGGTCCCCGGTGGCGACCTGCGCGCCCTCGGCCAGCTCCTCCTCCGAGGCCTCCGGGGTCTCCGCCTCGTCCACCGGGTGGCCGAGCAGACGCTTCAGCAACACGTCCGAGGTGGGTCTGAGCCTTTGATCCTTGTTCAGGCAGGCCGCGACGACGTCGCGCAGCCCGTCGGGCAGGCCGTTCAGGTCGGCCTCGTGGTTGATCACCCGGTTGAGCGTCGCCACGATCGTGTCGCTCCCGAAGGGAGCCTTTCCGGTGGCGGTGAAGACGATGGTCGAGCCCCAGGCGAACACGTCGGCGGGAAAACCCACCCGCTCACCGGCGATCTGCTCGGGGGCCATGTAGGCGGGGGTGCCGACCGCGCGGGTGGTGATCGTCCCGCTCTCGTCGATGATCTTCGCGATGCCGAAGTCGACGACCCTGGGACCGTCGGTGGCGAGCATGACGTTGTCGGGCTTGAAGTCGCGGTGCGCGATGCCCGCGTGGTGGATCGCGGTCAGCGCGGTGGCGGTGCCGATCGCGAGACGTTCGAGAGCCTCCCCGGTCAGCGGTCCCTCGCGTTCGACCACCTGGCGCAGCGAGGGCCCCTCGATCAGCTCGCTCGCGATGTAGGGCGTCTCACCGTCGAGGTCGGCGGCGAGCACCCGGGCGGTGCAGAAGGCGGCCACCCGGCGGGCCGCCGCCAGCTCGCGGGCGAAACGGGAGCGCGCGTGGGCCTCCTCGGTGAAGCGCACGTGCAACAGCTTGACGGCCACCCGCTCACCGTCCTCGGACTCGCCGAGATAGACGACCCCCTGCCCGCCCTCCCCCAGTCTGCCCTTGAGCTCGTACCTGCCCAGTCGCGGCGGATCCCCCGGCCGCAACGGTCTGATCTCCGGCACCGCGCACCCCTCGTCCACCGCGCTTTGCCAGAACACTACACACCCGGGCGGGTGATGATCGGCTGTCTTCCCGGGGTCGGCGCGGCTCACCTCGCCGCTCCGCGCGGGCGTCGGCGATTCCCCCGAAAGATCCAGAGATCGGTTGAACAGACAAAAGCGCATCGATACCCTGTGGCGACGCATCTCATTGGAGCTCGATGGCCGCGCGACCACAACACCCACGGGCCACACCGCCAGGTCCCCATGGCAAGACGCCTTCCAAGCCCTCGGGCTTCAAGGCCTCCAGAGCGATCGCCATCACCGGAATCGGTGTCGTCTCGATGCTTCTCGTCTCCTCCTGCTCCACGTCGGACTACGAGGAGGTGGGCGCCGAGTGCGTCGACCTCAACAACCGCCAGCCGGACGGCAGCTACGCGATCGTGGACGAGGACCTCTGCGACGACGACAGGCGCTACCACGGATCGCGGGGCGCCTACGGCTGGTACTACGGAGGCGTCAGGTCCGGTTCCCACATCCGGCAGGGCACCACCGTGCGTCCCTCGGACGTCCAGATCACCAGCCGCAAGGGCACGGTGATCCAACGGGGTGGCTTCGGCGGCCGAAGCGGATCGGGTGGCGGGAGCTGATCCGGCGCCGATGAGCAGGCCGACGAACCACAGGTGAGCGACAGGTGAGCAGGAGATGAGACGCGAGACCTCCCTCCCTCGCGACGACTGGGAGAGCGTCATCGAGGGCCACGGCCTGGCCTACCACCGCTCGGCCCATCCCGAGGGCCTTGACCGTCCGTACTGGGACGAGACCGTCCAGTACGTCTTCTCCATGGACGAGGTCCTCGACCTGGAGAACCAGGTCGAGGAACTGCACCGGATGTGCCTGAACGCCGTGGAGCACGTCATCGCCAAGGGCCGCTACGCCGAGTTCGCGATCCCACCGTGGGTGGCCCCCGAGATCGCCGCCTCCTGGGAGCGTAACGACCCGCACCTGTTCGGCCGCTTCGACCTGCGCTACGACGGGACCGGTCCCGCCAAGCTGCTGGAGTACAACGCCGACACCCCCACCAGCCTCCTGGAGAGTTCGGTGGTGCAGTGGTTCTGGCTGCGCGACCGCTACCCGGACGACGACCAGTGGAACTCCATCCACGAGCGGCTGATCGCCAGGTGGCAGCAGATCTCGACCGGCCTGCCCACCGGGCCCACGCACTTCGCCTGGACCAACATGGACACCTCGGGCGAGGAGGTGATGACCCTCGCCTATCTGCAGGAGACCGCCGACCAGGCCGGGCTCAAGACCGTCGCGGTCGCGATGGAGGACATCGGCTGGGACGACCTCAACCTCCGCTTCGTCGACATGGAGCGCAGGGTGATCCGCTCGCTCTGCAAGCTGTACCCGTGGGAGTGGGCGGTCGCCGACCCGTTCGGGACGCGGGCTGTGCGCCAGCAGGTCTCGACGACCTGGATCGAACCGCTGTGGAAGATGCTGCTGTCCAACAAGGCGCTGCTCGCGGTGCTCTGGGAGCTGTACCCGGGACACCCGAACCTGCTGCCCGCCTACCTCGACGGCCCCCGCGACATGTCCTCCTACATCGTCAAGCCGCTGCTCGGCCGCGAGGGCGCCAACATGCGGATCGTCACCCCCGGCGAGCACGTCGAGACCCTCGGCGGCTACGGCGCCGAGGGCTACGTCTACCAGGAGTTCCAGGCGCTGCCCGTCTTCGAGGGCTGGCGTCCCGTCCTCGGCGCCTGGGTCGTCCACGACGAGGCGGCGGGTGCCGGCATCCGCGAGACCTCGGGGTTCATCACCGACGACACGTCGTCATTCGTCCCGCACCGCATCGAACTCTGAGTCCCGGAAAGAGAAACCACACATGAGTCCCACCCCCGTGCCAATCGCCCCCGTCGTGCCCGGTGCCGAGGCGCTCTCGCTCGCCGAGGTCCTCGGGCGCGGCGCGCTCGCGATCGTCTCGTACGCCGCGCTCGGCGTGATCCTGCTCATCGTCGGTTTCTACGTGATCGACATGGTCACCCCCGGCAGGCTCGGCAAGCTCATCAAGGAGGGGCGCAACCCCAACGCCACCCTGCTCGCCGGCTCGGGGCTGGCGGCCGTCGGGCTGATCGTGGCGGCCTCCATCTGGTCCTCGGGCGGCGCCCTGCAGGAGGGCCTGCTCGCGACGCTGGTCTTCGGCCTGGTCGGCATCGCCGTACAGACCGTGGCGATGGTCGCGTTCGACAAGGTGGCGGGCATCTCGGTGCGCGAACTGGTCACCGAGGCGGAGCTTCAGCCGGGCGCCCGGCTGCTCGCGGTCACCCACCTCGCCATCGGCCTGATCACCGCCGTCGCGGTCGTCTGAGCCCCCGCCCGACACACCCCACCCTCCGTACGTTCACATCCCGGTGGGCGTACGGGACACGGGCCCGCGGAACGGCAGACGATGACGACGCCCGGCTCCGAGAGGGGGGCCACGGGCGCGCGGAACGGGATCGCGGCGTACGCTCGCGCCCTGGTCGTGCGGGACGTACAAGATCGGGGAGCGTACGCTGTCCGGAGCCGCGGCTGGCGCATCTCCCGCGACCTGGCACTCTTAGTGGCGTGAGGGAGCGGAACGAGCGAACGTTCAGGCACAGCGACGTCGTGACCGGACAGGACGAGAGGGATCCCGACTCCGACCGGATCCGGGAGGACACCACGCGTCGGCTGGAGCGGGCCATGGGCACGCTGGGCACGGCCGCCATGTCCCGCATGGACGACCGGCTGATGTGGTTTCGCGCCCTGTCGGCGGAGGACAGGTCCTGGGTCGGGCTGGTCGCCCAGGCCGGGATCGCCGCGTTCGTGGAGTGGTTCCAGCACGCCGGGGAGGGCCGCCCGACGCCCAGCATCGAGTTCTTCGGCACCGCGCCCAGGGAGCTGAAGCGGTCCATCTCGCTGCAGCAGACCGTCGACATCGTGCGGGTCGTGGTCGAGGTGGTCGAGGCGCAGACCGGGGAGCTGGCGGCGCCCGGCGGGGAGCACCAGCTCCAGCAGGCGATGCTCCGCTACACCCGCGACGTCGCCTTCGCCGCCGCGCAGGTGTACGCGCGCGAGGCCGAGGCTCGCGGGGCCTGGGACGCACGGCTGGAGGCGCTGATCGTGGACGCCCTGGTCAGGGGCGAGGTCGACGACGGCCTGCACTCGTGGGCCGCCGCGCTCGGCTGGACCTCCGCCCCCGTCGTGGTGCTGGCCGGGCAGACCCCCGACGACGACCCGCAGGCGGTCATCGACGCGCTGCGCGACCGGGGCCGCCGGTCGGGCCTGGACATGCTGGCCGGGGTGCAGGGCGACCGGTTGATCGTGATCGTGGGCGGGGCGGACAGCGTCGCCGCGGCGGCCAGGCACGTGGTGCCGCGTTTCGGCGCCGGTCCGATCGTGATCGGGCCCGAGGTCGCCGACCTGCACTCGGCCGCGAGTTCGGCGCGGGCGGCGATGGCCGGGCTGCGAGCCGCCGCGGGATGGCCGGACGCGCCCAGGCCGGTTCACGCCGAGGACCTGCTGGCCGAACGGGCCATCGACGGCGACGGCGACGCCAGGGCACAGCTGATCGAGAACGTCTATCTGCCGTTGATCGGCACACCGCTCCTCGACACCCTCGCGACCTACCTGGAACAGGGCACGTCCCTGGAAGCGACGGCCCGCCTGCTTTTCGTCCATCCGAACACGGTGCGCTACCGTCTGCGTAAGATCACGGAACTGACCGGCTATCAGCCGACCGAGGGGCGATCCGCCTTCACCCTCCAGGTGGGGCTGATTCTCGGGCGCCTGTCGGAGACGCCGGTAACCTAGAATCCTTTACTTAATCTCCGCGAAACTCCCGCTGTAGGTTCCCTACAAAGAAGTGGGGACAAAGTTCGTCTGGATCTCCATCCATGTATTGAACCTCTACAGGGCAGGCTGGATTTTGTGCTCGTCATCGTCGCTCCGGGCCAGGGTGCCCAGACTCCAGGCTTTCTCGGTCCATGGCTCGAACTACCGGGCGTGGCCGATCGGCTGACCGCTTGGTCGGAGCTGGCCGGCCTCGATTTGATCGCCTACGGGACCACCGCGGACGCGGACGAGATCCGTGACACGGCCGTCGCGCAACCACTCCTCGTAGCCGCCGGGCTCGCCGTCGCCGAGGTGCTGGGGGCCTCCCCCGACATCGTCGCCGGGCACAGCGTGGGCGAGTTCACCGCCGCCGCGCTGGCCGGGGTGATCACCCCCGAGCAGGCCGTCGGCCTCGTCCGCGAGCGCGGCCAGGCCATGGCGAAGGCCGCGACGATCACCGAGACCGGCATGTCCGCCGTCCTCGGCGGCGTCGAGGAGGAGGTCCTCGCCGCCATCGCCGACAAGGGACTCACCCCCGCCAACATCAACGGCGCCGGGCAGATCGTGGTCGGCGGCACGCTGGAGCAGCTGGCGGCCTTCAAGGCCGAGCCGCCCGCGCGGGCGAGAGTGAGGGAACTCTCGGTCGCCGGCGCGTTCCACACCGTCCACATGGCCTCCGCGGTCGGCCGTCTGCGCGAGGCCGCCGCGGACGTCACACCGGCCGATCCCGCCGTCACGCTGCTGTCCAACAGCGACGGGTCGGCGGTCACCAGCGGCGCCGAGTTCATGGAGCGCCTGGTCACCCAGGTCGCCAACCCGGTGCGCTGGGACGCCTGCATGGCCACGATGGCCGAGCTCGGCGTCACCACGATGATCGAGCTCGTCCCCGGCGGCACGCTCACCGGCCTGGCCAAGCGTGCTCTGCACGGGGTGACGACCGTCGCCCTGAAGACCCCCGACGACCTGGAGGCCGCGCGAGCCGCCCTTGAGTCGAACAAGGAGCGGTGACCGAGGAATGAAGACCTCACAGGGCGCGCCCGGCGCGAAGATCCTCGCCTTCGGCCACTACCAGCCTTCCAACGTGGTGACCAACGACGACCTGTCGGCGACCATGGAGACCAACGACGCCTGGATCCAGAGCCGTGTCGGCATCAAGGAGCGCCGGATCGCCCCGGACAACGAGTCCGAGATCGACCTGGCCGTGCAGGCGGGCGGCAAGGCCCTCGCCGCGAGCGGCCTGGCGGCCTCCGACATCGACCTGGTGATCGTCGCCACCTGCACGCTGGAGACGCAGATCCCCAACGCCGCCGGCCGGGTGGCCACCCGGCTGGGCATCGACGCCCCCGGCGCCTTCGACGTCAACACCGCCTGCTCGGGCTTCTGTTACGCGCTCGCGGTCGCCAACGACGCGATCCGCGCGGGCTCGGCGACCCACGTGCTCGTCGTCGGCACCGAGAAGCTCTCCCAGTGGATCGACTGGACCGACCGGGCCACCGCGGTGATCTTCGCCGACGGCGCGGGCGCCGCGGTCGTCGGCCCCTCCGACACCCCGGGCATCGGCCCCGTGGTGTGGGGCAGCGCCGGCGACAAGTTCGACGCGATCATCATCAAGGACCGCGACTCCTTCCTGCACCAGGAGGGCCAGACCGTGTTCCGCTGGGCGACCACCGCGCTTCACCCCGTCGCCAAGGAGATCTGCGAGCGTTCCGGGGTGGACCCGGCCGACCTCGCGGCCTTCGTACCCCATCAGGCCAACCTCCGCATCATCGAGGCGATCGCCCGCAAGCTCGGCGCGGACAACGCCGTCGTCGCCAAGGACATCGTCCTGGCGGGCAACACCTCCGCCGCCTCGATCCCGCTCGCCCTGTCCCGGATGATCGAGCGCGGCGAGGTCCAGGCGGGCGGGCTCGCCCTGCTGCTCGGCTTCGGCGCGGGCCTGACCTACGCGGGCCAGATCATCGAGATCCCCTAGAGCTTCCGCGCGGCCCCGCCGCACGGGAAACCAGAAGAACCACGATTCCAAGGAGAACACGCGACATGGCTCTGACCGAGCAGGAGATCCTCGCCGGCATCGGCAAGATCATCAACGAGATCACCGGGATCCCGGCCACCGAGGTCACCCCGGAGAAGAGCTTCGTCGACGACCTCGACATCGACTCGCTGTCCATGGTCGAGATCGCCGTCGCCGCTCAGGACGAGTTCGGCGTCGAGATCCCGGACGACCAGCTCAAGCACCTCAAGACCGTCAAGGACGTCATCAACTTCATCCAGAACTGAGACGTTCCCGCTTATCCCCCAGCCCAGATTGACCAGCGATTCACAAGGAGCGCAGCAGTGAGTACAGACCAGGTACGTGTCGTCGTCACCGGGCTCGGCGCGACCACGCCCCTCGGTGGAGACGTCGCCTCGACCTGGTCGGCGCTCCTCGCCGGTCAGTCGGGGGTCAGTGATATCACCGCCGACTGGGTGGACTCCGTCCCGGTGAAGTTCGCCGCCTTTTCCGCCGTCGACCCGACCGAGGTTCTGCCCCGGCCGGAGTCGAGGCGGCTGGACCGTGCCGAGCAGTTCGCACTCGTCGCGGCCCGCGAGGCGTGGGCGCACGCCGCGATCGACAAGGTCGACCCCGAGCGGCTCGGCGTCGTCGTGGGCAGCGGCATCGGGGGCATCACCACGATCCTCGCCGCCTACGACACCTTCAAGGAGAAGGGCTGGAAGCGGCTCTCACCGTTCACCGTTCCCATGCTGATGCCGAACGGCTCGGCGGGCTGGATCGGCATCGAGGTCGGCGCGCGCGCCGGCGTCCACGCCACGGTGAGCGCCTGCGCCACCGGCGCCGAGTCGATCGGGTACGCCATCGAGATGATCCGCTCCGGCCGGGCCGACGTGGTCGTGGCCGGCGGCACCGAGGCGGCCATCCACCCGCTGAACATCGGGTCCTTCGCGGCCATGCGCGCCATGTCCACCCGCAACGACGAGCCGCAGCGCGCCTCCAGGCCGTGGGACAAGGGCCGTGACGGCTTCGTCCTCGGCGAGGGCGCCGGCATTCTCGTCCTGGAGTCCGAGGAGCACGCCCTCGCCCGCGGCGCCACGATCTACGCCGTGGCCGCCGGGGTCGGCTACTCGGCCGACGCCCACCACATCGCGCAGCCGGAGCCGACCGGCGCCGGGGTCATGCTGGCCATGCGCCGCGTCCTGGAGGACGCCGGTCTCACCGGCGCCGACATCAAGCACGTGAACGCGCACGCCACCTCCACCCCCGCGGGTGACGTGGTGGAGACGATGGCCATCAAGGAGGTCATCGGCGGTCACCCGCTGGTCAGCGGCACCAAGTCGATGACCGGTCACCTGCTCGGCGGCGCCGGCGGTATCGAGTCCGTTTTCACCGTCCTCGCGCTGCACGAGCGGCGCGCGCCCGGGACCATCAACGTGGACGACCTCGACGACGGCATCGAGGTCGACATCGTGCGCGGAGAGCCGCGCGCCCTGCCGGACGGTCAGATCGCCGCGATCAACAACTCCTTCGGGTTCGGCGGGCACGACGTCGCCGTGGCCTTCACCAGCGTCTGACAGGGGCTCGCGATGACCGTGCTCGACAAGGGACTGGTGAGCGAGGACAGCAAGGACAGCAAGGACGGTGAGAGCCGCGAGGACACGACACCGGAGCCTCTCGATCCCCGTGACCCTCAGGTGCGTCTCTCCGCTCTGCTCGACGAGGGCTCGATCCGGCTGATCTCACCGGTCGACCGCAGCGGCGTGCTCGCCGCGACGGGCCGCGTGGAGGGTGTTCCGGTCGTCGTGTTCGTCAGTGACGCCCGCGTCCAGGGCGGTGCGATGGGCAGCGAGGGGTGCGAGCACATCGTGCACGCCTACGACGTCGCGGTCCGCGAGCGGGTTCCCGTCATCGGCGTCTGGCATTCCGGCGGTGCCCGCCTCGCCGAGGGCGTGGAGTCGCTGCACGCGGTCGGCCGCGTCTTCGCCGCGATGACCCGCGCCTCCGGCGTGGTCCCGCAGCTGTCCGTGGTCGTCGGTCCCGCGGCGGGCGGCGCCGCGTACGGCCCGGCGCTGACCGACATCGTGATCCTGGCCGACGAGGGCCGCATCTTCGTCACCGGTCCCGACGTGGTCCGCAGCGTCACCGGCGAGCAGATCGACATGGCCGCCCTGGGCGGCCCCGAGCCGCACAGCAAGCGCAGCGGTGTCGTCCACGTGGTCACCAAGACCGAGACCGACGCCTACCTGCGGGCCCGCCGCCTGGCGGTGCTGCTCGGCCACCAGGGCCGGGTGCGCACCGGGGTCGAGGAGATCGACTTCTCCGGCCTGCTGCCCGACAACGTGCGCCGCGCCTACGACGTGAAGCCGCTCGTCACGGGCCTGCTGGATGAGCCCGGCGTGGAGCTGCACGCCAAGTGGGCACCCAACATCGTCACCACCCTGGGCCGCCTCGGGGGCCGGACCGTGGGCGTGGTGGCCAACAACCCGATGCGCCTGGGCGGCTGCCTCGACTCCGCCTCCGCGGAGAAGGCGGCCCGGTTCGTCCGGATGTGTGATGCCTTCGGGGTGCCGCTGATCGTCCTGGTGGACGTTCCGGGCTATCTGCCCGGCGTCGGGCAGGAGCACGACGGCGTGGTCCGCCGTGGCGCCAAGCTCCTGCACGCCTTCGCCGAGGCATCCGTGCCGCGGATCACCCTGGTGACCAGGAAGGCCTACGGCGGCGCCTACATCGCGATGAACTCCCGCTCGCTGGGCGCGACCAAGGTGTTCGGCTGGCCGACGACCCAGATCGCGGTCATGGGCGCGATCGCCGCGGTCCGCGTCCTCAAACGCCGCGAGCTCGCCGCCGCCCCCGAGGAGGAGCGCGCCGCCCTGGAGGCCAGGCTCGCCGAGGAGCACGAGATCCTCGCGGGCGGCCTGGACCGGGCCATCGAGCTCGGCGTGAT
Source organism: Streptosporangium sp. NPDC049078 (assembly GCF_040648855.1). Lineage (NCBI taxonomy): Bacteria > Bacillati > Actinomycetota > Actinomycetes > Streptosporangiales > Streptosporangiaceae > Streptosporangium > Streptosporangium sp. NPDC049078. The sequence goes on from NZ_JBEZEL010000014.1 coordinate 140,174, forward strand.
CGACGAGGTGATCAAGCCCGAGGAGACCAGGGGCGCCATCGCCAGGGTCCTGGCCCAGGCGACCCCCGCCAGGGGCGCCCACGGCAACATCCCCCTCTGACGGTCGTTCGACGAGCCCCCGCCGGTCCCGCCGGTGGGGGCTCGCCCGTCCTCCCTGCGCCCTTCCCCGCGCAGGGAGGAGGCGCAGGGCACGTTCCAAACCCGTGTCCGGGACGGTCGTCCGCCGCGAGAGAGCGAACGTGCCCCCGTGGGGGCGTGCCCGCTCAGACGGCGGCGTGCAGCCAGCGGACCGGAGCGCCCTCGCCCGCGTAGCGGAACGACTCGAGCTCGGCGTCCCACTGCTTGCCCAGCAGGCGATCGAGCTCCTCCTCCAGCACCACGCGGCCCTGACGGGCCATCAGCATGGCGGAGCGCAGCCGGTCCTCCGGGATCAGGATGTCGCCGTTGGCCCCGACCACGGCCGTGAAGGCGCCGAGGGAGGGGGTGTAGGCGTGCCGGGTCCCGTCGGCACCCGGTGAGGCGTCCTCGGTGATCTCGAAGCGGATCCGCTGCCAGCCCATCAGCGACGAGGTGATGGCCGCCGCGGTACCGACACGGGCCTCCCACTCGGCCTGCGCGCGCACGTGACCGGGCGCGGCGGGCTGCGGAGTCCAGGTCAGGTCTACGGGCACGCCAAGGACACCTGCGACCGCCCATTCAATATGAGGGCACAGCGCAGGCTGAGCTGAGTGGACGTAAAGCACGCCACGAGCAGACACCGGACCTCCCGTTTCGTACGAGGTGCGCCTTCCCCAACGGCCTCATACCAGGATGATCACAAGTGACTGAAGGAGAGACTACCGTCGGTCGTGACGTCGCACCAGAGGGGGGTCATACCGAGATGTTGTGCCGTGGGCACTTGGCCAGGGCATCCTCGGGAATGAAGAAAACCCCATCACCTGGTGATCGCCCCCCGGAGGACCAGATGAACACCGGCATAGAACGGGTCGAACCCATCCCCGGTTCGCCCGCCCTGATCAGAAAAGGTCAACTGCTGACCGACGCCGCGGGCCTCGCTGCCACCGCCCGCTGGGCCGACGCCGTCACCGAGATCGGGGGAATCCACCGGGTGCGCCTGTCTCCGGGCGTGGACGTCTGCGACCTGGTGGCGTCGGTACGGGCGCGGGGCGTGCGCGCCTCTCCCAACCACATCCTGACGGGCCAGCCGCTCTACTTCGGGGGCCCCGCCTCCCGCCCCTTCCCCAGCGCCGCCCTCCCGGCGCCCGACCCCGCCCCCACCGGGCGCGCGGCGGGCGCCGTGACGGTGGTGCTCGCCGACACCGGCCTGGCCGAGCACCCGTGGTGGCAGGGGAGCCCGTGGTTCCTGGAGCGGGGCCGCGAGGCCGACGAGGTGCCCGACTCCGACGGCGACGGCGAACTGGACCTCCAGGCGGGGCACGGCACGTTCATCGCCGGGCTGATCCTGCGGTCGGCCCCGTCGGCGCGGCTGCGGCCGATCCGGGTGCTGGACGGCCACGGCGTCGGGGACGAGGCCGGGCTGCTGCACCTTTTGGAGCGGCTGCGGGCCGACCCGCCGCAGGTGCTCAACCTGTCCTTCGGCGGGCACACCTTCGACGACCGCCCCTCCCCGCTCGTGGAGGCCGCCCTGGAAGCACTCACCGGTACGGTCACGGTGGCCTGCGCGGGCAACACCGCCTCCGACCGCCCTTTCTGGCCCGCCGCGTCACCCGGGGTGATCGCCGTCGGGGCACTGGACCCGGACGGCGGGGCGAGGGCCCCGTTCTCGGCGTACGGAGCGTGGGTGGACGCGTGTGCCCGCGGTGAGTGGCTGTCCAGCACCTTCCTCGAACACGGGGCGTTCAACGGCTACGCGCGCTGGAGCGGGACCTCCTTCGCCACCGCCCTGGTGAGCGGGGCGATCGCCGCCGCGTGCGCGGACCGGTCCGCGCAGGAGGCCGTCAAACACGTCCTCGACCCGGCGAAGACCAGGCGGATCCCCGATTTGGGAGTCGCGGTGCCCACGCCTGGCTAAAGTCTCACCCAGAGCATTCACTCGGACACGTAAAGTGTTCTCCGCGATTCCGGAGGTGCCGGTGAGCGACCAGCGCGCGATCGACGCCGTGCCGGTGGACGACCAGGCGGCCTGGGACGCGCTGGTCACCCGTTTCACGGGCCTGCTGTGGTCGGCCGTGCGCGCCTACGACCTCAGCCCGGCGGACGCCGCCGACGCGGTGCAGGGCACCTGGCTGCGGCTGCTGGAGAGCCTGCACACCATCCGTGACCCCGACAGGATCGGCTCCTGGCTGTTCACCACGGCCAAGCGTGAGGCGTCCCTCCTGAGCCGCCGGCACCGGGGCGAGCGGCTGGTCGCCGACCTCTCCGACGGCGAGCACGCGTGGTCCGCCCCGGCGGGCGCCGCCCACGCCGATCCGGCGCTCGCCGTGCTGAGCGCCGACGAGGGCCGCCGTCTGTGGCAGGCCGTTGACGAGATGCACGAGCCGTGCCGGTCGCTGTTCCGGCTGATGGCGACGGCCCCCGACGCGGGCGTCCACCAGCTGGCCGGGCGTCTGGGCATGCCCAGCGGCAGCTACGGCCCCACCAGGGGCCGCTGCCTGAACCGACTCCGCACCATGCTCATCGCCCGGGAGGCGACATCGTGACGCGACATCCGGCGGCGATCGACGACGAGTCCCTGATAGCCGCGCTGCGCCTGGCGTCGGGAAGTGACCCGGTGCCCGCGCGGGTGACGGCCGCGGCCCACGCGGCCTTCGGCCTGCGGCTGCCCGGCGCCGTCCACGCCCGTCCCGTGGTCACGCCCGTGCCGCGAGGCGTCCGGTCCACCGAGGAAACACGGCTGCTGAGGTTCACCGCGACCGAACTCACGGTGGAGCTGGAGGTCACCTCCCTGGACGGCCTGGTCGACCTCGCGGGCCAGATCTCCCCCTGCCCCGAGGCGGGCACGCTGGTCGAGATCCGTACCCTGCACCTCACGGAGTCGCGTGTGCTGTCCCCGACGGGCCAGTTCGCCGTCACCGGCCTGCCGCCGGGCTGGTTCAGCGTGGTGTGCCACCGGCCCGAGTGCTCCCCCGTGGTCACCACCTGGACCCGGATCCGCCCGTAGGTGACCTTCCAGGAAGCGCTCACCGACGCCGAGCACGCACTCGACCTCTCGGGCAGCGACCCGGCCCGCGCCCTCGCTCTCGCCCGCAGTGTGCTCGCCTCGCTTGCCGCGTCCTGCCGGGCGGATGCCCCGGCCGGCGGCGCGGCGAGGAGCGGAGAGCCGGAGATCGGCGCGTCACAGGACGAGGGGCCGGAGGGCGGCGGGCCCGCGGAGCGCCTCGCGGGGTGCGGGCACTGCGAGACGGAGGCGGTGGCGCACAGGGCGGCGGCGGTGGCGGCGCGCGAGCTGGGCGACCTGCCGTTCGCCGAGGAGCACCTGCGCCGGGCGGTCCGGATCGCGCTCTCGGCGGGGCTGCCGCACCGGGCGGCCCAGGCGCGGCTGTCACTGGTCCACGTCCGTACCGAGCTGGGTCATCCGGAGCAGGCCCTCGCCCTCGCCGCCGACGCCGAGCCCGGGCTCACCCCGGCGGAGGTGGGCAAGCTCGACGTGCACCGGGCCGTGGCCCTGGCGCGGCTCGGCCGCTACCGCGAGGCCGTCGACCACTGCGACCGGGCCGTGCGGGTCCTCGGCGGCGATGTCAGGTTCCTGGCCGGGGCGATGCTGAACCGCGGGCTCGCCCGGGTGTTCCTCGGAGAGCTGGGGGCGGCGGAGGCCGACCTGAGCCGGTGCGCGGAGCTGGCGAGGAGCGCGGGCCTGGAACACGTTCTCGCGCTCGCCGAGGGCAATCTGCCGTTCCTGGCCGCACGGCGCGGCGACCTGCCCGCCGCGTTCGGCGCCTACCGGCGCGCGGAGAGCGTCCTGGTCGGCTACCCGGAGCGGCTGGCGACGGTGCGCTGCGACCTGGCCGAGGCCCTGATCTCCGCCCATCTGCCCGGCGAGGCACGGGTCCTGCTGGAGGCGGCGGTTCCAGAGCTCGCCGCGGCGGGCGCCGGGACGGCGCTGGCCGAGGCCCTCCTGCTGCTCGCCAGGGTCGAGCTGCGCACCGGTGACCCGCATCGTGCGAGGGAGAGCGCGGACCTGGCCGCCCGCGAGCTGACCGCGCAGGGGCGGACGATCCTGGTGCCGGTCGCCGAGGAGATCCTCCTGCGGGCCCGGCTCGCGCTGGAGTCGCCCACGGCGGAACTGGCGGCGACGATGCTCTCGTGTGCCGACGCCCTCTGCGCCGCCGGGCACCGAGACACCTCGGAGGCGCTCAGGCTCACCGTCGCCGAGGTCTCCCTCGGACTGGGCGACCGGCCCTCCGCCGAGCACCAGCTCGCCCTGCTCTCCCGCCCGGGCCGCGGAATGGTCGCCCTGCACGCGGCGGCGCTGCTACGTGCCCTGGCGGGAGACCGGCGGGGAGCGTTCGCCGCTGTGCTGGCCGGTCTGGCGGAGGTGGGCACCGAGACGAGGACGTTCGAGGATCCGGTGGTACGCGCGCACGCCGCCAGGGCGGGTGAGCCGCTGGCCCGCTTCGGGCTCGCCCTCGCCATGCGGACCGGGCGGGGCCATGCGGTCCTGGCCTGGGCCGAACGGTGGCGGGCGGTCACCGGGGGCGCCGGCCGGCCGCTCGCGCCCCGACCGGCCGCGCTGCGGGCCGCGCTCGGGGAGTCGGTCCTGGTGGAGTTCGTCCGCCACGAGAGCGACCTGGCCGCCGTCGTGGTCACCCGGGACCGGATGACGCTGCGCCGCCTCGGCCCGTTCTCCGCCGTCGCCGAGGCCACCGTCCGCCTCCGGTACGGGCTGCGCAGGACACACCTGCTCGACGGGAGTGCCCCCGAGCCCGGCGCGGAGGCCACGGAGCTGGAGCGGCTCCTCTTCGGCCCGCTGCGTGATCGGCTGGCCGACCGGCCACTGGTGGTCGTGCCGACGGGGACGCTGCACACCCTGCCCTGGCCGCTGCTGCCGATGAACGCCGATCGGCCGGTGACCGTGGCGGCCAGCGCCGCCGCCTGGCTGGCAGGGCGGCGTGTGCCGTCCGTACGGGACGGGAGGGAGGAGGCGGTGCCGATGGCGGTGGCCGGACCGGGACTGCGGTACGCGGAGGCCGAGGCCCGCATGGTCGTCGAGTGCCATCGAGGCACGGAGCGGGTGGCGGCGCGGCGGGCGGAGGTGATGGCGGCGCTGGAACGGGCCGACGTGGCCCACCTGGCAGCGCACGGGATGTTCTCCCCGCGCAGCCCGCTGCTGTCGAGCATCGACCTCGACGACGGCCCGCTGATGGCGTACGACCTGCTGCGGCTGCGCACCCCGCCCGCTCTGGTGGTGCTGTCGGCGTGTGACGCGGGAATGGCGCACGCCCCCGCGGACGGGGCGCCCCTGGGGCTCGCGGGTACGTTCCTGTCGCTGGGGACGCGGTGCGTGGTGGCGAGCCTGGTGCCGGTGCGCGACGAGGAGACGCTCGCGCTGATGACCGCCTTCCACGAGGCGCTCGCCGCCGGCGACCCGCCCGCGCGGGCGCTGGCCGTCGCGGGAGGGAGGACCGGTGTGGCGGGCTTCGTCTGCTTCGGCCGCGGGGATGAGCCGCCTTGGCCTGTCGGGAGGGATCGCCCGTCCGCGGCGATCGGCGAAGAGCTGTAGGTCTTCCCGTGGGGAGCGGCAGGCAGAGGACGGCAAAACCAGACGGGTCACGGTTTTCACCCGTTCCGCTCTGCGCGAAGTCGGCAGAACTCGAACGCGTCGTCTATTTATGGTGAGACATGGCCTCCTCTGTCCCGCCGCCGTCTCCGGCGATCGATCGGACCGATCCCAAGCCGTCTCCGGCTCGCGAACCGCTGTGGCGGCACGCGCTCGGCGAGCGTCTCAGAGATCTTCGTCACGAGCGGGGCGAGAAGTTGAGCGAGACGGCGCATCGCGCCGGCGTCTCACCGCAGTATCTCTCCGAGATGGAACGGGGCGTCAAGGAGCCGTCGAGCGAAATGATCGCCGCGGTCGCCGGCGCGCTGGACGTCACCCTGTTCGATCTGACCCTTGCCGTCGCCGAGAGCCTGCGGCCCGCTCAGAGCAGCACACCGAGAGGTGCCACCTGCTCGGCGGCGTACGCCCTGGCCGCCTGACGTGGCCTCCGGAATCACGCACGACCCGGTGAATGCTCCTCGATGATCTGATCGAGGAGCCCGTATTCCAGGGCCGCCGTCGCGGTGAACACCCGGTCATGATCGGTGTCGGCACGCAGGGTCTCGATGGTCTGGCCCGTGTGCCGCGACAGTATGCGCTCGATGTCCGCCCGCACACGTACGACCTCGTCGGCCTGCAGGATGAGATCGGGGATCGTTCCGCGCCCCTGAGCTGCCGGTTGATGCAAGATCACCCGTGCGTGCGGGAGGGCGGCACGTTTTCCTTCGGCGCCCGCAGCGAGAAGGACGGCGCCCACCGCGATGGCCTGCCCAATGCATGTCGTCTCGACCCGCGGGCGGATATAGCGCATGGTGTCGTATATCGCGAGCATCGCGCTCGGATCCCCGCCCTCACAGTTGATATAGAACTGTATGGGGGCGTCAGGGTTGTCCGACTCCAGGAAAATGAGCTGCGCGATGAGCGCGTTCGCGACACCCGCGTCGATCGCGGTTCCCAGATAGACGATTCGCTCGGTGAGCAGGTGCGAGTAGACATCCATGATCCGCTCGCCGCGAGAATCCCGGGCGATGACGTTGGGGATCGTGTACGTGGTCACCGGGCGGCTCCTTCGGTGACGCCGAATCCGAGCCGAGGGCGATCGTGCGGCGCGATTTCCTCGAAGCTCTGGACGATCGTGTCTATGAAGCCGTAGTCCAGCGCTTCTTGCGCCGTGTACCAGCGATCATGCAGTGAGTCCTCGAATACGCGCTCCACAGGCTGGCCCGTGTCCTCGGCGATGAGACCGAGCACCGTGTCGCGGGTGTGCCGCAGGTCGCCTGCCTGCAGCTCGATGTCGACCGCGGTGCCGCCGATCCCGGCCGAACCCTGGTGCATCAGGACACGTGAGTGCGGCAGGGCGCGGCGCTTCCCTCGGGCGCCCGAGGACAGCAGGAACTGCCCGGCGCTGTAGGCGATGCCCAGCACGAGGGTCGACACGTCACAGGGGATGAGCCGGATGACGTCACGGATCGCGAGCATCGACGGAACCGAACCGCCCGGGGAATGGATCCACAGTGCGATATCGGTCGACGCGTCCTGCGTGGCGAGTGCTATCAACTGCGTGGCGAGCAACGTGCCGTTGTCGTCGTCGAGAGGCCCGTCGAGAACGAGAACACGCCGCTCGTAAAGCTGGCCTCTCACCCGCGCGTCGAACAGCGGGGGTTTCGATTGTTCACTCATGCGCCCATCATGTGGCGCCGCCAGGATCGGCGTCGACACGATCTGCCCGGAGCAGATCCGCTCTGAGCAGCGCGGACCCGCTTCCCCGACCGGCCGAGAGCACCACCACAGGAACAAGATCTTCAGCAGCCCTCCAAACGTCGTGCGGTGTCGTGATCGATCAGGACACGCGGCCTCGACCCCGGCCATGATGGTGAGGCCCGACCGGTATGCCGGACTCTCACGGGCTCTGGTGAAAGGACACCACGTGGCGCCTTCCTGTAACCGGGTCACCCCCATGGGGGACATCGTGGCGATCTCGCTGCGCGGCGCCTGGACGGGTAACCGCGGCATCGTCCATTCGGGCGAGCGCATCGTCCGCTTCCACGCGGGTGACCTGTGGATCACCTGTGCGCTCAGCTTCAAGGGGCGGCGGCAGGAGCAGTGGCGCCCCGATCACTACACCTTTCTGTATTTCCATGACGAGGCCGTCTCGTTGGCGGCCGGGCATCGCCCGTGCGCGGAATGCCGCAGGGACAGCTACAACGCCTACCGCTTCGCCTGGGCCGAGGGTGCGGGAGTCGACGTGCCGTCCGCCCGGGCGATGAATCGGCGGTTGCACGACGAGCGGCTCGTCCGGGGCACGCGCCAGAGGCGTGTCCACGAGGTGCCCTGGGCCTGCCTGCCCGACGGCACCTTCGTCCGGTTCGGCACCACCCCCGCCGTTGTCGTCGGCCCCCGGTTGGTCGAATGGACGTTCGAGGGCTACCGGACCCGCCACCCACGGCCCGTACGGGGACCGGCCGACGTCATCACCCCGCCCTCGACCGTCGCCGCGTTGAACGCCGGATACCCGGTGCAGATCGACGACTCCGCACGTGAGTGACATCGCCCTCGTCTCACTGCGCCTGGGTGGAGACAACCGGCGTGGACCACCTGTTCGCGACGAGGGCGAACACGACCGAGATGTCCAAAACCGACGATCATCGTTGACACCTGGGTCTCCGATCAGGAACCGGATCTTGCTCAGCGTGACCACGTCGCGATCTTTATGCCAGAGCCTCAAGGTGCCCGCAGTGGTCACCCGGTGATGACAGGCCCCGCAAGGCCGGTGACGGTCAGCCGGTGGCGACCGGCCGGGAGGGGTCGGTCACCCAGTCCGACCACGACCCGACGTAGAGCGCGGCCGGGACGCCGGCCACCTCCAGGGCCAGCACCTCGTGCGCCGCCGTCACGCCGGACCCGCAGTAGGCGCCGACCGCGACCCCGGGGACCGCGCCCAGGGTGTTGAAGCGTTCGCGCAGGAATTCCGGCAGGTGGAAGCGTCCGGAGGCGTCGACGTTCTCACCGGTGGGGGCGCTGACCGCGCCCGGGATGTGCCCGGCGACCGGGTCGATCGGCTCGACCTCGCCCCGGTAGCGCTCGGCGGCACGGGCGTCGAGCAGCACCCCGTCGGCGGCGAGTGCGCCGGCCTCCGTGGCGTCGAGCAGCGGCATCCCGCCCGGCCGCGCCTCGAAGTCGCCGGTTTCGGGACCGCTCTCCTCGGTGGAGACCGGCAGGCCCTCGGAGATCCAGGCGCGCAGGCCGCCGTCGAGGACCCGCACGTCGGGGTGGCCGAAGTAGCGCAGGAGCCACCAGGCGCGGGCGGCGGCCGCGGTGGAGTCGGCTCCGTCGTAGACGACGACGGTACGGGAGCCGGACACGCCGAGCCGGCGCATCGCCTCCTGGAAGTCCTCGGCGGAGGGCAGCGGATGACGGCCACCCCCCCATGCCGGACCCTCCTGCCCGGGATGGGCCGTCAGGTCGGTCTCCAGGTCGCAGAAGACGGCGCCGGGGATGTGCCCCTCGCGGTAGGAGTCGATCCCGGCCGGCCCGGTGGGCGAGACGGCGAGCTTCCAGCGCACGTCGAGGACGCTCACCTCGGCCAGGTCCGCCAGCTCGGCGGTGGTGATCAACGGATTCATCGAAAATGCCTCCAGCGTGCGGACCCCGAATTCAGCCGCGGGGCGGATGTCAGCGGGTGCTCGTCTCCAGAAGGGGAACGTACTGCTCGGCGGGGGTCAGCGAGCCGTGACAGCCGAGGAAGTTCGCCTCGTGCGGCTCCGCGACCGAGGCGACGATGGCGCAGTCGGTGTAGGGAACGGCGAGGACGTCACCGATCCTGGGCAGCCATTCGCGGCGGACGTCGGGCCCGAACCAGCCGGACTCGACCGCCTCCTGCCGGGAGGCCACCCATGCCTTTCCCGCGAGGACCTCGCGCCAGGTGTCGAGGACCGCCGCCGAGGCGCCGGGGTCGGTGTAGAGATGGCGGGCCCTGCTCTCCCCGCCGAGCATGGCGACGCCCTCGCGCAGCGCGGGAAGGGTGTCGACGTCGACGCGATCGGTGACGTTGATCATGCCGTGGTCGGCGGTGACGTACATCGCCGAGCCCGGCGGGAGCGTTTCCGCCAGCCGCTCGGCCATCCGGTCGACCCGGGCGAGCTGGTCGAGCCAGGCCGGGGAGCCCCAGCCGGCGACGTGGCCGGTGGAGTCGAGATCGCCGTAGTAGACCGAGACGTGGGCCCGGGGCTCGGCCAGCGCGTGGCGGACCCCGGCGATCCGGTCGTCGACCTCGTCGGCCCCGACGAAGCGTACGCCCCGATAGACGGCCCTGTTGAAACCGGTGGTCTCGAACCTGGCAGGCCCGACATAGCTGACCCGGACGCCGGCCGCCGCCGCGCGCTCGTAGACGGTGGGGGCCGGCTGCCACGCGCCGGGCTCGACGAGAGGGCCGGGGGCGGTCCAGCGCAGGCAGTTGAGCAGGTAACCGGCGCCGGGAACGGCGAGCTGGTAGCCGAGCATGCCGTGCCCGCCCGGCGGCAGGCCGGTGCCGAGGGTGCTCAGGCTGGTCACGGTGGTGGCGGGGAAGCCCGCGGTGAGCACCCCGCCGGACATGGACGACAGGAACGGCGCGACGCCGGGATGGGCGCGGAGCAGCTCGGCGCCCATCCCGTCGACGAGGAACAGCAGGACCCGCTCGGCGGAGGCGAGGTCCAGCGGGTTGTCGCCGCCCACCCCGACCGCGGCGAGCAGCGAGGCGGACAGGTCCGCGAGCGAGGCCGTCCCGTACGCGGGGACCAGGGGGTTCACGAGGCGGTGCGAGCGGTGGCCTCCGACAGTGCCTTGGCGAAGGCCAGCACGTGGGAGACGGCCTCCGGTCCGTCCGCCGCCTCGCTCACCCGCAGGGAGAGATCGTCGGCCGTGATGGCGCCGGTGTATCCGTGGTCGGACTCGCAGTTCTCGTCGCCGCAGGTGGCCGGCTCCAGATCGACGTGGGAGATGGCTCCCCAGCCGATGGTGAGCGTGACCTCCGTGGGCGGCACCCCCGGCACGTAGGAGGCGGGGTCGGGGACGACCCGGGTGACCGCGACCGACTGGATTCGGCTGAGGCGCACGGCCTCGGTGGTCGTGGAGGCGTGGGAGGCCGAGACCCCCTCCACCGCGGGATGCTCGTCGGTGTGGCAGACGAGCAGCCGGGTGGGCGAGAGCACCAGCACGGTGACATGCCTGCGCACCTCCATGGCCGGGTCGAAGGTGGCCTCGTGGTGCACGACGTAGGCGCCCACCTGCTCCTTGCCGAGCGCGGACTCGACCGCGTCGGCGACCAGGTCGGGATAGTAGCCACTGCGGTCGATGGCGTCGCGCAGGCCGGCGGACGAGAGTCGGGTTTCCCTCATGGGTCCATCCTGCCCTGTCCGGGGCGGCGCTTTCACCGGGAGTACGTGAGCTTCGGCCCGCGGTGCAAATCGTGATGCGATTCGCCCTCACCTTTTCCGGCCGTGAAAGCGGCATCGGGGGGTGATCCCGGAGCCGCCGGGTCTCCGTTGTCGGCCGCGACTTTCCCCTCCGCCCGGTTTGACGCGACCCTTTCCGGGTTACCGGGAGCGGTAGCGGGCGGGGGTGTGCGGCGTCCTGAGCAGCAACAATGGGCGATTCTGCACATTTCCCACTTTGTTCATATATCTGGGATTTTTCATCACTCCGGAATGGGAAACGGTGAATCCCTACCGGAACAGGGGGCGAGAGAACATGGCCGGAGAAGGTCAGGACTCAGCAGGACGGTCCGTCCCGGCGCCGCCCGACCCGCCGAGCCGGCCCCGGCCGCGCCGGCCGACCTCGCGGGGCCTGACCCGGCCGGCATGGCGTAGCGGCCTCTCGCGCCTCGTCGCGGCCGTCCCGGTGACCGTCGTGACGGCCGTCATGACGACCGCGGCGGCGACCACCGTCGGCCCGTCCCTCTCCGGGGCGGGCTTCCCCGGCGACCTGATCCTCACCACGGTCCACGACGGCCCGTTCGAGGCGGGTGACAGCGGCACCTTCTCCATCGACGTCACCGCGAGACCCGACTCCGCCGGGATCACCCGGCCGACCAGGGTCACCTACTACTTCCCCACGGGCCTGACCCCGGTGCGCGCCTCGGGTGCGGGCTGGAGATGCCGGATCACGGCGGGAATCGTCGACTGCGACACGCGCGACCTGGTGGCACCCGGATTCCAGCTCCCCCGGATCACGGTCGGCGTGGCCGTGTCGCGGAACGCCTCGGGAACGCTCACCGCGTCCGGCAGAGCCGCCCATGCCGCCCATGCCGCCAATGCCGCCCAGGACGGCATGGACATGGTCGATCCCGGCACGGGCAACGTCATGGAGACCGGTCCCGCGCCCGCCACCGTCGCCAGCACGGTCCAGATCATCCCCGCGACCCGGCGGACGGGTCAGCCCCGCGTTCCGTACGTGCCCCGGAGTGCCCCGGCCCTCGCGCCGGATCGGATGTGACCGCCGAGCGGCGACGAAGCGGCAGGTGCGCTAGCCGAGGCGCCGGGGACCGCCGTCCGGGCGCGGGCCCTCGTGACTACGGAGCACGGCACGGGCACCCAGCACGATCACCTCCGACTCTCCCACCAGCACCGGGTCCAGGGTGAGCCGCGCCACCTCGGGAAGATCGTCCGCCAGCCGCCCGAGCCGGACCAGCAGGTCCTCCAGTGCCTCGACGGCGACCGGCGGGTAGCCGTACTCGCCCAGAAGAAGGGGCGCGGCGCGCGGCGACCTCACCAGCGCCGCGGCGTCCTCCCCGGTCAGCGGGGCCAGACGGTAGGCCTCGTCGCGCAGCAACCGCGCGGTGATCTCGCCGAGCCCGAAGGAGACCACCGCGCCGAAGGCGGGGTCGTCCATCACGCCGGCCACGGTCGGCACCGCGGGCTGCGGGGCCATACGCTGCACCGCGAGCACGGCACCGGGTTCGAGCTGGCGCTTCAGGTCGGCGTAGGCGTCACGCACCCCGTCGGGACCGGACAGCCCGAGGCGTACGGTCCCGGCACGCTTGGCCGCCTCGGGACCCGCGGCCTTCAGCACGACCGGCCAGCCGAGCTTCGACGCCACCTTGACCGCCTCCCGCGGCGACCCCACCGTCTGCGACGGCCAGACCTCCACCCCGTAGCAGGCGAGCAGTTCCGACGCGTCGATCTCGGCACGGGCGTCCGCGAGCGTCGCGAGCACGAGGTCCCGCGCGGCGCCGGAGTCGATGCCCTCGATCTCCTCGGGCAGTCCCGCGGGCTGCTCCAGCCAGCGCGCGTGCCGCACGACGTGGGCGAGCGCTCGGACCGCCTCCTCCGGTGCGGCGTACGAGGGGATGGAGCCCCTGCCGGGTGCGGTGCCGACCCGCAGCTCGTCGAGCATGCCGATCCTGCCCTCGAAGGTGGCGAGCACCGGTTTGCCGCAGTCGCGGGAGGCGCGCAGCAACTCGGCGGCGACCTCCGCCCCGTCGCCGGGGATGGGCGGCATGTAGATCGCGACCACGGCGTCCACGTCCGGGATCACCGAGGTGAGCGCCGTGCCGAACTCCTCCGCGCAGGCCCGCGCGCCGAGGTTGACCGGCGGGCGGGGCTCCAGGCCCACCCGCACGCAGGCGTCGGCCGCGAGGAGCGCCATCGCGTCGGAGTTGCTGACCAGTCCCACCCTGGGCCCGGCGGGCAGCGGCTGGTAGGCGAGCAGCTGCGCCACGTCGAACTGCTGGATCAGGTCGTCGACCCTGATCACCCCCGCCTGCTCGAACAGCGCGCTGAGCGCGGTGTCCGGCAGGCCGAGCACGGGTGCCGCGTGGCCGGTGGGCACGTTCTGGGTGGTACCACCGCTTTTGACGACCACGATCGGCTTGCGGCGCGAGATGCGCCGCGCGAGGCGGGCGAACTTGCGCGGATTTCCCAGCGACTCCAGGTAGAGCAGGATCACGTCGGTCCGCGGGTCCTCCTCCCAGTACTGCAGCAGGTCGTTGCCCGACACGTCGGCGCGGTTGCCCGCCGAGACGAACGAGGAGATGCCCATGCCGCGCTGGGCCACCCGCTGCAGCAGCGCGGTGCCCAGGGCGCCCGACTGGCTGAAGAACCCGACCCGCCCGAGGCCGGGGAGGGTGGCGGCGAGCGTGGCGTTCAGCCGTATCGCGGGGTCGGTGTTGGCGATGCCGAGGCAGTTGGGACCGACGACCCGCAGGCCGTACGCGCGGGCGATGCGCGCCAGCTCGTCCTGCCTCGCCCGGCCCTCCCGACCGGTCTCCCCGAATCCGGAGGAGACCACGATCAGCCCGCGTACGCCCTTCTCAGCACACTCCTTGACCACGTCGATCACCCCGTCGGCGGGCACCGCGAGCACGGCGAGGTCCACCTCGCCGTCGATGGCCGTCACGCTCGGATAGGCCCGCACCCCCGCGACGGCCCGCGCCTCGCGGTGCACGGGGTAGACCGGGCCGGTGAAGTCGGCGCCGAGCAGGTTGCGCAACACGGTCTGGCCGACGCCGCCCGGTTCCCGGCCCGCTCCCACGACCGCCACCGAACCGGGTGAGAGCAACCGCTCGATGGAACGGGACTCGGCACGGTGCTCGCGGGAGGCGGTCACCTCCTGGGCGGTCTCGGTCGGGGTGAGGTCGAGGGTCATCCTCACCACGCCGTCGGCGAAGCGGCTCTGCGCGGTGTAGCCGACCTGCTTGAGCACCGCCATCATCTTCTGGTTGGCGGGCAGCACGTCGGCGACGAAGCGGGCGATCCCCTTCTCCCTCGCGGTGGCGGCCAGGTGTTCCAGGAGCACGGAGGCGACTCCTCGGCCCTGGTGGGCGTCCTCGACGAGGAAGGCGACCTCCGCCTCACCGGGCTCGATCCGGTCGTAGCGGATGACCGCCACCATCTCGGTGCCGATCGTGGCGATCAACGCCACCCGGCTGTCGTAGTCGACGTTGGTGAACCAGGTGATCTCCCGCTCCGACAGCCGCGGCCGGGGGCCGAAGAAGCGGAAGTAGATCGACTCGTCGGACAACCGACCGTAGAAGGAACGCAACCGGTCGGCGTCGGCGGGCCGAATCGGGCGTACGTGGGCGGTTCCACCGTCCGACAGAACGACGTCCGCCTCCCAGTGAGCGGGATACTGAGCAGCCTCCACAGTCCCGAGAGTAGACGTGAATCTCACATAACAGACCACTCGGGCGAATTCGCGCAACGCTTGTGCATCGACTGTGGTGCGGTGTCCGGTCAAGGCCCCATACGCTGGCCGGAAGCTGTTAAGTTTTTCGCGGTTACAGGCACAGCCAGAGGTATGGCTTGAAGCATGTCTAGAGGCAGGTCGGCATCGAAGGCAGCAAGGTGGTGACATCATGACGCGGGTGGTCGTGGTGGGCGATCTCATGACCGACGCGGTCGCGCGGGCTCGCTACCCGCTGGCCCGGGCCAGTGACACACCGGCGATCGTCACCATGCACGGCGGTGGTTCGGGTGCCAACATCGCCTCCTGGCTCGCCGTCGAGGGCACCGAGGTCGCCTTCATCGGGCGGCGCGGCGCCGACATCACGGGCCGTAACCGCGACATGGAGCTGATGGGGTACGGCGTCGACGCCCGTCTCGTCATGGATCCCGAGCGCCCGACCGGCACCTGCGTGGTGCTCGTCACCCACAAGGGCGAGCGCACCATGCTGTCCGACCCCGGCGCGAACGCGGCGCTGTCGCCCGAGGACCTGCCCCGCGACCTGTTCTCCCAGGGCGGGCACCTGCACCTGTCCGGCTACACCCTGATCAACGAGGGCTCCCGCGACGCGGGCAGGGCCGCCCTGGAGATGGCCCGCCGTGCGGGGATGTCCGTCTCGGTCGACTGCTCCTCCTCCGCTCCCCTGGAGCGCACCGGTGCCGAGCCCTTCCTGGAGTGGACGCAGAGCGCCAAGCTGCTGTTCGCCAACGCCGACCAGGCGAAGGTCCTGACCGGCCGCGACGACCCCTCCGCGGCCGCCAAGGTCCTCACCGCCTGGTTCCCGCAGGTCGTCGTCAAGCTCCGCGACGAGGGCGCGCTCTGGTACGCCAACAACCGCCCCGAACCGATCCAGGTCCCCGCCGAGGCCATCGAGCGCGTGGTCGACGGCACCGGCGCCGGTGACGCCTTCACCGCGGGCTTCCTCCCGGCATGGCTGGGCGGCAAGCCCCCGGCCGAGGCCCTCGCCTCCGGCTGCCACCTCGCCTCCCGGGCCATCTCGCACCTCGGCGCCCGCCCTCGCCTCTGACCCGTCCCGCGCGGGTTCACCGATCTCGGACGTGCGGCGGACCCGGTCCCGCGTTCCGCATATGCCCCGGCCCACCCCGAGGCGACCGTCAGCCGCACCGATCGGACATCGCCGCCGAAGCGCGACGACGCGGCACGCGCTCACCATCACGGATCGGAACGTCGGGTTCGAAGGGTCCTTGGCCGGGCTCACGACCACCCGCCGTTATTGGCTGTTCCATTGTTCTCCGAGGTCGGAGTGGCGACTGGCGCACGGGGCATGCCGTCTCGGTGAGCGAGCCTTCGGAGTCCGGTCATCGCCATGACGACGGGCTGACGCAGCCTCCGGTGGAGCCGGAGCCCGAGCTTGAGGACGCCTTCGACCGTCTGGTCAACGAGGGTTCCGCGCGGCTGGCCCGGCCGTGGCCGACACTGGTGGTGACCGGCCTGCTGGGCGGGATCGACGTCGGTACCGGGGTGCTGGCGTACCTGCTGGTCAAGGAGGCGACCGGGTCGGCGATTCTGGCCGGGTCGGCGTTCAGCATCGGTTTCGTCGCGCTGTTGCTGGCCCGTAGCGAGTTGTTCACCGAAAACTTCCTGGTACCGGTGGCCGCGGTCGCGGCCCGCCACGGATCTTTGAGTGGACTGGCCAGGTTGTGGGCGGTGTCACTGGTGGCCAACCTGGCCGGCGGGTGGGGAATCGCCTGGTTGATCATGCAGGCCTTTCCCGGGCTGCATCCGACCGCCGTGGAGGCCGGCACCCACTTCGCGGCTCTGGGGACGAACCTGCGTTCGTTCTCTCTCGCGGTGCTGGCCGGCATGGTGATCACGTTGATGACCCGGATGCAGCACGCCACCGACGATCTCGGGGTCCGGTTGGTGCCCGCCGTGTTGTTCGGCGCTCTGCTGGCCGGCGGTCAGCTGTTCCACAGCGTGCTGGACTCGATCCTGATGTTCACCGCCCTGATCACCGGCCAGGCTCCGTTCGGTTACCTGGACTGGCTGGCGGCGTTGGGCTGGGCCGTCATGGGCAACCTCGTCGGCGGTGTCGGGCTGGTGACCTTCCTGCGGCTGGCGCGGGTGCCGCACCGCCTCGCCGAGGAACGCGGCCACCACGGCTGACAGCGTGACACGGCAGTCCACCGGACCGGACTCACTCCTCCTAGCTGGTGACCGCGAGGGCGAGGGGCAGCACGGCGGGGGCTCCGGCATGACGGAGCATCGCGGCTCCCAGCGTCATCGTCCATCCGGTGTCGACCAGGTCGTCGACGAGCAGGATCGGGCCTCCGGCCCCGGCGACGGCCGCGCCCAGGGCGGCGGGCATGGCGAGGGTGCCCCGGATCGCCTGGACGCGCTGCGCGCTGTTGAACTGCCGTCCGGGCGAGCCCGACCGATAACCGAGGTCGCCCAGGTAGGACAGGCGCCCCACCTGGGCGAGCCGCTCGGCCAGGCCGCGGACGAGCTGGGGACGGCTTCCCGAGGGCACCGCGACGACGCCGACCGGTCGCTGTGCCCACTCCCAGGACGAGAGCACCTTGATCACGGCGGCGAAGACGTCGTCGGGGATCGGCCCGTCGGGGGCGCCGTCGGCGAGGAGACCGCGCAGGCGGTTGCCCCAGCCGATGTCGGTGAGCCTGCCCAGCACCCTGCCCGGCTCGGCACCCAGCTCCGGCTTGATCCTGCCCTTGAGGTCGGCCAGCCCGGTCGGCCACTGCCTGCGGGCCTCGATGTCCACTCCGGGCCGCTGGAGCCGGTCGGCGGCCGACCGTACGGCCCGCTCGTCCACCTCTGGCGAGCGGTGGCCGCCGGTGCAGTTGTCGCAGCGTCCGCAGGCTGAGGCGGTGTCGTCGTCGAGACGGCGGCGCAGGAACTCCTCACGGCAGCCGGTGGTGTCGAGGTAGTCGAGCATGGCCCGCTGCTCGGCCTCCCGCTCGGCGGCGACCCTGGCGTAGCGGGGGGCGTCGTACGCCCAGGGCTCGCCGGTGGACTCCCAGCCGCCCTTGACCCGGCGCACCGCGCCGTCGACGTCGAGGACCTTCAGCATCGTCTCCAGGCGGCTCCTGCTGAGGTCCACCCGGTTCTCCAGGGCGGCCGTGGACATCACGCCGCCCTCCTCGAGCGCGGCCAGCACGGCGCGCACCACGGGCTCGGGAGGGAAGGCCAGCGAGGCGAAATACGCCCAGATGTCGCGGTCCTCCGCGCCGGGCAGCAGGATCACCTCGGCACGCTCGACCCCTCGGCCCGCACGGCCGACCTGCTGGTAGTAGGCCACCGGGGACTGCGGTGCGCCGACGTGCACGACGAAGCCGAGGTCGGGCTTGTCGTAGCCCATACCGAGCGCGGAGGTCGCGACCAGCGCCTTGATCTTGTTGTCCAGCAACGCCTGCTCGGCGGCGAGCCGCTCGGCCTGCTCGGTCTGCCCCGAATAGGCGATCACCTCATGGCCCTGCTCACGCAGGTAGGCGGCGATCTCCTGGGCCGCGGCCACGGTGAGCGTGTAGACGATGCCGGAGCCCGGGAGCTCGTGCAGCGTCTGGGCGAGCCAGGCCAGACGCTGCTCGGCGCCGCGCAGGCGCACCACCCCCAGGTGGAGGCTGTCGCGCTCCAGCGCGCCGCGCAGCACGAGCGTCTCCTCGCCCATCTGCTCCGCGACGTCGCGGGTGACCCTGGCGTTGGCCGTGGCGGTGGTCGCGAGGATCGGCACGCCCTCGGTGAGCTCCTCGAACAGCGTGCGCAACCGCCGGTAGTCGGGACGGAAGTCGTGACCCCAGTCGGAGATGCAGTGGGCCTCGTCGACCACGATCAGGCCCGCGCTCTCGGCCAGCTCGGGCAGCACGTGGTCGCGGAAGTCGGGGTTGTTGAGCCGCTCGGGACTGACGAGCAGCACGTCGACCGCCCCCTCGGCGACCTGGTTGTAGACCTGCTCCCACTCCTCGGGGTTGGCGGAGTTGACCGTGACCGCGGTGATTCCGGCGCGCTCGGCGGCGGCGATCTGGTTGCGCATCAGGGCCAGCAACGGTGAGACGATGACGGTCGGCCCCTCGCCCAGCTCGCGCAGGAGCGCGGTGGCGATGAAGTAGACCGCCGACTTGCCCCAGCCGGTGCGCTGCACCACGAGCACCCGGCGCCGGTCCATCACCAGCGCCTTGATCGCCGCCCACTGGTCCTCGCGCAGCCGGGCGTGCTCCCCGGCGAGCGCCCGCAGCCGCTCCTCGGCCTCTTCCCGCAGCATCAGCTCTTCGCTCACCCGGTCATTCGTACCAGGTCTCGCCGACTGTTTTCCCCCGGTACGACACACGCGTGCCGTCGCGCGAGGTCGGGAGCTGGGGACCTGACGGGCTCCGCGCCGTGATTTGATGCATCCACTATGGACGTCACCACCTGGTATCTCGAACAGACCTCCCGCTCGGACCTGCTGCCCGCCAAACCTCCGTCGGTCGAGGTCGACATCGTCCGCGCCGAGCTGCCCTCGCCCGAGTTCAGCCGGTTCCTCACCACGGCCGTCGGCGGAGACTGGCACTGGACCAACAAGCTTCCGTGGACCTGGGACGAGTGGGCCGACTGGCTAGCCGGGGGCGTGGAGACCTGGGTGGCCTACCATCGCGGCACCCCCGCGGGCTTCGTCGAACTCGCCCCCCAGGACGACGCGGCGGTCGAGATCACCTCCTTCGGCCTCCTGGCGTGGGCGATCGGCCAGGGCATCGGCGGTCACCTGCTGGAGGTCGGCACGGCCAGGGCCTGGGACCTGGCCGACCGGCAGCCGGAGCGGGAGCCGACCCGGCGGGTGTGGCTGCACACCTGCTCACTTGACAGCCCGGTGGCTCTCGCGAACTATCGGGCGCGCGGTTTCAGGGTCTACGACACCAGGGTGAACGTGCCCGGCGACGAACACGAGGGCGAGACCCCCGGTCCCTGGCCGGGAGCCGGTCCTCGGACCCGCGTTCTTCCCGCCGCCCTCGGCAACCCGCCGGGACGGCCCCAGCACCTACGGGCGGACCGGCCGGAACGGCTCTGACACCCGCGGGCAGGCCGCAAGGCCCGGAAGTGTCGGATGGGCTGGGTATCGTATCGAGTCCCGGTACGATACCCGGTCGCCCCCGTCACCGGTCTCCCGCCGGACATCCCGGTCAAGGCTCCCCGGGGAGCCGGCGCCAACGGTTGGACCACGAAGACAGAAGGAGGATGCGCCTCCCCCCGCCTGACGGCCGGGGCGCGCGCGCAGGAAATCAGATGGCTCGACGGACGACCACACCCCCGACAGACGAGGGCTTCGAGGAGCGGATCGTCGACATCGACGTTTCCACCGAGATGCGCACCAGCTTCCTCGAATACGCATACTCGGTCATCTACCAGCGTGCGCTGCCGGACGCCAGAGACGGCCTCAAGCCGGTCCAGCGCCGCATCCTCTACTCGATGAGCGAGATGGGCCTGCGGCCCGACCGGGGCCACGTCAAGTCCTCGCGCGTCGTCGGCGACGTGATGGGCAAGCTGCACCCGCACGGCGACACCGCCATCTACGACGCGCTGGTCCGCATGGCCCAGCCGTTCTCGATGCGCCTGCCCCTCATCGACGGGCACGGCAACTTCGGCTCCCCCGACGACCTGCCCGCCGCGATGCGCTACACCGAGGCACGGCTCGCCTCGGCGGCGATGGCCGTGGTCCAGTCGATCGACGAGGACACGGTCGATTTCAAGCCCAACTACGACGGCCAGGAGACCGAGCCCACGGTCATGCCGTCGGCCTTCCCCAACCTGCTGGTCAACGGTGCCACCGGCATCGCGGTCGGCATGGCCACCAACATGGCTCCGCACAACCTCGTGGAGGTCGTCGCCGCCGCCCGCCACCTGATCAAGAAGCCGGACGCGACGCTCGACGACCTGATGCGGTTCGTCCCCGGCCCCGACCTGCCCACCGGCGGCACGATCATCGGTCTCGACGGCATCCGCGACGCGTACGCCAAGGGCAGGGGCACCTTCCGGATGCGCGCCAAGTGCGCCATCGAGCAGGTCAGCCCCCGCCGCAAGGGCATCGTCGTCACCGAGTTGCCCTTCAACGTCGGTCCCGAGCGGGTGGTCACCAAGATCAGGGAGCTGGTCACCGCCAAGAAGCTCCAGGGCATCTCCGATCTCAAGGACCTCAGCGACCGGCACAAGGGCCTCAGCCTGGTCATCGAGATCAAGAACGGCTTCATTCCCGAGGCCGTGCTGGAGGAGCTCTACCGGCTCACGCCGATGGAGGAGACCTTCGGCATCAACAACGTCGCCCTCGTCGACGGTGAGCCGCGCACGCTGGGCCTGCGCGAGCTGCTCCAGGTCTACGTCGACCACCGCATCGACGTGGTCCGCCGGCGCTCGCTGCACCGCCGGCGCAAGCGCGAGGAGCGCCTGCACCTCGTCGAGGGCCTCATCGTCGCCCTGCTCAACATCGACGAGGTCATCCAGGTCATCCGCTCCTCCGACAACTCCGCCCAGGCCCGCGAGCGCCTGATGGAGATCTTCGAGCTGTCGGAGATCCAGGCCAACTACATCCTCGACACCCCGCTGCGCCGCCTGACCCGCTACGACAAGCTGGAGCTCGACCGCGAGAGCCAGACCCTGCGCGACGAGATCGCCGAGCTGACCGCGATCCTGTCCTCCGACGACAGGCTCCGCAAGGTCGTCTCCGACGAGCTCGCCCAGGTCTCCAAGACCTTCGGCACCCCGCGCCGCACGGTGCTGCTGGAGTCCTCGGGGATCGCGAGAAACGTCTCGGTCCCCCTGGAGGTGGCCGACGACCCCTGCCTGGTGCTGTTCTCCTCCACCGGCCTGCTGGCCCGCACGTCCGACGCCTCGCCGCTGGCCGGTGACGGCGACCGCTCGGCCCACGACGTGCTGGTCTCCGTCGTGCGGAGCACGGTCAGAGGCGAGGTGGGCGTGGTCACCAACCAGGGGCGGATGATCCGGGTCCAGGTGGTCGACCTGCCCACACTGCCCCGTTCGAACAACCCGCCGTCGCTGTCGGGCGGCCACCCGGTCGCGGAGTACGTCACCTTCAATCCGGGCGAGACGGTCGTCGGCATCGGCTCGCTCGATCCCGAGGGGCCCGGCCTGGCCCTGGGCACGGCGCAGGGGGTGGTCAAGCGGGTCGTCCCCGACTACCCGGCCAATCGCGACGACTTCGAGGTGATCACCCTCAAGGAGGGTGACACCGTGGTGGGCGCGGTGGAGCTGGAGAGCGAGAACCACGATCTCGTCTTCATCACCTCCGAGGCCCAGCTGTTGCGCTACTCCGCCTCCGTCGTCCGCCCGCAGGGCCGCCCCGCGGGCGGCATGGCCGGTGTACGGCTGGACGGCGACGCCGTGGTGATCTGGTTCGGCGCGGTCGATCCCGCCCGCGAGTCACAGGTCGTGACGATCGCCGGTTCCTCCACGGCGCTTCCGGGCACCCAGATCGGCGGCGCCAAGATCTCCGACTTCGCCGAATACCCGCCGAAGGGCAGAGGCACCGGCGGGGTCCGCGTCCAGCGCTTCCTCAAGGGCGAAGACATCCTGCTGCTCGCCTGGGCCGGTCCCGGCCCGGCCCGCGCGGTCTCGGCCGTCGGCAAGCCCGTGCCGCTCCCCGAGGAGCTGGGCCGCCGTGACGGCTCCGGCGTACGGCTCACCCACACCGTGTCGGCCGTGGGCGGCGCTCTCGGCTCCGCAGGCGGCGAGGAGGGCTCCGGGACGACTCCCCCGCAGGAGTGACCCCCGCCCGCGAAAAGGCCCCGGAGCCCCCGCCTGACGGAGGGCTCCGGGGTTTCCGCGTGATCCCACGAGGCGGCCGGCGAGGTCTCCCCCGCGAAAAGCCCCCCGCGTCACGCGAGAGCAGTGGCGCGGAGTCCTTCCGCAGGAGGAGACACGATCGGCGCGGAGGCCCTGAGATCGCTCAGGACGGTCAGTCGACGCACAGGCAGAACGGGTGCCCGGCGGGGTCGAGAAAGACCCGGAAACCCTCGTCCTCGCCCGGCTGGTAGGGGTGTTTGGACGCGCCGAGCGCCAGCACCCCCTTTTCCGCCTCGTCGAAGTCCTCGACCGTCACATCGATGTGAAACTGCTGGGGCCGTTCTGCGGTGGGCCACTCCGGTGGCCGATAGTCGGGGACCCGCTGGAAGCAGAGCCGTCCCGGCCCGTCCCCGGTGACCACCACCCAGTCGTCCTCGACCCCGGTGACCTTCCAGCCCAGAAGGGCACTGTAGAAGTCGGCCAGCCGCCTGGGATCTGGACAGTCGAGAACGATCGACCTCAGCCGCGCGATTCCCATGATTCCTCCCGATCTTGACACCGGTGAAGACCTTATGGCGGTCTCATCGGAGGCTTCAAGTGCGTTTCGTGCCGACCTGGCCCGAGGGGCGGGACGCCGGCCCGGCGTCCCGCCCCTCGGGCCCGTTCCGTCTTTCCTCCACAGGCGGACCGAAACCCGGCACCTCAGATGAGCGCTCCCTGGAGCGCGAACCGGATCGCCATCAGCAACTGCCAGGGTTCACCGGACTCCCAGAAGCGGACGACCTTGGCCACCCGATCCGTCGGCTCGAACTCACCGGTCCCCTCCGGGCCGAAACACCCCGCCTCCACCAGGACGGCCACGAACGGGTCGTCGTCCTTCAGTGATCGGGCGTAAACCGCCGCGTCGAGCAGGGACAACGCCGAGCGCGCGTTGCGCCCCCCGTCCCTCGCCTCGACCCGGTCCAGCTTTCGCCTGCCCTGGTCACGAAGATAGTCGGCCAGGGATTCGATCCTGCTCATTCGCCCTCCCCACACATCCGGACTTCGGGTGACGACATCATGACCGAGTGTGAGCGACAGTGGTGGGATCTTGGTGAAGTCCTCACCCGGTGCGGCCCCGGCAACGCTCAGGAAACGGGCATGAAGCATCATTAGTCCGTTGACTGCGCCGACCGAGGGGTGCGTACGTGAGTGCTTTTGACGACCTGCTGACCGCCAACGAGGAGTTCTCCGCCGCCTTTACCGACACCGAGCTGACCGGTAGGGCCGCCCGCGGTCTCGCCGTGGTCACCTGCATGGACTCGCGGATCGATCCGCTGGGGCTCTTCGGCCTGAAGCCGGGGGACGCCAAGATCCTCCGCAACGCCGGGGCGAGGGTGACCGACGACGTCCTGCGCACGCTCGTCCTGGCGGTCAACCTGCTGGGGGTGGAGCGGGTGCTGGTCATGCCGCACACCGACTGCGGCATGACCAAGGTCACCGACGACGAGGTGCACGCGATCGCCGCCCGGCGCGGCGTCGACACCCGCAGCCTGGACTTCCACACCGTCCCCGACCAGGACGCGGCGCTCCGCCATGATCTCGTACGGATCAGGACGAGTCCGTTCCTGCCCGTGGGGATGCCGGTCGGCGGAGCCGTCTACGACGTGCGCACCGGCAAGTTGATGCCGGTCGACATCTGAGGGCCGGGGTCAGGCCCTCCTGATCCGGCCCCGGCGCGGGAAGCCGTCGCCGGCCCGGATCGACGCGTCGGCATCAGGCCCCGGCACGGGAACCGGCCGGGGCCTGATGCCGGTTTCGCGATTCCGCCCCGTCCGCGGCCTCTCGAAGACCCGGGGCACGATCGGCCTACCGCCGGCGCGTCCTGCCGACGGGGGACCGATCACCCGACCGGTGTGGATCCGGGCCCCCGCCCGGACATTCCCCCTGAAAATCACCCCTCGGCGATGATCACGCGTCGATGTGGTCGCGGTCGATCTCGGCCGCGCTGCTCACGATGAACTCCCGGCGCGGTGCCACGTCGCTGCCCATCAGGAGGGCGAAGATGCGCTCGGCCTCCTCGATGTCCTCGATGCGGACCCGGCGCAGGGTGCGGTGGCGGGGCTCCATCGTCGTCTCGGCCAGCTGGTCGGCGTCCATCTCACCCAGGCCCTTGTAGCGCTGGACCGGGTCCTTCCAGCGCTTGCCCCGGCGCTCCAGGTCGCGCAGCACCCGGTGCAACTCGGCGTCGGAGTAGCAGTAGACGTACTTGCCGTGACCGCGCGTGGGGTTGATGACCTCGATGCGATGCAACGGCGGCACGGCGGCGAAGACGCGCCCGGCCTCGACCATCGGCTTCATGTAGCGGTGGAACAGCGTCAGCAGGAGGCAGCGGATGTGCGCCCCGTCGACGTCGGCGTCGGCCATCAGGATGACCTTGCCGTAGCGGGCGGCCTCGATGTCGAAGGATCGGCCGGAACCCGCGCCGATGACCTGGATGATCGCTGCGCACTCGGCGTTCTTGAGCATGTCGGCGACGGACGCCTTCTGCACGTTCAAGATCTTGCCCCGGATCGGCAGCAGCGCCTGGAACTCCGAGTTTCTGGCCGCGCGGGCGGTGCCCAGCGCCGAGTCGCCCTCGACGATGAACAGCTCGCTGCGGTCGACCTCGTCACTGCGGCAGTCGACCAGCTTGGCGGGGAGCGCCGAGTTCTCCAGGGCGGTCTTGCGGCGCTGGTTGTCGCGGTGCTCCCGAGCGGCGATGCGGGCCTTGGCCGCCGCGACGATCTTCTCCAGGACCGCGCGGAGCTGCGCCTTGGCGTTGCGCGGCGGGTTGGCGAGCAGTTCCTTGAGCTCTCGTGAGACGACGTGGGCGACGATCCTGGAGGCCGCCGAGGTGCCCAGGACCTCCTTGGTCTGCCCCTCGAACTGCGGCTCGGGCACCCGGACGGTCACCACGGCGGTGAGCCCCTCCATGATGTCCTCGCGGGTCACGGGGGCGTCGCCGTTCTTGAGCAGGCGGGTCTCGCGCAGCTGCTCGTTCAGGGTGCGGACGAGAGCGCGCTCGAAGCCGTTGACGTGGGTGCCACCCTTGGGGGTGGCGATCACGTTGACGAAGGAACGGACGGTGCTGTCGTAGCCCTTGCCCCAGCGCACCGCCACGTCGACGGTGAGCTCCCGCTGGACCTCGGTCGGGGTCATGTGCCCCAGGTCGTCGAGGACCGGGACGGTCTCGCGGAAGTGACCGGCGCCCTGCAGGCGCAGCACGTCGCAGACGGCCTCGTCGCGGGCGAGGAACTCGGTGAACTCCGAGATGCCGCCGTCGAAGTGGAACTCCTCCTCGGCGACCTCCTCTCCGCGGCTGTCGCGCACGGCCAGGGTCAGGCCGGGGACCAGGAACGCGGTCTGGCGGAGGCGGACGTGGATCTCGTCGAGGGAGACCTCGGCCTCGGGGAGGAAGATCTGGTGGTCGACCCAGAAGCGCACGCGGGTGCCGGTGACCTTCTTCGCCACGCTGCCGCCGTCGCGCAGCCCGGACTTCTTCTTGAACTTGGCCTTGGGGCCGTCGCCGTCGAAGACGCCAGGGACGCCCCTGCGGAAGCTGATCTCGTGGATCCGGCCCTCGCGGTCGACCTCCACGTCCAGCCGCGAGGACAGGGCGTTGACGACGGAGGCACCGACGCCGTGCAGACCGCCCGAGGCGCCGTAGGAGCCGCCGCCGAACTTCCCGCCCGCGTGGAGCTTGGTGTAGACGAGCTCCACGCCCGCCAGGCCGCTCTTGGGCTCGATGTCGACCGGGATGCCCCGGCCGTTGTCGCGGACCTCGATGGAGCCGTCGGGGTGAAGCTCGACCTCGATGCGATCGCAGTAACCGGCCAGGGCCTCGTCGACCCCGTTGTCCACGATCTCCCAGAGGCAGTGCATGAGACCGCGACTGTCGGTCGACCCGATATACATGCCTGGACGCTTGCGGACGGCTTCGAGACCCTCCAGCACCGACAGGTGGCGGGCCGTATAGCCCGTCTCCGCGCTAACTGCGGTCACGCCCACTCCCACTCTGTCGAACACGTGTGCGCAGCTTACCGTTCTTCCCACCGCGACGGGTACAAGCTTGCCATCCGGTGGGTTCGTACGTTACATCCGGTGTGATCATCGTTACTTTCGGACACTTTCCGCTCTGGGCGTAGCAGGGGGTCGGTTGGGAACGTTCGTATCGGGTTAGATGTTCTCTCAAGTGACTGACGCCAGATCCTCCACCTCAGGGGATGACCTGAAAGGCGATACGTGACTGGAACCCTCGCCCCCGCCAAGCAGCTCACAGCTGCTGACCGCTGTGACCGGTGCGGCGCCCAGGCTTACATCCGCGCGACCCTGCCCGTGGGCGGGGAGCTGCTGTTCTGCGCCCATCACGGGCGGCAGCACGTGGCCGTGCTGAGAGACAAGGGCGCCATCATCCAGGACGAGTCCGCTCGTCTCAGCGACACCCCGGCAACGGCAGGCAACGACGAACGATAACCAGACGAATGGAGCCATCATCGGACCCGATAGTGATATCGGGCCGCCACCGTGAAGCCCTGCCGCTCGTAGAGCGTCCTGGCAGCGGTGTTCGACTCCACGACGACTAAATATGCCCGCTGTGTGCCCTGCGCCCGCGCATGCGAGAGCAGGGCACGCAACACCCTCCGTCCATGGCCCCTGCGCCGCGCGTGCGGCATCACAGCCATGGAGTAGATCCCGAACCACTCCCCCTGGACCACACCCCGCCCGACGGCATCTCCGCCGAGCGAGGCGTATACCGCGGGCACGCCGGTGAGGATTCGCGCGGCCGTCGGCAGACCGTCGCCACCGAACCTCCCGTCCACGCTCCACCAGGCGTCCAACCACGCCTGTGAGGGCATCTCAGCGAGCTCGACCCCCTCTTCGGACCCTCCCCCGGGCCCGAGGCGCGCCGTCATGACCAGTGTGGGATCCACCACCCCGTAGCCGCGCGCCTCCAGCGACGCGTCCAGACCCGGCGTGGCCCCGCCTCCCACGGAGAAGACGCAGGGCAGCCCTCGGTCGGCATAGAACTTCTCGGCCCCCTCGATGGCCGCCTCCAGGTCCCCGGGCTCGCCCAGCGGCAGCACGGAGTTGGCCCGCTTGGTCACCCCGTTCGCGGCGCGCAGCGTCCAGCACCCGGCCTCCACCCGTTGGAGCGCCGGCCATGCCTGGTCGACCAGCCGGTCGAAGGCCTCATCGATCATGCTGAAGGATCCTAACTCCCCGATCGCCCCACTACGCTCGGCGACTGTGCTGATTCTGCTGCCTCCATCCGAGGGAAAGGCCGCGCGGGGCGACGGCCCCGCCCTCGACCTGTCCCGGTTGAGTTTTCCCGCCCTCGGCCCGCCCAGGGAACTCGTCCTGGAAGCGCTCATCGCGCTGTGCCGGGGACCGGCCGCGCGGGATGTGCTCGGCCTGTCGCCGGGACAGGCCGGTGAGGTCGGCGGAAACCTGCTTCTGCGGACCGCGCCGGCACTGGCCGCGGCCGACCTGTACACCGGCGTGCTCTACGACAACCTCGGCCTGGCCTCGCTCTCCTCTCAGGCGGCGGCGCGGGCCTCGGAGAGCCTGCTGATCTTCTCCGGCCTCTGGGGCCTGCTGCGGGTCGGCGACCGCGTGCCGCCCTACCGGCTGTCGATGGGGGTGCGGCTGCCGCCGCTCGGCGGCCTGGGCGCCTTCTGGCGCCGGTCGGTCACCCCCCTGCTCGACACCGAACCCGGCCTCGTCGTGGACCTGCGCTCCAGCACGTACGCGGCCGCGTGGCGGCCAGGCGGCCGGGCGGTGGCGGTACGGGTGCTCAGGGACGGGAAGGTGGTCAGCCACATGGCCAAGGCCACCCGCGGCATGATCGCCCGCTCCCTGCTGGAAAGCGGAGCCGATCCGGAGAGCCCCGAGGAGCTCGTCAAGGTTCTGGATCACCTCGGCCACTCCGTCGTCCTCCACGCCCCGCCCACGGGGAACCGTTCGTGGACACTCGACATCGTGACATGACGCGCCGCGGGCTCCTTTCCCCGGGCCGTGACGAGGACGTGGCGGGCGGGCACCCCGCGCGGGAGGGCACCGGGACGACCAGCCGGTGATCGAGCCGGTGGACGGGCGGGAGCCCCGCGCGGGAGGGGCCCCGGGTTCACGCCGCGACGAGGTGCAGCCGCCCGCAGGCCCGCTGAAACTGCTGGGCGGGATCTCCGAGATAGGACCAGGGCAGTGTGCTCCCCCTGCCTTTCGTCCGCATCAGGTGCCCGCGCGCGGGCCGCCGAAGGTCTGCCAGATAGAAGGCGGCCCCGAACAGGTTGTGCGCCTCGATCGATCGGGGATGGCTGTCATTTCCCAGCCAGCGCCCCGAATGCGAGACGACCTCCCGCAGCGCCCCGTCGGAGAACCAGCCGCCGCGCGACATCGGCGACCGCCCCGCGGCCACCTGCTCGAAGTGGGCCAGCGGCACCAGGGACGCCATCGGATCCCCGTCGGGTGCCCGCGAGACGGCCTGCCTGGCGAACTCCAGCATCTCCTGGGCACTGCCGCCCCAGGCGGGGGACAACGTCATGAGCCGGGCCACGTGGGCCGGGAACAGCGTCGGATAACGCCGAACGGCCTCGTACCAGACCGCGTCCTTCTCCTGACGCGGCCGGTCGAGACCGAGATAGAGCCAAATGATCGATTCCCAGGGCACCGGATCGGACGGCGCGAGCGAGACCGCGGCGAAAAGCGGCATCCTGGCCGACTCCATCGCTCCCTGGAACGCCTGTGTGCGCTGCGCCTGCACGGCCCGCGCCTTGACATCCGGCTTGATCGTCCAGGCTTCCTCGATGCGGGTGCGCCCGAGCCAGAGCCAGAGGTCGGGGTTGGCCCGGTCACGGGCCGCCAACGCCTCTATGGCACGGCTGTGACCGACGGCCGCCTTGGCCAGCGCCTCGATCCTCAGCGCACGGCCCTCCGGATCGCCGCGGGCCGCGCCGATCGCGACCGTACCGGCTTCGAAGATCTTCCGGCGCACCGCGACGACCGCCTCATCGAGCATCGCGTCCGCCCACGGACGATCGACGATCAACCGCAGTCCTCGTGCGCGAACTCTGTCGACTTCGGCCACACCCATGAGGCGGCAGCCTAGGAGGCTGCTTCACATGACGTGCTACCGATCTGTTACGCCCTCGTTAACGACAGGAGGGGCCGCACCATATGGCGCGGCCCCCCTGTCAGGAAGTCTCAGTCGAGGTAGTCGCGCAGGACCTGGGACCGGGACGGGTGGCGGAGCTTGGACATCGTCTTGGACTCGATCTGCCGGATGCGCTCGCGCGTCACCCCGTAGACCTTGCCGATCTCGTCCAGCGTCTTCGGCTGACCGTCGGTCAGGCCGAAGCGCATCGAGACCACGCCCGCCTCGCGCTCGGACAGCGTGTCCAGAACGGAGTGGAGCTGCTCCTGCAGAAGCGTGAAACTGACCGCGTCCGCAGGAACGATGGCCTCGGAGTCCTCGATGAGGTCACCGAACTCGCTGTCTCCCTCCTCACCCAGCGGGGTGTGCAGGGAGATCGGCTCGCGACCGTACTTCTGGACCTCGACGACCTTCTCGGGGGTCATGTCGAGCTCGCGGGCCAGCTCCTCCGGGGTGGGCTCGCGCCCGAGGTCCTGGAGCATCTGCCGCTGGACACGGGCCAGCTTGTTGATCACTTCGACCATGTGGACCGGGATGCGGATGGTCCGCGCCTGGTCGGCCATGGCGCGGGTGATCGCCTGCCGGATCCACCACGTGGCGTAGGTGGAGAACTTGTAGCCCTTGGTGTAGTCGAACTTCTCGACCGCGCGGATCAGGCCCAGGTTGCCCTCCTGGATCAGGTCCAGGAAGAGCATTCCGCGTCCCGTGTAGCGCTTGGCCAGCGAGACCACGAGGCGGAGGTTCGCCTCCAGCAGGTGGTTCTTGGCCCGGCGGCCGTCCTCGGCGATCCACTCCAGCTCGGCGCGGACGTCGACCGGGAGCTTCTCGCCGTCGCTGCCGAGCTGCTCCTCGGCGAACAGACCGGCCTCGATGCGCTTGGCGAGCTCGACCTCCTGCTCGGCGTTGAGCAGGGGGACCTTACCGATCTGCTTGAGGTAGTCCTTGACCGGGTCGGCGGTGGCACCGGCGGCGGCGACCTGAGGCACCGGGGCGTCATCGTCGTCGTCGGTGAGGATGAGGACCTCGTCCTCGTTCACCTCGACGACCTCGACCTTGGGCTCCTCCTCGGTCTCGGTCTCGGCCTCGGCTTCCACCTCGACTTCGACCTCGACCTCGACCTCGGCCACGGCCTCCAGGTCGAAGTCCTCGATCTCGACGTCCTCGAGGTCGATGACCTCGTCGTCGTCACCGGTGACCGGCTTCGGCGCGGACGCTGGAGCCGGGACCGCGGCTGCGGGACCGGCCTTCTTCGGCGGCGGGGCGGGAACCGGCTTCTTGGCGGCCGGGGCGACCTTCTTGGCCGGAGCCGTCTTGGCCGAAGCCGCCTTCACCGGGGCCGCCGGCTTCTTGGCCGCGGCCGCGGCGGGCTCGGAGCCGCTGACGACCGCGGTGACGGTCTCCGGCTGCTCCTTGGCCGCCGCCGCGGTCTTGGTCTTCTTGACGGCGGCGGGCGTGGCCGGGGCGGTGCGGCGTTTGGCGGGAGTGCGGGGCTTCTTGGGAGCCGCGGAGTCCTCGGCGGTCAGCCGTACTGTGATGCCCTCTTTGCTAAGGCTTCGCAGGATTCCAGCGACCTGCGCCATCGGAATGTCCGCTTCCTCGACGGCCTTGCGGACATCCTCGGACTCGAGGAACCCCTGCGAGCGCCCCCGCTCCATCAGCTGCTGAATGACGGGCTCGTTCAGCTCGGATGGCTTCGAGCGAGTCGAACTTGCAGGCGACACGAACACCTCTCGAAGGAAAGCGTGACGAGAATGGACCCAGATGCCCAACCAGGGGCAGTTATGCCTCTAGTTGTGATTAGCGAGGCCGCGCTAACCGCGACGCACCTGTCCAGCATTGTGGCATGACACCGTGATCCATACGGCCGCCTCCTGGCGGTTGCCCTCCACCCTAGGCCGACCAAGAGAGTAGTGCGTACGGAAGCGAGGCACCGATACCCGAAAGCAACCGTTATGACTGTTTCATTCAGTCACTCTTCGTGGCGAGGGGAACGTGGATCGCGAGCACCGTGACGTCGTCATCCTGCTCATATCCGGACAGCATGCGATCGACAAGAAAATCTAGCAACATGTGCGGGCTTCCCACCACTTCGGCGGGCGCTTCGTTCACAACAGAACAAAGATCGGCAAGCCCGGCATCGAGGCCACGCTTGCGATTCTCCACCAGACCGTCCGAATACAGGACAGCGGTGTGGCCCGGCGGGACACAGAACCTGAACTGCCGGCGGCTCGTGGGCCAGCCCAGCGGGGTGCCTGGCTCGCCGTCGCACAGCAGCGGCACGCCCTGCGGGGAGACCAGCAGCGGAGGCGGGTGACCGGCGAGCGCGAGCGTGCCCTCCCCGGTGCCCGGCTCGACGACCATGTAGGCGAGAGTCGTGACCTGCTCCTCCTCCTCGGTGGCCTCGAAGACCCTGTCGAGCCCTGTGAGCACCGCGGCGGGCGGCGGGTTGGTCAGCGCCAGGGCCCGCATGGCGTTGCGGATGCGCCCCATTCCCGCCGCGGCCTTGACGCCCTTGCCCATGACGTCGCCGACCACCGCCGCGACCCGGCCGTCCTGGAGGACGAACGCGTCGTACCAGTCGCCGCCGACCTGCACGTGGCGGCTTCCCGAGCGGAACCGCTGGGCGAGGACCAGGCCCCGGACCACCGGCAGACGGTCGGGCAGCAGGCTGCGCTGGAGCGTCTCCGCCGTGCGGTGCTCGCGCTCGAACAGGGTGGCCCGCTCGACGGCGAGGGCGCACTGACCCGCGAGCGCCTCCAGGAACACCCCGTCCTCCTGGGAGATCTTCTGCGGGCGGGTGAAGGAGAACCTCAGCGCGCCGAGCGCCCGCCCCGCGGCCAGCAGCGGCAGGCCCACCCAGGCCCGCTCGTCGCTGTGGTCGATGAACCCGGTGATCTCCTCGCTGTCGCCACCCGCGTCGACCAGCTGGGC
This sequence comes from Streptosporangium sp. NPDC049078, assembly GCF_040648855.1. Lineage (NCBI taxonomy): Bacteria > Bacillati > Actinomycetota > Actinomycetes > Streptosporangiales > Streptosporangiaceae > Streptosporangium > Streptosporangium sp. NPDC049078. The sequence continues at coordinate 172,936 of NZ_JBEZEL010000014.1, forward strand.
CCTCAGGCTCTCCGGCGACTCGGCGAAGACCGGGCGCCGGCTGTTGACCGCCATGGTCATCACGCTGGAGTGCGAAAGCGGGATCTCCTCGCCGGGCGCGCCGGGGACGTCGGGGATGCCTCCGCTGTTGACCAGCTTCAGCGCGGCCCGGTCGACATCGAGCAGCGCCACGGCCGAGCGGTCGGCCGCCAGGGCCGTACGCCCCACGTCGATGATCACCTGGACCACCTGCTCGACGGTGAGCGCCTCGGCGAGTATCGCCGTGGCGCCCTGCAGGCGCGCGGTCCGCAGAGCCGCGGCGCCGAGCTGGTCGGTCAGGCGGCCGCGCATCTCCTCGGCCTCGCGCTGCGGGGTGACGTCGGTGTTGGCGCCCACCCACTCGACGACCCGGTTGTGCCGAATGATCGGGACGGCGCGCACCTCGAAGTGCCGGTAGCCGCTGGCCCGGGTGCGGACCCGGTAACTCCACTCGAACATGGTCCGGCCGCGCAACGCCTCACGCCACGCCTCCTCGGTGTGCGGGCGGTCGTCGGGGTGGACGGCCTCCAGCCAGCCGTGGGCGAGGTATTCATCGATCCTCTGACCGGTGATGGCCCGCCACTGCGGCGCGTCCTCCTCCACGACGCCGGTGGGCGCGGTGATCCACACGAGCTGGGACTGGGCCTCGACCAGCGAGCGATAGCGCTCCTCGCTGCGCCTGAGCTTCTCCTCGACCTGTCTGCTGTCGGTGATGTCGACGCCGACCAGGCAGATCGCCTGGAGCGTGCCCTTGTCGTCGTGGATCGGGGAGAAGGTCAGCGACCAGTGGTGGGTCGCGCCGTCGGCGGTGCGCACCCGGATCCGCTGGTCGCCCTCGACCTCGGCCCCCGCCACGATGCCGCGGACCGAGCCCTGGATCAGGGCGGTCAGGTCGGCGGAGAGCAGATCACCGGGGAGGCGGCCGACCAGGCGCTCGGCGGGCAGGCCGACCACGTCGGCGAAGACCTCGTCGACACGCTCGAAACGGCCGTCGGGGTCGAAGAACGCGAAGGCGAACGGCGACTGCGACAGCAGGCCCTGCAGCAGGCCGGAGTCTGAGATGTCCACACCCGACTCCCGGGGACGGGGCACGGAGGTTTCGGCGCTCATGGTCGGCACCTCCGTCGCGTGCCAGGGTCTCCCACGAGGCACATCTCCAAACTTGCGAATTGGCGTAGCGCGGCTCCGGGGGACCGGATCCTGGAGTACATCATCGGCGATGGGCAGGTGTGGACGGAAGCCCCGCCCAGGATGCGGTCAGCGCACCCTGGGAACGCCGCCGCTCCGACGACCGGAACCCTCGCGCCGATGCGAGGGGGCTTCCACACGGGCGCCGACCGGGCGGCACCGCGTCTCCGAACGTTTGCGGCCAGGACCATAGCAGGATCGGGCCGGACCGTCCCGGCAACTGCCCACCTCATCTCCGTAGGGCTTGCAGGCGAGATCAGGCTACTGACTCGCCGTCAATTCGGCTCCCTGTTCGGTAACACTCGCTTACTCGACTGTTGCAGGATTCAGTCAAGACACGGGTTCAGCTTTCCATATCACGGCGCCAAGGGTTGACAGTCCCGAGATAAGTTGTGAAATGAAAACGCACGTCCTCGCCGACACATCCGGGGGATGCCCCCGGGAAACTCCGGAGGAATGCGACTTCCATGCCCGTTCTTGCCACCCGCCTCGGCGGGCCTTCCGTGACGACCCTCGCTGCGTCCCCGGCGTCCCCGGCGTCCCCGGCGTCCTCGGCGTCCTCTGTGCCCGAGGCGGCCCTCCACGAGCCGGTCACCTCTCACCTGGCCGCCGAGTTCCCGACGATCTCCCTCGACACCGTCGACAGGTGCGTGGCCGAGGTCCGCGCCTGCGCCGAGCATCTCGGCATCGAGCCGACGGCCGAGATCGTCGAGCGCGTCGCCCGCGAGCATCTGCTCGCCCTTGTCAACTCCGCGCCGCCATCCCGCGGTCCCCGGTAACATCGGGAGCACCCGGCCGTCTTCTACGCACCGTTTGGCCCGGGAATGCGAGAAGGTTGGGACGTGAGCGAGGGAAGCGAGCGGGCCGATCGACGCGGCGGCGCCCGTGATGGGCTGAATCGCCCGACGGGGGAGGCTGCTTGAGCCGGCGACATCGTCGAGACCTCAGGGAGAGCCAGTCCCCCGAGGCGGTCTTCGCCGAGATGTTGCTCGCCGCTCGCGAGCTACTGGCCGTACGCAGCCCGCTGGACGCCGAGCTCATGGTCTCCGACATGATCGGAGCCTGGTGGGGGCGCCGGCTGCGCCGAGGGGACGCCGAGCAGGTCCTCGGCGAGGGCCTGGTCGACTACGCGGCCAAGGCGGGCTCGCCCGCCGCGCTCACCCTGCTGATCGCGCTCGCCTACCTCGGCACGGCCCGCCAGGCCGCCAAGGCCGAGGGCGCCGCGCTGGCGCTCATGGAGCGCGACGTGGCCAGGCCGCGCTGGGCCGACCGGCTGGGCGTGGTCAAGACGACCGGCTGCTTCGTCTCCCGCGACGCGTACGGCGACCAGGACACCGTGGTGTGCACCTTCGGCTACCGAGGCGCCGACAGCGTCGAGGAGCGGCACGCGCTGGTGGTGATCGTCGACTACAACATGCGCGGCATCGCCCGTGACGCCTGGGTCTCCTCGCACGTCGACAAGCTGCTGGAGCAGGCCAGGGCCGAGGCCGAGGGCAACCCGATGCTCAGGTTCGGGGAGATCGAACCTCAGCAGGCCAGGGCGCTGCTCGAATCGGCCATGAAGGCCACCGCCGAGTACGGCCAGCGCAGGACGACCGTGCCGGTCAGCGACAGCTACAGCGCCTACCACGCCTTCGCCAGGTCCCGGATCAAGGCTCTGCCGCCAGGCAGGAAGCGGCCGGCCCCGCTGCACAGCGAGGCCCCCTACAGCCGCGACCGCCGGGCGATGCTGGCGGCCGAGTTCCTCTCCTCGGACGCGGCCGAGCACCTGTCCGACCCCTCGGCGGCCTCCCGGTGCGCCGACCACATCATCGACTACGGCTGCGACCAGGATTTCGGCCGCCCGCTCCGGGTGAGCCCGACCAAGTGCGAGACGTTCCTCCTCGACTGGCTGCCGCGCAAGGTGATGCTCAGCACCACCGAGCAGGAGGCGGTACCGCACGTGCTGGGCGCGTGGGCGCGGTTCGCCGCCGGCAGGACCGGACTGCCCGACGAGGGGCTGCGGGCCACGCTCGACGCGATCTGGGAGGCGACGGGCAAGTTCGCGGAGTCCTACCGCGACCCGACGACCTTCGGGCTCGACCGCGACCTGCTCGACCGGCTGCTGCCGGACGGCGACCTGTCGGCGCTGGCCAGGCGGGTGTTCGCGTTCCCCTTCCTGCAGGGTACGCACGGTGAGATCAAGCTCAGCCTGCTCAACCCCGCCGACGACACCGACCGGCGGATCCTGCTGGGCATCGACCACGCGGGAGAGCTCGACCGGCGCGACTACGACGAGCACCTCGCCTGGCACGAGGAGATCGCCGCCAGGCTCTGGGAGGGCGATCCTCCGCAGCTGTGGGAGGCGGCGCAGCGGCTGCTCGACCTGGGTCACGACCGGCACGACGTGCTGCACGTGCTGATCGAGATCGCCGAGCGCATCGGGGACGACCCCGAGGAACTGGCCATCGCCCTCGATGACATCGCGGACATTCCCGACGAACCTCCGGTGTAGGTGAGCCATGGTGATCGATCTCAACGCCGATCTGGGTGAGAGCTTCGGGATCTGGAGGCTGGGCGACGACGAGGCCCTCCTCGACGTCGTGACCAGCGCCAACATCGCCTGCGGGTTTCACGCGGGCGACCCGTTGAACATCCGGCGCACGTGCGCGGCGGCGGTCGACCGCGGAGTGACGATCGGTGCCCAGGTCTCCTACCGGGACCTGGCCGGGTTCGGCCGCCGCGAGATGGACGTCGATCCCGAGGAGCTCTGCGCCGAGGTGCTCTACCAGCTGGGAGCGGTGGACGGCATCGCGAGGGCGATGGGCGGCCGGGTCTCCTACGTCAAACCGCACGGCGCGCTGTACAACCGGATCTGCCGCGATCCCGAGCAGGCCGGGGCCGTCGTGGCGGCGGTCGCCGACTACGACCGGGATCTGCCCCTGCTCACCCTGCCCGGCTCCGTGGTTCACGAGATCGCCGCCGGGGAGGGGGTCACCACCGTCGTCGAGGCCTTCGCCGACCGCGCGTACACCGGCACGGGAGCGCTGGTCTCCCGCCGCTCCCCCGGCGCGGTGCTGCACGACCCGGGCACGGTCGCGGACCGGGCCGTGCGGATGGCGACCGAGTGGGTGGTCGAGGCGGTGGACGGTTCGCGGGTGCCCGTCGAGGCGCGCTCGATCTGCGTGCACGGCGACACCCCCGGCGCCGTGCTGATGGCCCGTGCCGTGCGCGACGGCCTGGTGGAGGCGGGAGTGACGCTGAGGTCCTTCGCGTGAGCGTCCGGCGGGCCGGGGAGCACGCGCTGCTGGTGGAGACCGGCTCGCTGGAGATCTCCCACCGGCTGGACGCGCTGCTGCGGGCCGACCGGCCCCGAGGGGTGGTCGAGATCGTGCCCGGCCCCGTCACGGTCCTCGTCACCGCGCCGGGGGCCGATCCCGCTCGTCTGCGGGACGAGCTCCTCCGCCTGCTCGCCGCGGTGGCCGCCGCGGACGCCGCGGTGGCCGCGGGCACGCAGGAGGTGACCCTCCCCGTCGTGTACGACGGCGCCGACCTCCACGAGGTCGCCGCGCTGAGCGGCCTCTCCCCGCAGGAGGTGGTCGAGCGGCACACCGGGCGGGAGCTGGTGGTGGGCTGGCTGGGCTTCGCCCCCGGTTTCGCCTACCTCACGGGGCTGGACCCGGCTCTGCACGTCCCCCGGCTGGACACCCCGCGGACCTCGGTGCCCGCCGGGGCGGTGGCCGTCGCCGGCCCCTACTCGGCGGTCTATCCCTCGGCCTCACCCGGTGGCTGGCGGCTGCTCGGCCGCTCGGCGACCGCGGTGTGGGACGTGGCCGCCGACCCGCCCGCCCTGCTCACGCCGGGGACGCGGGTGCGCTTCCTCGCGGTCGGCGAGTCATGATCGAGGTGATCGCGCCCGGCCCTTACGCCACCGTGCAGGACCTCGGCCGTCCGGGGTACGCCCACCTCGGGGTGCCCCGCTCGGGTGCGGCGGACGAGCCGAGCCTGCGACTGGCCAACCGCCTGGTCGGCAACCCGCAGAACGCCGCCGGGATCGAGCTGACCTTCGGCGGGGCCCGGCTTCGCTTCACCACCGGGGCCTGGACCGCCGTCGCCGGCGCCGCCTGCCCACTGGACCTCGTGCGACCGTACGAGACGGCGCCCGGCGGGACGGGCCCGGTCTCTCCGGGCGGAGCTCCTGCGTCCACGGGCCGATCCTCCCCCGCGGGGACGCCCACGAGCGGGATCTCCGCCGGCGAGGCCTCTCCGCAAGGGAGGATCCGGCGAGTGACGGTGCCGCAGGCGATGTGCGCGCCCTTCTGGGTTCCCCCGGGGGGCGAACTGCGCCTGGGGACGCCCAGGGCCGGTCTGCGCACCTACGTCGCCGTCCGGGGCGGCGTCGACGTTCCCATCACGATGGGAAGCCGGTCCGCCGACTCCCTGTCCGGGCTGGGGCCTCCCCCGCTGCGCACCGGGACGATACTGCCCGTGGGGCCGACCGGAGACCTGCCGCCGATCACCGTGGACGCGGCGCCCTCGCCGGAGCTCGGGAGGGGCGTCCTGCGGGTTCTTCCCGGTCCTCGCGACGACTGGTTCGTCCCCGGAGCCCTCGCCACCCTGTGCGCGGGGCCGTACGAGGTCAGCCAGGACAGCAACCGGGTGGGCGTGCGAATGCGCGGCGCCCACCTGGAACGGGCCAGGAGCGGGGAACTGCCGAGTGAGGGCATGGTGGCGGGGGCCGTCCAGGTGCCGCCCGGCGGCCAGCCGATCGTGTTCCTCGCCGACCACCCGCCGACCGGCGGCTACCCGGTCATCGCCGTCCTGACCTCGGCGAGCCTCGCCCGGGCCGCCCAGCTCCGCCCCGGCGACCGGGTACGATTCCGCCGCGACTGACCCGCCCACGGCGGTCCGGCCGGTCACAGGCCGCGGCGAGCGTACGTGTCACCGGAGCGGAGGCGGTCGGGCCTCGTGCGGGGTGCCCCCGTGTGACCGGACCGGGGCGACCGATTATCGTCATCGCGACGATTGAGGAGACCGCATGTCGCTCGCCGAGATACTGGCCCCCCTCCTGCGGCCGGCGTTCACCGTCGCGGGGACCCCGACCAGCTGGGCGGAACTTCTGGGATTCGCCACCGGCGTCCTCACGGTCTGGCTGGTGGTCCGCCGGAACGTCTGGAACTGGCCGATCGGGATCGCCAACGTGACCCTGCTCGGAGCGGTCTTCCTGACCGTCGGGCTCTACGCGGACGCGGCGCTGCAGATCGTCTACATCGCACTGGGTCTGTACGGGTGGTGGCAATGGCTGTACGGCGGGGTGGGGCGGACCCCGCTGGTGATCCGTCGCACGGGACGCGCCGAGTGGGCCGCGCTGGCGGGTTTCGGGGTCGCGGCCACCGCCGGCCTCTCCTTCGCCCTCGCCACCTGGACCGACTCGACCGTACCGGTCTGGGACGCCCTGACGACCGCCCTGTCCCTGGCGGCGACCTACGGGCAGAGCCGGAAGCTGGTCGAGTCGTGGTGGCTGTGGATCGCGGCCGACGTGGTCTACATACCTCTCTACGCCTACAAGGGCCTCCATCTGACAGCCGTCCTGTACGTGGTCTTCCTGGCGCTGTGCGTCGCCGGTCTGCGGGCCTGGCGCGCGGAGCTCGCGTCCCGCTCCGTCCCGGGTGCGCCGAGGACGGGCGTCCCGGGCGGGAGGGCGCGCCGATGAGCGACGGGACCTTCGCCCACGGGCTGGTGATCGGCAAGTTCTATCCGCCGCACGCGGGACACCACCACCTGATCGACACCGCCGCCTCGCGATGCGCCCGGGTGAGCGTCGTGATCGCCGCGTCGACCGTGGAGAGCATCCCGCCGGCACTGCGCGCCGCCTGGCTGCGCGAGGCGCACCCGCAGGCCCACGTGACGATCGCCCCCGTGGTCGACGACGTCGAGATCGACTACGACGACCCGGAGATCTGGTCGGCGCACGTCGAGGTGTTCCGGCACGGTCTCTCCCAGGCGTACGGCCACGTCCCGGAGATCGACGCCGTGTTCTCCTCCGAGGCGTACGGACCCGAGCTGGCCCGCCGGTTCGGCGCCGCCCATGTCGGCGTCGACCCGGACCGGCAACGGTTCCCGGTCAGCGGGAGGATGGTGAGAGACGACCCGGTGTCGTGCTGGGACCGTCTCTCCCCCGCCGTACGCGGCCATCTGGCCCGACGCGTGGTGGTCGTCGGCGCGGAGTCCAGCGGCACGACCACGCTGGCCAGATCGCTGGCCGCCCACTACGCGGCTCGCGGCGGACCGTGGGCGGCGACGCGCTGGGTGCCCGAGTACGGCAGGACGTACTGCGAGGAGAAGCTCGCCCTGGCCCGGCGGCACGCCAAGCTCGGCGGGCTGCCCGAGCCGTGGCTGGACGACCTGGGGTGGGAGTCGGCGGAGTTCGGCGTGATCGCCGAGCGCCAGCTCGCGTGGGAGGACGCCGCAGCCAGGACGGGATCGCCGCTGCTGGTGTGCGACACCGACGCCTTCACCACCTCCCTGTGGCACGAGCGCTATCTCGGCGAGCCCTCCGAGGAGGTCACCGCCGTGCATTGCCGTGCCCGGCACGACCTGTGGATCCACACCTCGGTGCGGGATGTGCCCTTCGAGCAGGACGGCTGGCGCGACGGGGAGGCGATCCGGCACCGGATGGACGCCCGCCTGCGCGAGAGGCTGATCGCGGACAGGCTGCCCCACCTGGTCGTCACCGGCCCGCCCGAGGTCCGGCTGGCGCGGACCGTACGGGCGGTGGACGCCCTGCTGGAGCAGGGCTGGGAGTTCGCGAAACCCCTGTAGGGCTCTACTCCGGGGCGGTCAGACGATGAGCCCGACCTCGCCGGGAGGCGTTCGTCCACCTCCCCGTGGTCAGCGAAGGAGAGCGGAGACCCGTTCGATCTCGGCGGCGAGGGCGGCGGCGGGGACCTCCTCCAGGAGGTCGACGGTGATCTTCCCGTCCTTCGCCTCCCAGACCCCGGCCACCCGGCCCTGGTGGACGACGACCGGGGAGATCCAGCCGGCGGCCCGGCTCACCTTCGACTTCGCCTCGGCGGGCAGGAGGGGCTCCAGGTCGCGGGGCGCTCCCAAGATGTACTGGTCGAAGCCGGGCAGGAGGTGAACCCCGGTCGCGGGCCGGGTCGTGGCCAGGTCGCCGAGGTGCTCGGCGAGCACGACCATCGGCCGGCCCTCCACCTCGATCTCGGCCAGCTCGGGCGTGAGGTCGCGGAACCAGCCGCGCAGCGTCGCCTTGCGGGCGGCTCCCCGGTAGAGCCAGCCGTCGAACGTCTCGGGGGCGCCGGGGCCGTGGGCACCGAGGAAGGAACGGAGCAGGCGCACCCCGGCCTCCTCCGCGGAGGGGAGCACGTCGGGCCAGCCGGGCACCTGGTCGCGAGGGCGGGCGAAGGTCACCCGGCCCCCGCGCGGCGGACCGTGGCAGAGCTCGCCGAGGAAGCTCAGCGGCTTGAGCAGGGCGCCCCAGCCGGAGGTGAGGGCCTCCCTCAGATGTGCGTCGCCGGTGACCTCGATCACGCCGTCGACCAGCTCCTCGCGGGTGAGGACGCGCCCCGCGAGCGCCTTGGGGACGGCGTCGAGGATGGCGGCGACCTCGGCGGCGGTGACGCCGTGACCGCGCTGCCAGGAGCCTTTGTCCCAGTTGCGGAACGAGCCGAGGACCGCTGCGTAGGAGGCGAGCTCGTCGCCGGGGACGAGGTGGAGGGTGCCGCGTGCCGTCCAGGTCTTGACCAGGGTGCGATCTCGCCACAGGGCGCGGTCGATCTCACCGCGATCGGGCCGCGCGCTGCGCACGGCCACCGCCAGCTCGGCCGAGGAGGCCACCTGCGCCTGCACCCCGGTGAGCCTGCGCACGACGGACACCGCGTCGGGTCCGTCCGCCGGATCGACGAACTGCCGCTTCAGCCGCCAGGCGAGCACCTGGGGCCAGGTCACCGAGATAGCCATGACCGACTTCTACACGTCCTCCCCGACAGAACGCGACCCGCCCGTGGTCACGGGAACGGGCGCCGACGCTCCGGCCTTCGTGACTCCGTCGTCCGATCGCCGTACCCGGGCGTCTCCGTCCTGCGGGGCGAGACGGGCGTCGACCGGCCTTCGGGGGGGAACGAGCGTCAACGAACGAAGCCGATGTCCTGATATTTCAGGTCATAGAAGCCTCGGGCCCCGAAGTTGGCGAGATCGCTCTTGACCGCGACGATCTGCGGTCGCTGGTAGAGCGTCACCACGTTGACCGCCTGCCAGATGAGCTTGTCCGCGGTGTTGGTGTCGGCGACGGCCCTCGCGCGGTCGAGGTCGGCGGTCGCCTTGTTCATGGCGGCGTCGATCCGCCGGGACCCGATGCGGCCGAGGTTGGCGTTCCACTGCCTGGTGCCGTCGGGGAGCCTGACGGCGTCGGCGTACTGGCCGTAGGAGCTGGAGACGGGAAAGGGCGTGCCCACGTACGCGAACGCGGTGATGTCGTAATTGCCGGGAATTATGTATTTGGTGAAGTAGTCATCCGTCGGTACCGACTGCAGGGTGACCCCGACCCCGATACGGCCGAGCATGTCCTGGACGAGCTCGGCCTCGGATTTGGCGAGCTGCAGGCCCGACGGCAGGACGAAACGCAGGTTCAGCTCCCTCCCCGCCTTCCTGCGGGTCCGGCCCTCCAGTTTCCAGCCCGCGGCGTCCAGCTCCCTCCCCGCCCTGCCCGGGTCGTACGTGCCGATCTCACCGGCGTTGTCCTGGTATCCCTCCTGGGTGTTCATGAAGAAGTGGTTGTTGAGCAGCACGATCGGCCAGTCGAGGCCCTGGAGGTCCGACTGGGCGATGACCTGACGGTCGATGCCCATCGCGACGGCCCTGCGGACCTTCTGGTCGGACAGCAGGGCACTCTCGCCGTTCATCGTGATGTGCCGGAAGTCGGGGCCCGCCGCCTGCCGCACGACCGCGTCCGGGGTGCTCCTGGCCCGCGCGTAGTCGGGCGCGGACGGGCCGACGTCGAAGGTGTCGAGCTCGCCGTTGCTGAAGGCCCCGACCAGCGCGTCGCTCTCCAGGGATCGGTAGATGATCCGGTCGAGCTTGGCCCGATCACCCCACCAGCGCTCGTCCCGCGCGATCGTGACGGTCTTGGCGGTCGGGTCGAACGCCACGAATTCGAACGGGCCCGCGGTCACCGGGACGCGGTTCAGCCATGCGGTGTTGAACGCCTCGGGGGTGGCGTTCGTGCTCCGGGGATACAGCGGCGCGAACAGCGACTGCCAGTCGCCGAAGGGTTTGGCGAAGGTCACCACGACCTGGTGGTCGTCCCTGCCCCTGTCGACCTTCTCGATGTTCCGGTAACCGGTGGTGCTCGCCACCCGGTAGCCGGCGTCGCGGCCGCTCAAAGCCTGCCACTGGGCGCGGTAGTCCTCCCAGGTGATCGGGGTGCCGTCGGACCACCTGGCACGCGGGTTGAGGGTCAGCGTGACCACCTGCTCCGGCTCGTGCGCGGTGACCCTGCCCTCGGACAGGTAGTCGGTGTTCGGGGAGATCGTCCCCTTGGCGTCAGAGCGGAAGGGGGCGGGCATGAGGGCGTCCATGACCCTCTTGACCGTCGCCAGGTTGCCGTCGATGTGGTTGAGGTTCCAGTTGGACGGATACTCGTTGATCCCCCACCGGAGCACACCCCCGTCCGCGACCCGCTCGCGAGGCACCGGGTTGACGTCGTAGGCCTTGATCACGGAGACCGGCCCGCCCGGCCTCCCCCCTCCCCCGCATCCGGCGAGACCCGGTGCGACGGCCAAGGCCACGGCCAGCGCGGCGGCGAGCGCGCCCACGCGCCGGATTGGTATCACGGTGTTCCTCCCGGTGCATACGGCTGGGTCATCCGGCGTCGGCCCTCTCGGCGAAGTGGCATGAGACGCCGTGGTCGTCCCCGACCTGCCGTATCAAGGGCTCCTCGTCCACGCAGCGTCGCCGGTCGGTCTCGCCGAGGGTTTTGAACAGGGGGCAGCGGGTCCGGAAACGGCACCCGGAGGGAGGGGCGGCGGGGCTCGGCAGGTCCCCCTCCAGCAGGACGCGTTTCCTGGAGCGTTCCAGCAGCGGGTCGGGAAGCGGGACCGCCGACAGCAGAGCCCGCGTGTAGGGATGCAGTGGGGTGTCGTAGACGGCGCCGACCCGGCCGATCTCCGCGATCCTCCCCAGATACATGACCGCGACCCGGTCGGCGATGTGCCGGACCACGGCCAGGTCGTGCGCGACGATGAGGTACGACAGGCCCAGGCGGCTCCTCAGCCCCTCCAGCAGGTTGAGCACCCCCGCCTGGATGGACACGTCGAGCGCCGAGACCGGCTCGTCCAGCACGACCAGCCGGGGCCGCGGGGCGAGGGCACGGGCGATGCCGATGCGCTGACGCTGGCCCCCGGAGAAGTCCTGCGGGTAGCGGGCGGCGTGGCCGGGTTCCAGGCCGACGAGGTCGAGCAACTCGCCGATCCTCGGCCCCGGGTCCCGTTCGCCGTGCGCGCGCAGCGGTTCGGCGAGAATGTCGTAGACGGTCATCCTCGGATCCAGCGAGGCGAGCGGATCCTGGAAGACGACCTGCATGTCGCGCCGCACGGCCATCCGGTCGCGGGCGCTCATCCTTGAGGTGTCGTGGCCCAGCACCGTGATCCTGCCGCGCTGCGGTGCGGCCAGTTCGAGGATCTCCATCAGGGTGGTGGTCTTACCGCAGCCCGACTCGCCGACCAGGCCGAGCGTCTCGCCCTCGCGGACGTCGAAGCCGACGCCGTCCACCGCGCGGACCGTGCCGACCCTCCGCCGCAGGAGCGTCCCGGCGACCAGGGGGTAGTGCTTGACCAGGCCCTCGACCCGCAGGACCACGGCGCGCTCCTCGCGCGGGCGCGGCGGCTCCTCGACGCCGGGAGCGGCGAGGCCGGTGGAGTCGATGGAGGCAGTGGAGGCAGTGGAGGCAGCGGAGTCGGTGGGGCTCACAGGGCTCGCGGGGCGCCGGGCGGGAGCGGCGGCGGCACGTGTGGCGGCGCCCGTGGCCGGTCCGCGCACACCGTAGACCTGGTCCGGCGACCATCCCGCCGCCTCGATCTCGCCGGAGCGCACGCACGCCGCGAGGTGGCCCGGCGAGTCCACGGGCTCCGGCTCCGGCTCGGTCTCGGAGCACGCCGGGACGGCGATCGGGCAGCGCGGCTCGAAGGGGCAGCCCGGCGGCAGCGCCGCCGGTGACGGCGGGCCGCCCTCGATGGGCACCAGCGGGCGTCCCCTGCCGCGGTCGAGGCGCGGGACCGAGCCGAGCAGGCCCATGGTGTACGGCATGCGACTGCGGTAGTAGACCTCGTCCACCGAGCCGACCTCGACGGGGCGCCCGGCGTACATGACGAGGACCCGGTCGGCGAACCCCGCCACCACCCCCAGGTCGTGGGTGATGACGACGATCGCCGCGCCGGTCTCACGCTGCGCCGTCTTCAGCACCTCCAGCACCTGCGCCTGGATGGTCACGTCGAGCGCGGTGGTGGGCTCGTCGCAGAGGATCACGTCGGGGTCGTTCGCGATCGCCATCGCGATCACCGCGCGCTGGCGCATGCCACCGGAGAACTCGTGCGGGAACGCCCTGGCCCGCCGCGCGGCGTCGGGGATGCCGACCAGGTCGAGCAGTTCGACCGCACGCCTGGCCGCCTGGGCGGCGCCCACCCGCTGGTGGACGCGGATCGCCTCGGCGACCTGGTCGCCGACCCGGTACACGGGGGTGAGCGCGGAGAGCGGATCCTGGAAGACCATGGAGACGGTCTTGCCGCGGAACGCGGTGAGCGTCCTCTCCGGGGCGCCCAGGATCTCCTGCCCGAGCAGCCGGACCGAGCCGGTGACGCGGGCGTGCGCCGGGAGCAGGCCCATCACGGCGAGCGAGGTGACCGACTTGCCGGAGCCGGACTCCCCGACGACACCGAGCACCTCGCCGGGACGGACCGCGTAACCCATGCCCCTGACCGCGCGGACCGCCCCCGGCCCCGAGCCGAAGGTGACGTCGAGGTCACGCACCTCTAGCACGGGGGCGATCGGGCCGGGCACCGGCTCGCGCTCGCCGGCCCTGGACGTCGTGCCCGAGAATCGCTCGCCCGTCATCGGTCACCCGCCCCGTGGGACGTGGGGTCGAAGGCGTCGCGCAGGGCGTCGCCGACCAGGTTCACCGCGAGCACGGTGACGATCAGCAGCCCCGCGCAGAACCAGAACGTCCAGGGGGCGTACAGGGCCGTCCGCGCGCCGTCGGCGATGAGGCTGCCCAGCGAGACGTCGGGCGGCTGGATGCCGAAACCGAAGTAGGACAGGGACGTCTCGGTGAGGATCGCGGCGCTGACATTGAGCGTGGCGTCGACGACCAGCAGCGAGGACATGTTGGGGATCACATGCCGGAAGACGATCCTCGTCGGGGGCACGCCCATGAACCTGGCCGCGTGGATGAACTCCCGCTCCCTGAGGGAGATGGTCATGCTCCGGACGATCTTCGAGGTGACCATCCAGAGGAAGAGCGCCAGCACCAGCACGAACACCGGCCACTGCCTCCCGGCGAAGAGCGGGGACATGATCGCCAGGATGAGGAAGGCCGGGAGCACGAGCAGCAGGTCGGTCAGCCAGGTCAGCGCCCGGTCGGTCCAGCCTCCGAAGTATCCGGCGAAGGCGCCCACCACGGCCGCGAGCGCGGTGCCGACCACCGCGGCGAGCAGGCCCACGATCAGGGACCTGCGCAGGCCGCGCAACGTGACCGCGTACACGTCGGCGCCGGTCTGCAGGGTCCCCCACCAGTGCTCGGCGGAGGGAGGCGCGAGAAAGGCCGTGTAGTCCTTCGAAACGTACGTCCAGCGGGTGAGGTGCGGCCCGGCGAAGGCGAGCAGGAAGATCAGCACGAGCAGGGCGAGGCCGATCCTGCCCCGCCCCGAGCGCAGGAGACGGCCCGCGACCACCCGCAGCCGCGAGGGTGCCTTGATCCTGTCGACGGACGACTGCTGCTCGGCGAGCTCCTCGTCGGCGATGGCCATCTCCGGATCACCCCACCCGGACACGGGGATCGAGGACGGCGTGGAGCATGTCGGAGGCGAGCGCGGCCAGCAACACGGCCAGCGCGGCGAAGCAGCTGATCGCCGCGACGGTGTTGACGTCGTTGGTGGAGATCGAGTCGACCAGCTGCTCCCCCAGGCCGTGCCAGCCGAAGATCTTCTCGGTGAAGGTGGTGCCGACCAGCAGCGCCCCGAAGGTGAAGGCGAAGTAGGTGACCGCCGGGATGAGCGCGGTGCGCAGCGCGTGCCGGGTCAGCGCGGCCCTGCGGCTCAGCCCCTTGGCCATGGCCGTACGGACGAAGTCGGCGCCGAGCACGTCGAGCATCATGTTGCGCTGGTAACGGCTGTAGACGGCGACCAGTCCGAGCGAGAGCGACAGCGTGGGCAGGACCAGGTGCCTGATCCTGTCGAACACGGCGGCGGCGAGCCCTCCCTCAAGGCCGGGGGTCGCCTCTCCGCTGACGAGGACGATCTGGGTACCGGCCGCCTCGTTGAGCCGGATGGCGGCGATGATCAGCATGTTGGCCAGCACCACCGTGGGGATCGCGAGCACGACGAAGGACAGGACGGTCACCGATCGGTCGAAGAGGCCGTACTGTCTGACCGCGGCGTAGGCTCCGATGAGCACACCTCCGACGCTGCCGAGAACGAGTCCGATCGTGATCAGGCGCAGGGTGACGCCGACGCGGCGCCCGAGGTCGTCGTTGACCGACCCTCCCCCCACCGTCTTGCCGAAGTCTCCGCGCACGACGCCTCCCGCCCAGGTCAGGTAGCGCTCGAACAGCGGGGTGCGGTCGTTCAGGTTGAGGTCGGTGAGGTGCGCGTCGACGACGGCCGACGGGAGCGGGGGGTTGCGGCCCTCGTAGTTGGAGCGCGGGTTGAGCGCGGAGGCGGCGAGCATGTAGGCCAGGCTGGTGGCCACGACGATCAGCACCAGATAGTTGAGCAGCCTGCGGGTAAGGAATCCCGCCATCTTTCCTCCTCCGGAGCCCCGCCGCTGTCGGTGACCATCTTGCTACACTCGGCGACCGACGGACTGCACAGCGTACCGAGTCGGAGGGATCTCGATGGGAGATGGCGGAGCCGAGGTCACTTCCCCGCGAGCTCGTCGACGGCCGCGCGCAGGTCGGCACCGGTGATGGTGGTCAGGTCGGCGGCGCTCGCGGTGGCTCCGCCGAGGGCGGCGAGACGGACGTCCCTGCGCATCGCGGCGCGCTCGAAGAGCGAGCGCGCGAACCTGCCGTTGCCGAGCCCGTCGATCAGGCCCTCGTCGCAGACCCAGGTGAAGACCTCGGCCAGGTCGCGGCGGGCGTCGTCGTCGAACCGGTCTCCCGAGGAGTCGGCGAGCAGCACCGCGATCTCGGTGAGCTCCCCCGGCGAGTACGAGGGAAACTGCACCCGCTGGTTGAACCTGCTGCCCAGGCCCGGGTTGGAGGCCAGGAAGGCGTTCATCTCCCGCTCGTATCCGGCCAGGATGATCACCAGCCGGTCGCGGTCGTCCTCGGCCCGCTTGAGCAGCGTCTGCACGGCCTCGGTGCCGAAGGCGTCGCCCCCGCTGTAGCCGGAGTTGACCAGGCTGTACGCCTCGTCGACGAACAGCACCCCGCCGAGCGCCCGGTCGACCAGCTCGTTCGTCTTGATCGCGGTGGCGCCGAGGTGCTGGCCGACCAGGTCGGCCCGCTGCGCCTCCACCACGTCGGGCTGGGTGAGCAGGCCGAGCGCGGCGAAGATGCGGCCCAGGATGCGGGCCACGCTGGTCTTACCGGTTCCCGGCGGTCCGGCGAAGACGAAGTGCCGCATCTGCGGCGGGGTCGGCAGCCCGCGCTCCTCGCGCATCTTGGCCACCCTGAGCTGCGCGGCGATCGCGTGCACCTGCCGCTTGACCGGCTCCAGCCCCGCCATGCGGTCGAGGTCGGCGAGCGCCTCCTCAAGGGAGGGGGCGGCCTGGTAGCCCCGGTAGCGGGCGGTGAGCTCGTCGAAGGCCTTGACGACGTCGGCCTCGATCGTGGTGACCAGGTCCTCGGTGGTGGGCGCGCCGCCCGCTCCCACCACGCGCACGTCCCTGGCCTGCGCGACGGCCTCCACGAGGCTGCGGACGAACCGGGCGTTGCCCAGGTCGTCGACGATCGCGCGCCGGTGGATGTCCTCGAAGCGGGCGAGCAGGGCGGACGCGGCCTCGGGCGCCATCCGGTCGCCCCTGCGCCGCTGCAGCAGCTCGGTGATCCGGAGCAGCTCGTCGGGAGCGTAGCTGGGAAAGCGGACCCTGCTGGAGAACCGGCTGGACAGGCCGGGGTTGGACGACAGGAAGGTGCCCATCTCCTTCTCGTATCCGGCCAGGATGACGATCAGCCGGTCGCGGTCGTCCTCGGCCCGCTTGAGCAGCGTCTGCACGGCCTCGGTGCCGAACCTGTCGGGCTGGCCGTCACCGGAGTTGATCAGGCTGTACGCCTCGTCGACGAACAGCACCCCGCCGAGCGCCCGGTCGACCAGCTCGTTGGTCTTGATCGCGGTGGCGCCGAGAAACTCCCCCACCAGGTCGGCCCGCTGGGCCTCCACCACGTAGGGGGTCTCCAGCAGGCCGAAGGAGTAGAAGATCTTCGCGACGGTCCTGGCCACGCTGGTCTTGCCGGTGCCGGGAGGGCCGACGAACACGAAGTGCCGCATCGGCGGCTCGGTGGAGTATCCGGCCTCCCTGCGCAGCCTGGCCGCCTCGATCGAGGCGGCGATCGAGCGGACCTGCTCCTTCACCGGGGCGAGGCCGATCATGGCGTCCAGCTCGCCGAGCGCCTCCTCCACCGAGATGGGCGGGGGATCGTCGCGCTCGCCGGCGCTCTGGGCGGGGGTGGGGTGGCCGCCCTCGCGGACCCGGAGCCCGCTCTGGCGCCGCTCCCCCGCCTCCAGCGCGGCCCGCACCCGGCGGGCCTGCAGGAACCGGTGGACCAGCACCCCGGCCGCCACGGCGTACGCGGCCCAGACGGCGACGGCGGGCACGAACCCGGTGATGACCACGTCGAGCAGGACGGCCGTCAGCCCCGCGGGCACCAGTGCCATGACCGTGGTCGCCCACGGTGGGACCCAGCGGATGAGGTGGGCGGCCCCCGCGACCAGGAGGCCGAGGAGCATCAGCGCCGACGGGACCGGCGAGTTCGGTCCGAAGAGGACGGCCCGGAAGATCAGGACTCCCCCCAGCCAGCCGAGCACCACGAGCAGGGTCGCCGCGGCGCGGGGGAAGCTCAGGGTCAGCGCCGCGAAGCCGAGCAGCACCAGGGTGGAGAAGAACGTGTTGAGGACCGACCAGCCGAGTCCGAACGCCAGCGCGACCGCTCCGACCAGCACCGCGACGTAGATCAGCCTGCGCAGGGGCGGCGAGAGCCGAAAGTAGCCCAGCCGAACCTGCTCGAACAGATCCCGTGCCGCCGCGCGCCCCGCCGGACGGGCCCTGCTGGATTCCCGCATCACGCCTCCCCGGTCCGCCCCTGGTTATACCGCAACAAGGGGGCGTTTGCGCGTGCCTGAGGGTCGCGCCACGCCGTCGTGTGGGCAGGATCAGATATCCGGATGAGAGCGGATGAAACCAACGTTCGAGGTAGCAAGCTCTTTCCGCGTGGTCCCTCCGGCCACGCCTCTCCCTGTGCCGCCCCCGCGCCCCGCGCGCGGCGCCCCTCGCCCGCGTTCCCCCGGGGCGGTACGGCCCGGTCCCGGCCGCCCCCGCCGTTCGCCCGCCCGGGGAGCCATGCCGGGTCGCGGGCCTCGCGGGCAGGGAAATGTCACCGCCCGGCAAGACGGTCCACGGCTCCGCGCCCCGCGGGTCACGTGGCCCTTGGACGCCCCGGTCCCGGCATGGCTCCCCGGGCGGGTCGCGTTCCCGGCGAGGGCATCCACCGCGCTCCGGGGAGAACCGGATCCCGGCACGTGCCGCCTCGCGCACCGCAGGACGGTCCCGCGCTCCGGGGAGGACCCCTCAGCCGCGGCGGGCTCGGCCCTGGTGGCGGCCGGGATACTCGCCGACCACGACCTCCTTGGGGGTGATTCTCAGCAGGTCGGCCTCGGTGTCGCCGACGGCGACGCCCCGTACCTCGGCCCAGAACCGGCGGTCGAGCGGGTCGGCGACGAAGACCGCCACCCTGGGGTCGCGTTCGGCGGCCTCCCAGGCGTCGGAGGCGGCGATCAGGCGCAGTTCGCCGCTCGGGCCGACCGAGCTGACCGCGCCGACGGCGAGCGCGCGCGGACCGCTGGGATCGGCGTACGCGAGCACCACGCCCCGCGCGTAGGTGAAGGCCGCGCGCACCTCCCCGCTGAGACCCACCGGCGCTCCCGCGTCGCCGGGGAGGCGGCTCCCGCAGCCGTCGCACATGACCAGCGAGGCCCGCCACGGCCCCGGCGCGCCGTGCCACCACGCCCGCACCGATCTCGTGGCGAATACCGCCACCGGTACGGCGAGCAGCGCGATTCCCGCCCACCAGGCCCACTCTCCCGGCGGGTCGAGCCCGAGAGCCGGTGCCGCTCCGGCCACGCCGAGCAGGACCGACGCCGAGGCGGACAGCGCCAGGACCGCCACCAGCGCGCGGTCGGAGGCCGACGCGCGGGCGAGTCCGAGGGGCGGACCCACCCGGACTCGCAGCCGGCCGAGCGCGAGCGGTACGGCGAGGGCGGCCAGTGCCCAGCTCCGCTCGTCCAGGACGATCACCGCCACCGTGACCGCCGCCGGTACCGACCAGACCCTGACCGCGACGAGCCAGAGCGTCACGTTCACGTCGCGCCTGGCCGTGCGATCGTCGCCCGCGGCGGCGAACTCGGCCAGCGCGCTGACCGGCCGCCCGCGCCACGCCTCGACGAGGACGCGCAGGACGAGCAGCACCATCCCGTTGAGGAGCACCAGTCCGGCGAGACTCGCCCAGAGCGCACCCGGCACCGGACCGGAGGGGGGCGGCGGGATCTCCGCGGGGAGGATGGCGACGACCGCGACGTACGCGGCCACGGCGACCAGGGTGATCGAGACCGACGTGCTGAGCCACAGGTCGCGGGCGAGCATGCCCGGCACGTACGACCAGAGCCTGACCCGCTGCGCCCGCCTAAGGGTGATCGCCAGGACGGCGAGCAACACCAGCCCGCCGCCGATCCTCGCCACGGAGGCCAGGCCGAACCCGAACTCGGTCGCGCAGACCGCGACGAGGGCGACGGCGAGCAGGATCCGGATCTGCCGCGACCATGTCGCCAGGGCACGTCTGGCCCGGCCGGTCTCGCGGGGGTCGACCGGCCAGGCGGGGTCGTGGTGGGCGCGCGGGCGCTCCCAGCGCAGCCGTGCCAGGCCGAGGTTCACCCTCGCGCCCGGGTGGCCGGGCAGCAGGCGCAGCGCCTCGCGGTAGGCGGCCTCCGCGGCGGCGTACTCACCCCGCAGCAGCGCGAGGTCACCGGCGAGAACGTGCGGGTCCGGCTCCTCCGGCGCGTAGCGTACGGCCCTCGCCGCCTGCGCCCGCGACTCGCGCCAGCGTCCCGGCACCCTGCGCAGCGCGGCCCCCAGCCGCATTCGCGCGGCCCAGGAACCCGGTGCGAGGCGTACGGCCTCCTCTGCCGCGGCCACGGCCTCCGCGTCGCGGCCGAGCCGCTCGAACGCGAGGCTCGCGAGACGGTATCCCCAGTCGGCGCCGGACTCGGACCGGGGGTCGAGGTCCAGCGCCTTGCGTGCGGCCTCCAGCGCGGCCTCGGGCCGGTCACGGGCCAGCCACGCGGCGGCCACCGCGCACCACTGCCGGGGGTCGGCGGGGTCCCGCGGCGGCGGCACGGGCCCCGAGGCGAGGTCGTTCCCTGACCGGGAGCCATGGAGGTCCCGCGGCGACGCGGTGACCCGGCCGAGGGCGTTCCCGGACCGAGAATCGACAGGGTCCCGCGGTGGCGGGATCGAGGCGGGGTCATCCCCGCCGGACCCGCTCACCACGGCGGCTCACGGGCCTCGCGCTGGCTCCCCACGATCGCCATGGTCGGTGCGAGATCACCTTTTGCCTAGATGTCGGTATATGCCTGTATCTCTCTAGAGAGGTCGCTCGCAGTGGCCAGAGAACCGCCGAACACCGCCCCACTCGGGGCATAAAACGGACATTCCCCTGTGAATCAATCACCCAATGCAGCCCCGGGCACTGCCCGGCTTCGCCTAAGCTGCGACGCATGTTCGTCCAGGCCGACAGATCCTGAGCGGCTCATGACCACCGTCATGGCCAGACGCGCGGACGGCGACCCACGGGCATCCGGGACCGGCCGGTGGTCGGTCCTCGCCGTCCTCTGCTTCAGTCTGCTGCTGATCACGGTGGACGCCACGGTGCTGCACATCGCGGTACCGGCGCTGACGGCCGCCCTTGAGCCGTCCTCCGTGGAGCTGTTGTGGATCATCGACGTCTACTCGCTGATGGTCGCGCCGCTGCTGCTCACCTTCGGCACGCTCGGTGACCGCTACGGGCGCAAGCGCCTGGTGCTCGCCGGATACCTGGTCTTCGGCGTCGCCTCGGCCGCGGCGGCGTTCGCGCCGACCCCGCTCGCGCTGATCTCCGCACGCGCACTGCTCGGTCTCGGCGGAGCGATGATCATGCCCGCCACGCTCTCCATCATCCGGCAGGTCTTCACCGACCGGCACGAGCGGGCGATCGCGCTGGGTGTGTGGAGCGCGGTGGCCGCGGCCGGGGCCGCGGTCGGCCCGATCATCGGCGGGGTGCTCGTCGAACACTTCTGGTGGGGCGCCGTCTTCCTGATCAACGTCCCCATCCTGCTGGTCCTGATGCCCGCCGCGGCCAGGATCCTCCCCGAGTCCCGCAGGCGCACCGGTCAGCCGTGGGACGCGCTCAGCGCGGCGCTGTCGGTGCTGGGCATCCTCGGGGTGGCCTTCGGCCTGAAGGAGGCGGGGGCCGGGCATCCGGGCGGGGTGGTGGCGTTCCTGAGCGGGGTCTGGCTGCTGGTGTGGTTCGTCCGCAGGCAGCGCTCACTCGCCGTCCCCTTGCTGGACCTGAGCCTGTTCCGGAGGCGGGCCTTCTGCGCGGGGGTGGGCGGCGTGCTGCTCACGGTCTTCGCCCTGGTCGGGCTGCAGCTCATGCTCGCCCAGTATCTCCAGCTGGTCCTGGGTCACAGCCCGATCCAGGCGGCCGTACGGATGCTCCCCCTCATGATCGCCGCGATCGCGGGCGGTCTGGCCGGGGCGCGGCTGCTGCGCTGGTTCGGGCTGCGCGCCACGATGGGCGGCGGGCTGGCGTTGACCGCCCTCTCCCTCGCGCCCACCCTGACCTGGCACACCGAGGGACATCCGGTGGCCCTCACGCTCTGTTTCATCGGCATCGGCTTCGGCATCCAGGTCACCCTGCTCGCCGCCTCCGACACGATCATGTCCTCCACCCCCGAGTCCCACGCGGGCGGCGCCGCCGCGATCGAGGAGACCGCCTACGAACTGGGCGCCGGACTCGGTGTCGCGGTGCTCGGCACGATCACCACGGCCGTGTACGCCCCCTCGCTGCCCCCGGTTTACGGTGTCGCGCCCGCGATGATGGAGCAGGCCCGCCAGTCGCTCGCCTCCGCCGCCCACGTGGCGCGGGAGATCGGCGGCGGCGTGGGAGACGCCCTGCTCGACGCGGCCCGCGTCGCGTTCGTCTCCGGTCTGCACACGACGGTGGCGGTGAGCGTGTTCCTGCTCGCCGCCACCGCTCTGGCCGTGACACTCCTGGTGCCCCGCCGCCCCGTCGGCGAAGAGAGGGACGCCCCTCGTGGAGGTTCGTGACGGGTCGCGAGGGTCACCAAGGGGCACCGAGGGTCGCCGAGGGTTTGGACGGCCCCCGCTCGGTCATCTATCGGTCAAGCATGGGCAGGAACGGGGAATCTAACCAGAATGAGGAACCGTGCGACAAACCCTTCATGATCTTGCTTCCCTGGCCGCCAGACTTGGCGTGGGCGGGATCTTCTTCGCCAACGGCTGGCACAAGCTCGAAGCGGGCCTGAACGCCACCGCCGAGCAGTTCACGAGCCTGGGCGCCTCCGGGCCCTACGTGTGGGCCGCGACCACCATGCTCACGGAACTCATCGGCGGCGCGCTGCTGGTCGCGGGGCTCGCCGTGTCCGCCTGCGGGCTGCTGCTGTTCGCCGAGGCCCTCGCCGTGTTCATCCTGGCCAGCGGCGAGGTGGGCCTGCCGCTCACCGGTGGCGACGCCAAGCTGATCGTGGCCCTTGGCGCGGCCTCCATCCTGCTCGCGGTCGGCGGCGCGGGCCGCCTCTCGGTCGACCACATGGTGGTGATCAAGCGCCGTGAGGCCGAGGCCGCCGAGGACTTCGCCGCCGAGAACGAGGCCCACGACGTCATCGCCTCGCTGCGCGAGCCCGAGACCCACGCGGCGCCCGCCCTCGCCCGTCCCACCTCGGGGAAGAAGCCCGACGAGGCGTCCCCGCCCGCCTCAGAGCCGGAGGGATCCGCCTCGGAGAGCACCACGGACACCGCGGAGTTCCCCGCCGCCCCCCGTCCTCGTACGCGCACCCGCAAGCCTCCGTCCGGCGCCGCGACGTCCACACCCCCGGCGACCCCCGCGACCGCGCCCACGCCGGTCGGGCCCCCCGCGCCCGGCAAGACCTCCGACACCCTCGTGGCCGGGAAGAAGGAGCGCCCCTCCTCGGGGAGCTGAACGACCCCGGCGCCCGGTCATCCGGCCGGGCCGCCGAGGCCGGGGGTCCTCGATCGGCCGCGGGCGCTCCCCGCGGTCATGCCCGCCCCCCCGCCGCCCCCCGCGCGGACCGCCACGACCTCACCCGGTGAGCCCCTCGGCACGGTCCTGGGCGTCGAGGACCTCGTCGCCGTGGTCGAAGGCCCACTCGCCGAACGCCCCGATCAGCGGCACCAGCGTCCGGCCCAGGTCGGTGAGCCCGTACTCGACCCTGGGCGGCGCCTCGGCGTAGGCCCGGCGGGAGACGAGGCCGTTGTACTCCAGCCTGCGCAGGGTCTCGGTGAGCACCTTCGCACTGATCCCACCGATCTCCTCGCGCAGCTCGCCGGGACGCCGGGGACCGGCGCGCAGTGCCCAGACGACGACGGCGTTCCAGGTGTTGCCGATCAGGTCGAACGCGAGCCGGGCGCGGCAGTCGGCGAGGAACACGCCGGGTCCTCCAGTCTCTCCGAGACGTCACGCACCGAACGGTGCCCGATGAATTCTCTACCTTCGTCCCACAGCAGCAGTCGAGCAGGGGAGGACGGATGCGCATCGGCATCCTCGGCGCGGGCCGCATGGCGGACGCGCTCGGAACGCACTGGGCCCGCGCGGGCCACGAACTGACGGTGAGCGGCCGAAACCCGGTCAAGGCCGCCGCCCTGGCGGCCAGGCTCGGGCCCGCCGCGCGGGCGGGCACCTGGGAGGAGGCGGCGGTCTTCGGCGAGGTGACGCTGCTCGCCGTCCGCGACCACGCCGTGACCGAGGTCCTGGAGGCCGCGGGAGGCGGCCGGGGGACGCTGGACGGCCGGGTGCTCGCCGACTGCGTCAATCCGGTCGTCCAGGGACGCTTCACCCTCGCCACCGAGGGCGGCCCCTCGATGGCGCGGCGCGTCGCGGAGAGCACCGGCGCGCACGTCGTCAAGGCGTTCAACCTCTGCCATGAGGACGTGTGGCGGATGACGCCGCCCGCCTTCGACGGCGTCCCGCTGGCGGTACCCCTCTGCGGCGACGACCCCGCCGCGCTGGCCGCGGTACGCTCCCTCGTCACCGATCTCGGGTGCGAGCCCGTCGACGGCGGCGGCCTGGAACGCGCGGGCCTGCTGGAGGCGACCGCGGCGTTCATGATCGGTCTGTGGGTCGGCGGCGCGGACGCCCGTGCGGTGCTGCCACCGCTGAGGTACGCCTTCGGCGATCGGGGCTGACCACCCAGGGCGGATCCACAGGTCGTGGCCCGGGTGACCGCGGCGAGGCCGCCGTTCGCGGACCGTGGTTCCCGGCCCGCGAGAACGGCGCCGTGGAGAAGCCGCGGGACATCGCGGCCTCCCGTACCGGCCGCGATGTCCCGCGGTCAGAGTTCGAAGCGGGCCACGCGGCGGAGTTTGTTCATGGCGTCCAGTGCGGCGACCTTGTAGGACTCGGCGAGGGTGGGGTAGTTGAAGACGGCGTCGACCAGGTAGTCGATGGTGCCGCCGCAGCCCATGACGGCCTGGCCGATGTGGATGAGCTCGGTGGCGCCGGTGCCGAAGACGTGCACCCCGAGCAGGGCGCGGGTCTCCGGGGAGACCAGGAGCTTCAGCATGCCGTACGTGTCGCCGATGATCTGGCCCCTGGCCAGCTCGCGGTAACGGGCGATGCCGACCTCGAAGGGGACGTGGGAGGCGGTCAGCTCGTCCTCGGTGGGGCCGATGAAGCTGATCTCGGGGATGGTGTAGATGCCGATCGGCTGCAGATGGTGGATGCCGCCCAGCGGCTCGCCGCAGGCGTGGTGGGCGGCGATGCGGCCCTGCTCCATGGAGGTGGCCGCGAGCGAGGGAAACCCGATGACGTCGCCGACCGCGTAGATGTGCGGCACGACGGTGCGGTAGTGCTCGTCGACCTGGATGCGTCCCCGGGCGTCGGCGGCCAGTTCCGCGGCCTCCAGGGCGAGCTCGTCGGTCATGCCGTGGCGTCCGGCCGAGTACATCACCGTCTCGGCGGGGATCCGCTTGCCGCTCTCCAGCACGGTCAGCGCGCCCCGGGAGCGGCGCTCGACGGCGGCGACGGTCTCGCCGAAGCGGAAGGTCACCGCCAGGTCGCGCAGGTGGTACTTGAGCGCCTCGACGATCTCCAGGTCGCAGAAGTCGAGCATCCGGTCGCGGCGCTCGACCACGGTCACCTTGGTGCCCAGGGCGGCGAACATGGAGGCGTACTCGATGCCGATCACCCCGGCTCCCACGACCACCATCGAGTCCGGGATGTCCTGCAGTTGCAGGATGCCGTCCGAGTCGATGATGGTGTGGCCGTCGAACTCCACGGTGTCGGGCCGGGCGGGCCTGGTGCCCGTGGCGATGACGATCTTGTCGGCGGTGACCTTGGTCTCGTGGCCGTGCTCGTCGACGACGCCGACCGTGTGCGGATCCACGAAGTGGCCGTGCCCGTTGAGCGTCGTCACGTGGTTGCGCGACAGCTGGCTGCGGATCACGTCGATCTCCCGGCCGATCACGTGCTGGGTGCGGATCCCCAGGTCCGCCGCGGTGATCTCGTCCTTCACCCGGTAGCTCTGGCCGTACATACCCCGCTGGTTGAGACCGGTCAGGTGCAGCACGGCCTCGCGCAGCGTCTTGGAGGGGATGGTGCCGGTGTTGATGCACACCCCGCCGAGCATGTTGCGCCGCTCGACGAGCGCGACACGCCGTTCGAGTTTCGCCGCGGCGATCGCGGCTTTCTGTCCACCCGGTCCGGAACCAAGAACAAGGACATCAAAATCCCTCATAGGCCCCAGTGTGCAGGCAGGAGACGGTCTCAGCCAGACTCACGGAATACCAGATCATGGCAGTCTCGTTAATACCGCCTCACACCGCCACACGGCCGTAATATCCCCAGCGTCCGCAGGGCGGTACGCGCCGTCACCGCGCGCCGGACCGGGACCGCGGCGCGGCGCCGCCCGCCGTCACCGCGCGTCGAACCCGGGCCGCGACGGCACCGGCACCGCGTGGCGCCACGCGCCGTCACACATCGTCGCCGCGTCGGCCGGGGGCGTGACGCGCCGCCGGCCTCCCGCGACTCACACCTGCGCGCCGACCCTGTCGACGATCCTGTCCGCCCCCTCCTTGCGCGCGCAGTGCGCGCAGCAGAACCAGCGCCGGTCGGCCTCGACGCCGTGCCCGACGATGCGGACCCCGCAGTGCTCGCAGATCGGCGCCATCCGCTGGATCGCGCACTCGAAGCTGTCGAAGACGTGCACCGTGCCCTGGGCGTGCACCTCGAAGCTCATGTCATAGTCGTTTCCGCACATTTCACAGATCGCCATGTTTCCCCCCGAAAACTCGTGGCTTTTCCGGTGAGGGTCCTACCCAGGTATCCGCAGGTCAGACAACCCGCGCCGTCGCGACCGCCCTCGCGGGCGAGGTGGACACCACAGGCATCACAGGCATGGCCGAAACCTTCGCACCGACCGCCCCGGGCCCACGACCGGCTCCCTACCGATCTCGTACGGTCCGCGACGCGCCCTGAGGAGACCCTCTTCAGGCTTCAGGCGGGGCAGACGTCCCGGTAGGCCAGATCCCCCAGGTAGGTGCGCCACTCCTCGCGCGACAGGGTGCGGCCCGCACGCTCGCAGACCGCCCGCGCCACCGCCTCGGGCGCGACCGGATACTCGCTCAGGGTGCCGGCCTCGTCGACGGCGATCAGCCGGGCACCGTCGGGGCTGAACGCCAGCGCCCGCAGGTCGCCGGTCTGGGCGACGATCGGCTGGCCGAGGCGGCGCCCGGTCTCGACGTCCCATATCCCCACCGACCGCGCGGTCACCGCCGCGGCGATGAGGTCTCCGCGGGGCGAGTACGTCAGGTTGGCCCCCGTTCCCGCTCCGCCCCGGATCACGGCGCCCACCCGCTTCCTGCCCCGGGTCTCCAGCACCGAGATCCGCCCCACATGGTCGGCGACGGCGAAGCGGTCACCCTTCCGGTCGAAGGCGAGCGCGATCGCCGGGATGCTCGCGGTGGGCGAGCCGTAGGTGTCTCCGAACGGCTCGCCGGTGCCCGCGTCCAGCAACCGGTGCTCACCGCCCACGACCGCGAGCGCCCTGCCGTCCGGGGTGAACACCAACCCCTCGACGACGACCTGGGGCCGCGACCAGCGGAGCCGGCCACTGGGCACGTCCCAGACGTGGATCTCCCCCTCCGGTTCCACCCCGGAGTCGTAGTAACGGGTGAACGAGGCCGCGGCGGTGCCATCGGCGCTGATCGCCACGGCGGACACATCGCCGTCGCGGGCGAGGGTGGCCGTGGTGATCCGCTTGAAGGTGGAGGTGTCCCAGACGGTCAGCCCGGAGCTCTTCCCGCCGTCGTTGACCACCAGCCGCCCGCCGTCGGCGCTGAAGGCCATCGTGAAGGAGCGGTCCGCGTCACCGGGGCCGATCTTCAGCGAGCCCACGCGTGCGCGGCGGCGGACATCTCGGATCACGACCTCGCTCGCCTCGCCGTCCACTGAGGCGAGGAGCCGCCCGCCGGGGCTGAGGACCGCCCGGTCGGTCCCCGAGCCCTTCAGCGTGACGGGCCTGGTCAGCGCGGAGACGTCGAGGCTCGTCACCGAGTCCTCCGCGAGGTAGCGCAGGGTGCGCCCGTCCGGGTCGAAGGCCACGACGGGGTCGTAGGCGTCGATCTTCTGGGTGAGCAGCAGCCTGCCGTCCTCGACCCGCCAGAGCCGCAGGGTCGTGTCGAACGCCGAGGCCAGGAAGCGCCCGTCGGGGCTGAAGACGAGTTTGCCGGTCGCGCCCTCCTCGAAGAATTTGTCCAGCTTCGCCCCGGTGAACGCGTCGCGTAGCTCGACGGTCCTGCCCCTGGCGACGGCGATGGTCGCGCCATCGGGGCCGTAGGCCAAACTCTTCCGCTCGCAGGCGTTGCAGCGGCTCCCCAGCGGAACCTTGCGCAGACCGTCCAGCGCGAAGGCCGCCACATCACCGTTGAGGTCCCAGGACGCGAACCCGCGCCCGTCCGCGGAGATGTCGCCGCCGAGGGCCCCGCTGAGCGGGAAGAGCCTCTGCCCGGTCACGATGTTCCAGGCGGTGAAACCCTCCCCCTGGCCGACCATGAGCCAGTCCTCCGACTGCCCGAAGGACGCGGTGGTGTCGCCACCCGCGTTCGGCCCCTGGACCTCCAGGACGGCACCCGTCGGCCTGCCGGTCCGCATGTCCCAGATCCTCAGCCTCAGGCCGCTGATCACGGCGAGCCGGCCGCCTCGCGGGCTCAACGCGATCCCGCGCAGGTCGCCGCCGATCCCGGTGAAGCCCCCGGTGCGCCTGCCGGTCCGCACGTCCCAGACACGCACCTCGCCGTCGCTCACGCTGACGAGCATGCGCCCGTCGGCGCTCAGCGCCCTGAGGGTCTGTATCCCCGTGGCCGGGTCGTGGAAGGCCGCGGACTCCCGCTGGGCCAGCGAACCGGTCAGGCTCGCCCTCGCCTCGGTCACCGGCGCCAGCCGCCAGGCGGCCACGCTGAGCAGCATCGCCGTGACCGGCTCCGAGCTGCGGAGCGTCTCCGCCGTCGCGGCGAGCCTGGCGGCCGTCGCCTGGTCGCGCTGGGAGGCGATGACGGCACTGCGCGCGTCGGCCACCCTGCCCTGCCACACGGCGAACGCCCCGGCGGCCAGCGCGACGACGAGCAGCACGGCCAGCGTGCCGGAGAGCACCCTGCCCCTGCGCGCCCGGCGCCGGGTGAGAGCGGCACCGGCCTCCAGGAAGTCACGCTCGACCGGGCTGAGCGTGATGTTGCGGCGCCCGGTGGCCGCCCAGCGCATCGCGTTCTCCAGGCTGCCGCCCTGGAACAGGTCTCCGTCCCTGCGCCCCTGGACCTGCCAGCGCCGCGCGGCGGTGAGGATACCCCGGTGCACGGCCAGGCCGTCCAGGTTGGCCTGGACCCACCCGCGCAGCCTGGGCCAGGCCCGCGGCAGCGCGGGCCGCGACAGCCACACCTCCCGGTCGTCGTGAGCCAGCAGGTACGCGAAGACCTCCATCAGGCGCCGTACGGCGGCGGCCTCCCCCTCCCCTCGCCCGTCGAGGAGCTCGCCCCACTGCGCACGGCGTACGACGAGCTGGTCGTCGTCGGTCACGGTGACCAGCCGCAGGAAGATCTCGGGGGCGAGCTCCCGCTCGGCGGGGCCGAGCGCGGCGTAGGCGTCCTCGGCGAGAGTGCCGAGCGCGGGGTCCGTCGAGGTCGCGCGGACCTGGGACCCGGCGTCGCTGCCCACCGCGAGCAGCCTCGGGGTGTCGAAGGTCCTGCCGCCGCTGACCAGGGCGAGCAGCAGGTCCCTCGCGGTCGGCCTGGACTCGGGGTCCTTGGCGAGCGAGGCCGCGACCAACGGCCGCAGGTGCTCGGGAAGCATGTCCAGCTGGGGTTGCACCGACAGCACGCGGTGCATGACCCCGCCCAGGCTCTCCGCCCGGAACGGGTCGGCGCCCGTCGCGGCGAAGACCATGATCCCGCCCCAGGCGAAGACGTCGACGGCCGCGGTCGCGCGCAGGCCCATGAAGATCTCGGGGGCCATGTAGGTCGGGGTACCCGCCACCATGCCGGTCGCGGTCAGTGACATGTCCTCGGTGCGGGCGACACCGAAGTCGATCACCCGCGGGCCGTCCGGGCCGAGCAGCACGTTGTCGGGTTTCAGGTCGCGGTGGACGACCCCCGCCTCGTGGACGGCGGTGAGCGCGGTGGCGATCGCGGCCGCGAGACGGTGCAGGTCACCCCCGGTGAAGCGGCGCCCCTCGGCGACGGCCCTGCGCAGGCTGGGCCCCTCCACGTACTCGCTGACGATGTACGGCCTGGGCCCGTCGAGATCGGCGTCCAGCACGCCCGCCGTGCAGAAGGAGGCCACCCGGCGGGCGGCGGCGGCCTCGCGGCCGAACCGGTCGCGCAGCTCGGGGTCGGTCCCCGCGTCACCGTGCAGGACCTTCACCGCGACGCGCGTGCCCTCGGCGTCGTACGCCTCGTAGACCACGCCCTGGCCGCCCGCGCCCAGCCGCCCGGCCAGCCAGTAGCCGCCCAGCCGCTGCGGATCACCATCGATAAGTGCCGTACTCAACTCACGCTCCGTTCTCCGGTGGATTGGACGCCCCGGAGGACGGTGAGGTTCGGGCGATGTCACAGACTCGGGACATGTCTCGTCCTCCTTACGTGAACGGTGACGAAGCTCTCGCGGCAGAGTTCGATGCCATCCGGCCACGGCTGGTCGGCGTGGCCTACGGCCTGCTCGGCAGCGTCGACGAGGCCGAGGACGTGGTCCAGGACGCCTGGTTCCGGCTGGGCAGGGCGGAGCGTTCGGAGATCGGCGACGTGACGGGCTGGCTGGTGGTCACAGTATCGAGACTCGCGCTGGACGTACTGCGTTCGGCGCGCGTGCGGCGCGAGGAGTATGTCGGGCCGTGGCTGCCGGAGCCGGTGGTCGGCGAGGGCGACCCCGCCGACAGGGTGACCCTGGACGAGTCGATGAGCATGGCGATGCTGGTGGTGCTGGAGTCGCTCAGCCCCGCCGAACGCACCGCCTTCGTCCTGCACGACGTGTTCGGGCTGCCGTTCGGGGAGGTCGCGCGCGCGGTCGGGCGCTCGGCCGCCGCGTGCCGGCAGCTCGCCGCCCGTGCCCGCGGGCACGTCGCGGCGCGGGCGCCCCGCTTCGAGGTCGACGAGGCCGAGCACCGCAGGGTGGTCGAGGCGTTCGCGCGGGTCATCCGAGGCGGGGACGGCGACGGTGACATCGACGGTGACATCGACGCGCTGATGGCGCTGCTCGACCCCGACGTGGTGCTGCGCAGCGACGGCGGCGGGGTGGTGGGGGCGGCGAGGCGTCCTGTCCACGGCTCCGAGCGGGTCGCCCGCTTCCTGCTCGGCATCGCCAGGAGGATCGGCCGCGCCGACCGGCTGGCCGTGACCACGGTCAACGGCCGGGCCGGGCTGTTGCGAACGTCGGGAGACGGGCTCTCCGTCTACGGGCTGACCGTCTCCGAGGGCCGGATCACCGGGATCGACATCGTGAGAAACCCGGAGAAACTAAGGAGTGTCCGATGAAGCAGCGGATGAACATCGGCGAACTCGCCCCCGAGGCCTACCGGGCCATGCAGGGGCTGGAGAAATACCTGGCCGGCAGCGGGCTGCCCCACACCACGAGGGAACTGGTCAAGATACGGGTCAGCCAGATCAACGGCTGCGCCTTCTGCGTCGACATGCACGCCCATGACGCGAAGGCGGCCGGGGAGAGTGACGAGCGGCTGTTCTCCGTGGTGGCCTGGCGGGAGGCGCCCTTCTTCAGTGACGCCGAGCGGGCGGCCCTCGCCCTGGCCGAGGAGGCCACCCTGCTCGCCGTCCACGGTGAGAGGGTGCCGGACGCGGTGTGGGAGGAGGCCGCCAGGCACTACGAGCCCGAGGTGCTGGCCGCGCTGGTCGTGACGATCTCGACGATCAACGCGTGGAACCGGATCGTCGTCACCACACGTGTGGTTCCAGGAACCCTGCGTAGCCAAAACGGTTGATCGGGAGGGGTGGGGCGCACTAGGTTTGGCTCGCACGGTTGCCCGTGCGAGCCGGACGCGCGAGCGTCCGGCGGATCGGTGTCACAGGACGCGGAGCACGGCGAGCCGGGGAAGGGGGCGGATCATGCGTCGACCCACTCGGATCATCCGGTGCCGCCCCGCCCGCACCCCGGGTGAGGATCCGCGGCCTCCCTCAGGGCACCCCTGTTGACCTGGTCTTTACGGCAGCCTTATGCGGCGATCTGTAGATACTTCTCATAACGGAACCATCACGCCGGGGGGCTCAATGAAGAGACTTGTGGTCGTGCCACCATATGTCGCGCGGCTGAAGATCAGGGACATTCGTTCCGTGACACGCCGTGGCGCGACCGGTGATGCCAAGGTCGTCGACCTCAGCGCCTACACGGGCCGCAACGTCCTGCGTTTTCCACGGACGAGCGGTCCCACGTCCGCCGCCTGACCCCCGTCACCGTCGGACGACCCCACGTCCGGCCTCCTCGCGAAAGACCCGCCACGGCGGGTCTTTCTTCGTTTCCCCCGTTCGGACCGGTCGGTACCTTCGCCCCCGACGAGGGCTTTCCCCGCGTGTCCACCCGCGCGGTGACTCAACCGGCGGCGGTGTCGCGGACCCGGCCGTGGGCGTCGTGCGGGAGGTCGGCGTAGTGCCACTGGTGGTCGCGGGCGTGCTTGCAGGCCGTCTCCAGGTCGCCGCGCTCGATCACCGCGAGCAGTTCGGCGTGGTCGCGGGCGATCTCGTCGAGGTTCACGCCGGTCGCGAGCATCGTGACCGAGGTGCGCGCCTCGATCTGCAGCCCTTCCCAGGAGAGCCTGAGCAGCTCGTTGCGAGAGGCCTCGACGATGCGCCGGTGGAAGGACACGCTCGCTCGCGCGGACGCCTCGCCGTCGCCTTCCGCGGCGGCGACGCGCATCGCCTCCACGTCCGATGCGAGCGCCTCCAGCGGGACGGTCCCGGCGAGCAGGGCCAGGCGGATCGCCGTCTCCTCCAGCGCGGCCCGCACGACGTAGCTCTCCCTGAGCGTCTCGTGGACGAAGGGGCGTACGAAGGTGCCCCTGCGTGGCTGGGTCTCCACCAGCCGCATGACCTCCAGCTCGCGCAGCGCCTCGCGGACCGGGGCCTGGCTCGTGCCGTACGTCGCCGCGAGACGCGTCTCCACCAGGCGCTCACCGGGTCCGAGCCGGCCGGAGATGATCCGGCTGACCAGTGAGTCGCGGATCTGCCGCGACAACGTCAGCCTCGGCAGCTTGGAGGGCTCCTCGGTCATGGAGCGCATCCTACCGAGCATCGATTCTCGCTCATCGATCTCCTCTTGACTCCGGGGTGACACCCAGCTTACGGTGCCGATAATCAATTATCGATAATTAACCCATTCGTAACGCAGGGGGCCGGACATGATGATCCAGGCAGTCCACGTGCCCGAGTCCGCGGAGGCCGTGGCGGTCCACTCGGCGAGGGGCGGCCAGATCATGGGCGGCGGCACCGTGGTGATGCCGCTGGTCACCGGCGGAGCCGCGCCCGGAGGCGAGCTGATCAGCCTGCGCCGGGCCGGACTCTCGGGGATCGAGGTCCGCGACGGCCAGGCCAGGATCGGCGCGGCGGCCCCCCTGTCCTCCGTCGAGGAGCATCCCGGCCTCGGTTTCCTGCGCCCGGCGATGCGCAGCATCGCCTCCCCCACGATCCGCAACCTGGCGACCGTGGGCGGCAACCTGTTCGTCGAGCAGCCGTACGGCGACCTCGCCGTCTGCCTGCTCGCCCTCGGCGCGGTGTGCGAGATCGCGGGTCCCGGCGGGCGGCGCGAGGCCCCGGTGGCCGACGTGCTCGCCTCGGGAGTCGACCACGGCGAGTTCGTCACGGCGGTGGTGACCGCACTGCCGGAACCGGGAACCTGGTACTACCACAAGGCCATGCGCCGCAGACTGAACTCGGCCTCCATCGTGACCGTCGCGTCCGTGACGCGGACCGAGGACGGCGTGGTGACCTCGACCGTGATCGCCCTCGGCGGTGTCGCCCCGCGCCCGGTACGCGCGGTCTCGGCCGAGCGGCTGCTGCTGGGCCGCCCGCTGAGCCCCGAGGTCCTGACCGAGGCCGGAGAGGCCGCCCGCTCCGACGCGGCGCCCTTCGACGACGCCTACGCCAGCGCCTGGTACCGGGCGCGTGTCCTGCCCGTGCACCTGCGCCGGGCCTTCACCGGCTAGCGGTGCCGCCGCGTCCACCAGACACCCCTCACCTCATGAAAAGCCCGCCCACCCCCAGAAAGGGCCGGACAATGTCGTCACAGATCGTCTCGCTCGTCGTCAACGGCGAGCCCCGGGAGTTCATCGCCAAACCGGGCACCACACTCCTGGCGGTCCTGCGCGACTCGCTGGGGCTCACCGCGGCCAAGCGCGGCTGTGCGCAGGGAAGCTGCGGCACCTGCACCGTGCTCGTCGACGACCGGCCGGTGACGGCGTGCCTGATCGCCGTGGAAACGGTCTCGGGGGCCTCGGTCCGCACCCTTGAGGGGGTGGCCGCGGGCGGAGACCTCGACGAGGTGCAGAGCGCCTTCGTCGACAACTTCGCCACCCAGTGCGGCTTCTGCACGGCGGGCATGATCATGGTCGCCGAGGCCCTGCTGGACCGCGACCCGGACCCGAGTCAGGAGGACGTGGCCGAGGCGATCTCGGGCAACGTCTGCCGGTGCACCGGCTACCAGCCCATCATGATCGCCATCCTGGACGCGGCCAGACGCAGGCGCGGGGAGTCTCCGAAGCCGGTACCGGCCTCGGAGGAGACGGTGTCGCGGGAAGAGACGGTGTCGCGATGACCTACCGGCTCGCCCCCATCGACAAGGACTCGTTCGCCGCCGAGCGCGAGGACGACTTCACCGTCATCGGCTCGGTCGTCCAGCGCTCCGACGCGCTGGGGCACGTCACCGGCAGGACCGAGTTCTTCGAGGACGTTGCCCCGCCGGGGATGCTGCACCTGAAGATGCACCGTTCGGCCCGCCACCACGCCAGGATCAGGGGCGTCGACCTGACCGCCGCCCTCGAGGTGCCCGGCGTCACCCGGATCCTCACCCACGCCGACATCCCGAACAACCTCTACACCCCGCTGAAGCTGATCGGCGTCGGGCCGGACGACGAGCCGATCCTCGCCGTGGACAAGGTCCGCTACCTCGGCGAGCCGATCTGCGCGGTGGTCGCCGAGTCCGAGGCCGCGGCCCTGGAGGGGGTGGCCAGGATCAGGGTCGACTACGAGGACCTGCCCGCGGTCTTCGACGTCGAGGAGGCCCTCGCGGAGGGGGCGCCACTGGTCAACGAGTACCACGGCCGCAACTTCTTCACGTACGAGGGACACCACTGCCGACGGATCCGGTTCGGCGACGTGGAGAAGGCGTTCGCGCAGGCCGACCACATCTTCGAGTGGCGCTACGAGTCCGCGCCGATCGAGCAGGCTCCCACCGAGACCACCGGCTGCGTGGTGGTCCCGCAGGCCGACGGCCGGTTGCGCATCCACTCCGACACCCAGGCGTGCTTCTTCACCCTCGACAACACCGCGCTCATCCTCCAGACCCCGTTCAACAAGCTGCGCATCGTCGGCGGGACGGTCGGCGGAGGCTTCGGCGGCAAGGTCGACGTCGTCGTCGAGCCGGTCGCGTGCGTGGCCGCCATGACGACCGGCCGCCCGGTCAAGTTCGTCTACGGCAGGTACGAGGAGATGCAGGTCTCCTCGCCGCGCGCCGCCGAACGCATCTACATCAAGGACGCCGTGATGGGCGACGGCCGGATCATCGGCCGCAAGGTCACGTTGTACGTCGACTCGGGCGCCTACGCGCGGCACACCCCGTACGGCACCACCAAGGCCGCGGCCCACCTGCCGGGACCGTACTCGATCCCGAACGTGTGGGCCGACTGCCACTGCGTGTTCACCAACCGCACGCCCTCCAGCGCGATGCGCGGGTTCGGCGTGACCATCGGCGACTTCGCACTGGAGTCGCAGATGGACCGGATCGCGAGGGCCCTCTCGATGGACCCGCTGCGGCTGCGGCTGCTCAACGCCTACCGCGACGGCGACCTCAAGGCCCACCGCAAGGTCGCCGAGGGCACGGCGCTGGTCGAAGTGATCCAGAAGGCCGCGGAGATGTCCGGGCACGAACTGCCCGAGGCGTACCGCCGGATGTCCTCGACGACACGAGAGGGGCTGTAGGCCATGGCCAGGCTGCGCGGGCGCGGATACGCGTCGGTGAACTACCCGACCGGCATGAACCTCGGCGGCGACCCCTCACAGGCGCTGATCCACTCCACGACCACGGGCACCTTCGTGATCACGCTCTCCTCGGTGGACCTCGGCCAGGGCATCAAGACGATCGCCGCGCAGTGCGCGGCCGAGACGCTCGGCCTGCCGATCGAGAACGTCCTGGTCAACACCGCCGACACCGACACGGGCCCGCACTGCATGGGCACCTTCGCCAGCCGGGGCACCCATCGCGTCGGCAACGCCGTCATCATGGCGGCGGCCGAGGCGCGCGGCGTGATGCTGGAGGTCGCCGCCGAGGAGCTGGAGGTCGACGCCGGAGACCTGGAGACCGACGGCACCGGCGTCATCAAGCTCAAGGGCTCCGACGAGCCGAGCATCCACATCACCGAGCTGGCCATGGCCGCGCACTTCAAGCACGGCCGTACGATCTCCGGGCGCGGCATCTTCCTCAAGGAGCCGAGCGTGCCGGTGCCCGAGACGGGAGAGATGGACCCCGACTCGTGCCAGGCGCACGCGTGCACGGTCGCCGTCGTCGAGGTGGACGACGAGACCGGGGTGGTCGAGGTGCTGGAGTTGTACAACGCCTACGAGATCGGCCGCGCGCTCAACCCGGCCATGGCGACCCAGCAGGTCGAGGGCGGTGCCTGGATGGGCGTGTCGCACGCCCTGTTCGAGACCACCGAGCCCTACTACCCGCGGCGCGACCACGGGCCCCGCGACTTCGCCGACTACCTCATGCCGGGCCCGGCCGACATCCCCGTACAGCACAGCCTGTTCCTGGAACGCCCCGCCGGCAACGGCCCCTACGGCGCCAAGGGCATCGGCGAGATGACCGCCAACGCGCCGATCCCCGCCATCGCCAACGCCATCTACGACGCCTGCGGCGTGCGTATCACGGCGATGCCCTTCACCCCCGAACGCGTCCTGCGCGGGCTGGACGCCCTCGCGCGAGACGCCCCGCACGAGGTGCCCTCGCACGAGGGCACCTGAACACCCGGAACACCCACCCGATCCGAAGGAACCGATAACCATGCTGAAAGTCGTCTCGCTGCTCAAGCGCGCGGAGCACCTGTCCCACGAGGAGTTCGCGAAGTGGGTCGTGGAGGACCACGTCGAGTTCGCCAAGAAGCTTCCCGGGCTGCGCAAGTACACGGTGAGCGTCAGCAACGGCGATGACGCGCCGTTCGACTCGGTGAACGAGCTCTACTTCGACGACGAGGACGCCCGCGCCGCCGCGTTCGGCTCCGAGCACGGCAAGGCCGCCGCGGCCGACGCCGCCGCGCACACCACCCAGCGGGTCCACCTGCTCACGACCGAGCACGCCCAGCTGTGATGTCCGGCGGGGCGTCCCCGGTGTCCGGCGGGTTCCCCTCCGCGCCCGGTGGGTCCTTCCCGGTGGCCGATGGGGCCTTCCCCGCCGACAAGTCCTCCTCGGCGGCCGGGTCCTCCCCGGCGGCCGGCGGAGGGGCGGCGCACGGCGGAGAGGCGACGGACGGAGGGGCGGCAGCGACCTGCCCGCCGGACGAGCACGCGCTCGCCGCCGCGCTCGAACGGGAGGGGTACTTCGCCGACGAGGGTCTTCGCACCGCCGTCCACCTGGCGCTACGGCTGGACCGGCCGCTGCTGCTCGAGGGAGAACCGGGAGTCGGGAAGACCGAGGTCGCCGCGGTGCTCTCGCGCGTCGTCGGCCGGGAGCTCATCCGGCTTCAGTGCTTCGAGGGGCTGGACGCCGGACAGGCACTGTACGAATGGGACTATCCCAAGCAACTCCTGCATGTCCGGGTGGCGGAGAGTCGCGGCCAGGAGGTCGGCGACCTCTACCGCGAGGAGTTCCTGTTGCGACGGCCACTGCTGCGCGCCCTGGAGTCGGATCGCGGCGCGGTCCTGCTCATCGACGAGATCGACCGCGCCGACAGTGAGTTCGAGGCGTTCCTGCTGGAGTTCCTGGGCGACTTCCAGATCACCGTCCCCGAGCTGGGAACCATCCGGGCGCGCACGCCCCCGATCGTGGTGCTCACCTCCAACCGGACCCGCGAGCTGCACGACGCCCTCAAACGGCGATGCCTCTACCACTGGATCGCCTTCCCCGAGGTCGACCGCGAGCGGGCGATCCTGCGCGCGGCCGTACCCGGCCTGGAGGAGACAGCGGCCGAAGGGCTGGTACGCGCCGTCCAGCGGGTGCGCGGGCTGCCTCTGCTCAAACGGCCCGGTATCGCCGAGTCCGTGGAGTGGGCCAGGGGGGCGGTGACCCTCGCCGAGGGCGGCAGCCCGTGGCCCGTGGCGCTGCGCCGTGCCCTCGGCCTGCTCATCAAGGACGAGGAGGACACCCGGCTGCTCGCCGGGCACGCGGAGGAGCTGTTCGGCGATGTCTGATCCCGCCGCCGTCGCGGGAAGCCCGTCCCCAGGCTCCGAAGCCGTTCTCCCCACAGCCGCCGTCCCGTCAAGGGAGCCGTACGACGACTCCGAGCCCGGCGCCCTCGCCGCGCGTCATCTGTGGGGATTCCTGTCCTCGCTGCGCGCCGCCGGCGTGACCACCGCGCTGCCGAAACAGGCCGACCTGCTGCGGATTGTCGGTGCGTCACCACCGCGTGACCTGACCGCCCTGTACTGGTACGCCCGGATCACCCTGCTGCACGACATCGGCGAGCTCGCCGCCTTCGACCGGGTCTTCACCGCGTGGTTCCGGCAGGGCGGCCCTCCTGACGCCGTACCGCCACCCCCGGCGGGGGAGAGCGAGGCCCCCTCCCCCCAGGGGCCGGGCGAGGACGACCCCGCCCCGCGAGAGGTGCTGCCCGGTGACGGCGTCGAGGCCAGCACGCTCAGCACGTACGGCAGGCGGGACTTCGACGCGGCCGACGACCGGTGGCGCTCGGTCGTCCGCGCACTGGAGGCAGCCTGGCCCGCCGCACTGCCCCCGACCCCGTCCAGGCGGCGGCGCCCGGCGCGTTCCGGCGACCGGCTGGACATGCGGCACACCTGGCGTCGGGCGCGCCGCCACGACGGGGAGATCATCGAGCTGCGCCTGCGTGCCCGCCCCCCGCGCCCGCGCCGCCTGCTCATCCTGGTCGACGTCTCGGGCTCGCTGCGGCGACACACCCCCGACCTGCTCCGTCTGGCGCACACGGCCCTGCGCGCGGCGCCGGCCCGTACCGAGGTCTTCACCTTCGGCACCCGGCTCACCCGGATCACCTCCGTGCTGTCACACCCCCACCCCGGCCGGGCGCTGCGCGCGGTGTCCGAGCTGGTCACCGACGCCGACGGCGGCACCGCGATCGGGGCGGCGCTGCACGAGTTCCTGGGAGTCCCCCGGTTCGTGGCGCTCGCGAGGGGCGCTCTCGTGATCGTGCTCTCCGACGGGCTCGAACGCGGCGACCACGTCCCCATGGTCCGCGCGACCGCCCGCCTGTCCCGCCTGGGCCACCGGCTCGTCTGGTGGTCACCGCTGGCGTGCTCCCCCGACTACAGCCCGGTCACGCGCGCCATGGCCGCCCAGCTCCCCCACCTGGACCACCTCGGCGGCGTGCGCGACCTGCCCACCGCTCTCGCGGAGGTCCGCCGCCTCCCCGCGGTCCTGTCCGGCCCCCGGGGCGCGGCGGCCAGGCGGTGGCCCATCCCACGACCCACGGGAACCCGTCCATGACATGCCTCACGGTCCCGCGTCCCCTCCCCGGGGCCGAAGCCGGAGGTCCCCACGCCGGAGGTATTCGATGAACGACACCACCGCCAGTCCGGCTCTCGCCGGGATCGTCGACGCGCACCACCACATCTGGCGCGCCGCCGACCTGCCCTGGCTCCAGGGGGAGATGATCCCGCGCATCTTCGGTCCCTACGAGTCGATCCGCCGCGACTACCCGGTGTCGGAGTACGTCGAGGAGGCCACCGGCTGCGGTATCACCTCCTCGGTCTACGTCCAGGCCAACTGGTCTCTCGACCGCTGCCTGGACGAGGTGCGCTGGTTGCGCGACACCCACGCGGAGACCGGCTGGCCGATGGCCGTGATCGGCTCGGCGGACCTCTTCGACGAGGGCGCGGCCGACGTGATGCGCCGCCAGGCCGCGCTCACCCCTCTCATGAGGGGAACCCGTCTGCAACTGCACTGGCACGAGCGGCCCGAGTTCCGTTTCGCCTCCGCCCCCGACCGCATGAAGGATCCCGTCTTCCGGCGCAACATCGCCTCGCTCGCCGATCTCGGCTGGCTGTTCGAGCTCCAGGTGTTCACCGACCAGATGGCCGACGCCGCGAGTTTCGTGGACGACTTCCCCGACGTCACGTTCGTGCTGGTCCACGCGGGGATGCTCGAAGAGTCCGGGGCGTCCCGGGTGGCGGAGTGGAAACGCGGCCTGAGGCTGCTGGCCGAGCGCCCCAACGTCGTGGTGAAGCTCACCGGTCAGGGCACGTTCGTGCACCGCGTGGACCGCTCGCTGATCGAGATGGTCGCGGACACCTGCCTGGAGGCCTTCGGCTCCCACCGCTGCATGTGGGGCAGCAACTTCCCGATCGAGAAGATCTGGACCGACCTTCCCACCCTGGTCTCCACCTGGCAGGAGGTCCTCGCCCGCCGGTCCCCCCAGACCGTCCAGAACGTGTTCGCCGCCACCGCCCGCCGGGTCTACCGCCTGTGAGAGGCCGGTGCCGTCACTCGGCCGTCGGCGGTGAGCACCCGGCTCAGACGTACCCGCCATCGGCCGTCCCCCATCACCGGGACCGGCCTTGATAGCGACTGTCATCCGATGGGTGAGATGCAGAAATCAGGCGATTCGTTCGCCGTCAACCTCGCGGGCGACGTCCTGAGAACGCCGAAGGGGGACCGGCCTCGATCTCCCTTCGGTGCCCAGCCGCTCCACAGGCGCCGCTTCGTGACGAAGCTCTACAGGCCGAAGGCGCCGCCCTCGATCAGGATGAGCAGGCCGATCCCGACCAGCACGACCGGCAGCAGAATGTGTCCCCACCGGCTCAGTGCCCTGGCGACGATCGGTCGAGTGGCGAAGAACCGCCCGGCAAGGCACCACACGGCCACCAAGGTCAGAAAGACGGTGACGTAGACGGCCATCGAGCCGACGCCCGCGGTGGCGAAGACGGGGACGTACACGCCGATGTTGTCGCCGCCGTTCGCGAAGGTGACCGCGGCCACTTCCAGGACCTTCGGCCCACCGGCATGCTCCTCCGCCGTCTCCCCGGCTCCGTCGCGCCCATCGCGGTGGGCCTTCCACGCCTGCCGACCCGCCTTGACGCCCAAGACCAGCGGGAGCAGGCCCAGGTAGGGCAGGACCGGCTCGGGGAGGAAGGTGGCACCGAAAGCCGCGGCCACCGCCACGGCCAAGATGCCCAGGAAGCCGAGATACTGACCGGCCACCACCCGCGCGGCGGCTCCGCGCCGTCCGGCGCCCTGGGCGAAGAACAACGCCAAGATCAAAATGTCGTCGATGTTGGTTACAGCGAACAACCCCATCGCCTGCCCGATGATGCCCGCATCCACGATGAGACGTTCCCTTCAACCGCAAGATGTCCCCGGCGACCCTACCGGCCGGGAAAACGACGGGCGATCACGGTGTTCTCACTGCACAGTCCCAGAGCGTCCGAGAACAGAGAAGGGGGCCGGAGTCGACTCCGGCCTCCCTTTTTCCGGTGGGCGTTACGCGGGTTCGGCTTTCTTACCCAGCGCTGCTTTTCTGCTCTGAATCAGCTCTGAATATCGGGGCAGAGCACTTATTCGTGGGCTGCGGTATTCCTGCGTCATTCACCTCGCCGGTACGGGTCGATGGCGATCATCCTCAAGGTTCCCTTGGTCACCATGAGCATCTCC
Organism: Streptosporangium sp. NPDC049078; assembly: GCF_040648855.1. Classification (NCBI taxonomy): domain Bacteria; kingdom Bacillati; phylum Actinomycetota; class Actinomycetes; order Streptosporangiales; family Streptosporangiaceae; genus Streptosporangium; species Streptosporangium sp. NPDC049078. Next base: position 214,394 of record NZ_JBEZEL010000014.1, read on the forward strand.
CCTGCTCCAAGGTCTCGCAGTGCAGCCACCCTGGTAACCGATGAGGACCGCTCCAGGACGTGCCCATCAGACCGCAGGCGGAAGAGCAGGCCGCCCGCGCCGGCCACTACGAACCCCTCGCTGTCTCGGACCACCTCACCGACGAGTGGCTGCCTGACGTCCACGTTCCACAACACCGATCCGTCTTCGGGGTCGATGGCGAGATAGCCGGCACCTCGTTCTCGCAACCACACCACACCACCGGTGAACTGGGCGGCCGAGGACGAGAGGTCGGCATCGTGACGGAAGAAGCGCTCGACGAGACCCGATGACAATCGAATGCTTACAACGGATCGCAGGCCGCACGGCACCAGGCAACGGTCAGGGCCGATCATGGTGAACGCCGGATGACCGTCGGTTTCGACCAGCGACTCCGGCAACCGCCAGCGGTCCAGTTCCCTGCCATCTCGTGGATCGATCAGCCACGCTTCCGAGCCGTCTCCCAACAGCACGCCGCCATCCCAGGGCAGAGGAAGCACCGTGGCCATGCGCCGCCGTGTCCGCCACAGAGGCCGTCCGTCCTTCAGGTCGAAAGCAGACATGGGCGTGTAACCACGCCAGCCGCCGACGACGACCGTCTCCGCGGTAGCCACGACATGCCCCGAGTATTGCGGCAACCCGGCGCGCCACACCACAGATCCCGCAGTGAGATCGAGACAGAACAGTTGATCGGTGTCCTGCGGCAGAACCAGGCAACGATCACCGGCGACCACGACCGCACGCGGCCAGGTTCCTATCGGGACGTCCCAACGGACCGAGCAGTCGTGGCGGTCCAGGCAGACAAGCCGAGTGTGGCGCTCATGGAGAACGACGCGGTCTTCCGTCACCGCCAACGCCGAAGCGGACCCCCTCTGATGAAGCTGCCGCTCCCACAGCGTCTTTCCAATCATCTGCCGATTTCACCAGGCAAGCACCAGCTGCATCAATCACATTAACAATGGGAGGTCATATCGGCCGAAGCCAGGAGTGGAACCCAACAGGTCCCGTTTGACCAGGTATTTCATTCCTCGGCAGCGCCGAGGGTACTGAGGGAGTGCGCTTATTCGGAAGGTTCGGTGTTTCCGGCGTGCCTGCGGTCCGGCGTCGTAACCCGCATTGGCTGCACCGGGATCCATGTTGCCGGCACCTCGCGCATCAGCAGCGCGCAGTCGAGCTTCGCGCTGCCTCGCGGGAACCGATCCTGGTTGTCGAAATAGCTGGACCGGACAGCGTGGACATCGACGGGCCGCACACGCCATGAGCCGGTCCCGAGTTTGAGCCCGTCAAGACGCCCTTCATCGTGGGTAGCGGAAAAACCTGTCGAGCCGTGACGGAAAAACTCCGATGCCTCACCCAGGTCGGCGAACAGTTCGCTGCCCTGGAACAGCTCTGCCGTGCGAACGTGCACGCTCACGCTGACCAGGCCGTCACGGCCGCCGAAGGCCACGCGGAGGTCCTCCGCAGTCTCCTGCACATCGAACGACGCCCGGTGGTGCACACCGGGGAACAACCGGCCGCCGACCAGCACCGTGACCATCGATCCGCTGTCCCGGCGCGGGATGTACACCCCCGTCTCAGGACCTCGCGGCCCGTCCCACTCCACGGCGATGCGATGCGCGGCGTTCTCGCTGCGCAGCCCCAGACCATTCGGGAGCCACGTGGGTCGGACCCGCCCGAGGCGGATCAGGCAGATTCCGGCGACCGCCCATCCTCCGACCTGCTGAGGCCGCAGTGGCATCGGCAGCAAACGTGCGGCGATTTCTGGATCGACCCGGTAGTTCACCAGGATCCGTCGTTCGACCACACTCGCCATAGATAGCCGTCTCATGTCGTGTCGCCCTCCTCGACGACTACCGCCTGTCCGCTGGAGTGCAGGACACCTATTCGGAAAGCTGATCGCTCCTCCGGGCTCCCTGGCACCGGCTCGTACCGACAGGCGTGAAAGTGAAGCTGTCGGCGAAGTCGGAACCCTCTCCCCGGACGGCCAGAAGCATGGGCTCGCCGTACAATGCGGTCTGATCCGTACGCAAATGAAGGAACTCGTTCCAGAAATGGAAGCAGAGCAAAGAATCCTGAGGGTGCCCCGTCGCGTATACCAAGGTCTTGGGAAAGTATGGGCTCGTGCCACCGCAGTAGACAGACGGCGGCCCGAACATATCGAGGGTCTGTTCGAGGGTTCGATCGCGCTCACACCAAGCCTTCTTGGCACCGATCAGCTTGTCGTACCCGTCCCGCGACAGGATACGGTCCGGCCGGAGCCATCCGTGACGATGGGCGAACTCGGCATAGACGGACGCGGCCATGTCATAGGTTCCGGCACCCCAGAGAGACTCGAAGGCTCCCCGAACTCCCGTGGAGAGAAAAGCCCTCCGAGCACGAAGAGAATCTTGTTTCTCATTCCAGACTTGTTCACGATCGTCCGTGAACGCCATTGCGTCGAAGTAAATTCTTAGGGCGATCTCTCCACCGAACACGCCTGGCCGACAAAGAGCAAAATTGATATGAGTCAACAGGTATTCTCGCACCTGCTCGACCGTTCGCGCTTCTCTCCGACCGTCCACATCGGCCATCGCCTGCCCCTGCTTTCGTCGCTACGACCTTCTGAAAACGCCGAAAGGAGGGCCGGAATCAATTCCGGCCCTCCTTCCTGGCGAGCATTACGCAGGTTTGGCTTCCGTACCCAACGCTGCTTTTCTGCCCGGAATCAGCTGCAACCGCTGGTGGAGCCGCAGCCCTCGCAGACGTAGCAGCTGCCGGCGGGACGCATCTTGGTGCCGCAGGTCATACAGAGAGGCGCGTCGGCGGTGCGGCCCTGGTGGGATTCCAGGGAGCCGGTGCGGCGCGGGGTCTCCGCGGGTGCCGCCTCGGGGCGGGACTGCGGCTCCTCGATGGGAGCCGAGGTGGCGAGCTCGGCGATGACCTCGTCGCTGTGGATCGGGGCCGGGTCCTCACCGCGCTGCTGCGCGGCGCGCTCGGAGGCGGAGAAGATCCCGAGGGCGGCGCGGTCGTCGTAGGGCAGGTGGTCCAGGGCCAGACGGCGGAAGATGTAGTCCATCACCGAGGCGGCGATACGGACATCCGGGTCGTCGGTCATACCGGCCGGGTCGAAGCGCATGTTGACGAACTTGCCGACGTACGTCTCCAGCGGCACCCCGTACTGCAGGCCGATGGAGATGGCCACCGAGAACGCGTCCATGACGCCCGCGAGGGTCGATCCCTGCTTGGACATCTTCAGGAAGACCTCACCGAGGCCGTCGTCGGGATAGGACGAGGCGGTCATGTAGCCCTTGGCGCCTCCCACGGTGAAGCGGGTGGTGGTGCTGGGGCGCTGGTTGGGCATCCGGCGGCGGGTCGGGCGGCTGATCTCCACGACCTGGATCGCCGGCTCGGCGGGCTCCTCCTTCTCCTCGGTCTTCTTGCCCGAGGCCGAGAGGGGCTGGCCGACCTTGCAGTTGTCGCGGTAGACCGCCAGGGCCTTCAGACCGAGCTTCCAGCCCTCCATGTAGACCTGCTCGATGTCCTCGATCGTCGCGGACTCGGGAAGGTTGACCGTCTTGGAGATGGCTCCGGACAGGAACGGCTGGGCCGCGGCCATCATGCGCACGTGGCCCATGGGCGCGATCGCACGCTCGCCCATCGCGCAGTCGAACACCTCGTAGTGCTCGCGCCGCAGGCCGGGGGCGTCGACGACATGACCGTGCTCGGCGATGAACTCGACGATCGCCTCGACCTGCTCCTCCTGGTAGCCGAGCCGCCGCAGCGCGCGGGGAATCGTCTGGTTGACGATCTGCATGGAGCCGCCGCCGACGAGCTTCTTGAACTTGACCAGGGCGAGGTCGGGCTCGATGCCGGTGGTGTCGCAGTCCATCATCAGGCCGATGGTCCCGGTCGGAGCGAGGAGCGATGCCTGGGCGTTGCGGTAACCGTTCTTCTCACCGAGCCTGAGGCACTCGCTCCACTGGCTGGAGGCCTCGCGGTGGATGGCACCGTCGATCTCGTCGACCGTGCGCAGGGCCTCGTTCGCGTCGTTGTGCTTGCGCATGACCCGCTTGTGCGCGTCGGCGTTGCGGGCGTAGCCGTCGTAGGGGCCCACGACCGCGGCGAGTTCGGCGCTGCGGCGGTAGGAGACGCCGGTCATCAGCGAGGTGATGGCCCCGGCGACCGCCCGGCCGCCGTCGGAGTCGTAGGCGTGGCCGGTGGCCATGAGGAGTGCGCCGAGGTTGGCGTAGCCGATGCCCAGCTGGCGGTAGGCGCGGGTGGTCTGGTCGATCTTCTCGGTCGGGAAGTCGGCGAAGGTGATGGAGACGTCCATCGCGGTGATGACCAGCTCGGTGATCTTCACGAAGTTCGCGATGTCGAAGGTGTCGTCGTCCTTCAGGAACTTCAGCAGGTTGATGCTCGCCAGGTTGCACGAGGAGTTGTCCAGGTGCAGGTATTCCGAGCAGGGGTTGCTGGCGGTGATGCGACCCGTCTCCGGGCTGGTGTGCCAGTCGTTGATCGTGTCGTCGTACTGGACCCCGGGGTCGGCGCACTCCCAGGCGGCCTTGCCCATCTTGCGGAACAGCTCTCTGGCGTCGATCTTCTCGATGACCTCGCCGGTGAGGCGGGCACGCAGGCCGAACTCCTCACCGTTCTCCACCGCGCGCATGAACTCGTCGGAGACGCGCACCGAGTTGTTGGCGTTCTGGTACTGGACGGAGACGATGTCCTTGCCGCCCAGGTCCATGTCGAACCCGGCGTCACGGAGGGCGCGGATCTTGTCCTCCTCGCGCGCCTTGGTCTCGACGAACTCCTCGATGTCGGGGTGGTCGACGTCGAGGACGACCATCTTGGCGGCGCGGCGGGTGGCGCCCCCGGACTTGATGGTGCCCGCGGAGGCGTCCGCGCCGCGCATGAAGGAGACCGGGCCGCTGGCGGTGCCCCCGCTGGAGAGCAGTTCCTTGGAGGAACGGATCCTGGAGAGGTTGACGCCGGAGCCGGAACCCCCCTTGAAGATCACACCCTCTTCCTTGTACCAGTCGAGGATCGACTCCATCTGGTCGTCGACGGCCAGGATGAAGCACGCGCTGACCTGCTGCGGCGACGCGGTGCCGACGTTGAACCAGACGGGCGAGTTGAAGCTGAAGACCTGGTTGACCAGAGCGTGCTTGAGCTCGTGGTCGAAGATCTCGGCGTCCTCGTCGGTGGCGAAGTAACCGTGCTCGACCGCCGTACGCGTGTAGACGCCCACCACCCGGTCGATCAGCTGCTTGAGGCTCCACTCCCGCTGCGGGGTGCCGACCGCGCCGCGGAAGTACTTGGTGGTCACGATGTTGGCGGCGTTGACCGACCACGACCGGGGGAACTCGACACCGCGCTGCTCGAAGTTGATCGAGCCGTCGCGCCAGTTGGTCATGACGACGTCACGGCGCTCCCAGACCAGCTCGTCATAGGGATGCACGCCTGGCGTGGTGAAGATGCGCTTCATCTTCAGACCCTTACGTGGCCTCTTGCCTCCACGTGTCACCGCACCGGCGGTCTCCGTCATGACTTCCCCCTCCTGGGGCTCCGTGGAACCCTCGAATCGGACCACACCAACGCGCCGCATCACCCCCGGCGCCCGGGGTCTGTATCAGTCCTGCTTGGTGGAGCGCTCCGCCCGGAGCCGCTCGATCTCCGCCTCGAAGTCGGCCAGCGTCTCGAAACCGCGATAGACGGAGGCGAACCGTAGGTACGCCACCTCGTCCAGTTCGCGGAGCGGGCCCAGGATGGCCAGCCCGACCTCGTGGGCCGCGATCTCGGCGCATCCGGTGGCCCGTATGCTCTCCTCGACCCGCTGGCCCAGTTGCGCCAGGGAATCCTCACTGACGGACCGCCCCTGGCACGCCCGCCGGACCCCGGCGATCACCTTGTCCCTGAAAAACGGCTCCGTCACACCGCTGCGCTTGCTCACCATGAGCAGAACGGTCTCCTGCGTGGTGAACCTGCGCCCGCATTCCGAGCACGTGCGCCTGCGGCGGATCGCCCCGCCGTCCTCGGTGGCCCGGCTGTCGATGACTCGCGTGTCCAGATGGCGACAGAACGGACAATGCACGCGTGTCGCCTCCTTGACCTACCGAAGCGGCCGACCCACCTCACCTACCCACGACACGCACGGCCAGACGCCCGCGCACACATCTCGAAGAGTCGAGATGCGGTAATGGAAACACAAGCTGTGGTGAAGTGTTGCGATGCAGCCACTAGATGTTGTGGTCCAACCGTAGAAGTGCTCGACCATGAACGCAAGTTGAAACGACCTTGCGGCACGAAGTCGCTGATCAGCCCGCACATCCCGGCGTGTCGCCACCCATGCGAGACCCCTCTCGCCCCGGACGCCTCTCGTCTCACAGTCGCCCCAGGCGACCCGTCGGACGAGTCCCTCGCATCCCCTCTCACACCCCTCGCCCCACCCGCGCCGCCGACCCGCCTCACCCCGCCGGAACGAGGCCCGCCCGTCTCGCCGGCCGCCCCGCCGGAGGCCGGCCGGGCGCCGCAGCGGTCCCACGAGCCCCGGCCCGATCGCCGGAGCCCGGACCGGCCTCACCTCACGGAGACGAGGCCCTCCGGGAGATAGAGCCGGGTCCCCGGCCGGACCTCCGAGCCGGACAGCCCGTTGAGGTCCATGATGCGACGGACCGCCGAGCCGGTGTCCGCCTCCTTCGTCAACGCGTCCGCGATCTCCCACAGCGTGTCGTCCGCGTGCACCGTGATCCGCGGCAGCCCCTCAAGGCCCGCCCGCTCGTCCGCCGCGACCATGTCGATGCGTCCGCCGATCCAGAGCACCGCCAGGCTGAACAGTGCGAGCACCGCCACCACGACGATCCTTCCACGCCGGGTGAGTCGAAGAGGCCGCCGAACCGCTCCCTTCCGGCCGACACCCGGCCGACGGGTGCCCGCCGAGGATGCCGTCGCCGATCGCGGCGCCCTCCTCGGCCCGGCCCCGCGTCCGGCCCCCCGTTCCGGATCACGCCCGGACCACCGTCCCCGCTCACGGCCGGGGCTCCATCCCCGCCCACGCCCGAGCGACCGCCTCGCCTCGCGTCCGGGACTCCGCCCAGGCTCACGCCCGGACGCCCCGCCGGGCTTTCGCTCGGACTCACGCGAGGCCCGCCCCGGCTCCCGCCCACGCTTTCGCCCGGACTCCCGAGCGGATTCCCGTCTCATCTCGCGGCCGGACCTTCGCGCAGCCTCACGGCCGGATCCTCGCCCGGGCTCACGCTCGAAGACCCGCTCGGGCTCCCCCCCGGACCTTCGCCCCGGCTCACGGCCGAGGCGCGCCCTCGGCACAGGTCCCGACACCGGCACCGAGTCCCACACGGCCTCCCACCCCTGCTTCGCCTCGGACCTCCGCCCTGGCTCCGGCGCGGGACCGGGCTCCGGCTCCGGTCTCGGGGGCGGCACGAGCCGCAGGCGCGGCGCTCCCGGTGATCGCTGCGCCGCCCGGGACCTCGGCGCGATCCTGGATCGTGGTGTCGTCGCGGTCGGTTTCACGGTGGCCCCCCATCCCCTCGACCTGGCCGAACACATGTCGAAGAAAGATCGGTGAATCGAACACGATGTCGATCGAACTCCCGTACGATGTTGTACACCACGGCGTCGCCGATTTCGAGGACATTCGAACAATTGTTTGAGTATGATCTTCGGCCGAGGTATGGTCGCTGTGTGCGACGTCTTAAATACAGACCGGGAGGCGAGGAGTTCGTATGAGCCAGCACAACGAGAACGGTTCGGCCGCCAGCGACCTGGCGGTGCGAAGGCGTGACTCCCTTGGCCTCACCCCCAGGCAGCGGAAGATCCTTGAGGTGATCCGCGATTCCGTGCAGCAGCGCGGCTATCCGCCGTCCATGCGGGAGATCGGCGAAGCGGTGCAGCTCACCAGCACCTCCAGCGTGTCGCACCAGTTGACGGCTTTGCAGCGCAAGGGCTACCTGCGGCGTGATCCGCACCGCCCCCGCGCCTTGGAGGTCCGCCTTCCCGGCGAGCCCGTGCTGTGGGTTGACCCCGACTCCGGCGAGGACGAGACTCCGGTCAGCCGTCCGACCGCCGCCTATGTGCCCCTCGTCGGTCAGATCGCCGCCGGTGGCCCCATCCTCGCCGAGGAGAGCATCGAAGACGTCTTCGCCCTGCCCAGGCAGCTTGTCGGTGAGGGCACGCTCTTCCTCCTCCAGGTGACCGGCGACTCGATGATCGAGGCCGCCATCGCCAACGGTGACTGGGTGGTCGTGCGCCAGCAGCCGGTCGCCGACAACGGCGACGTGGTCGCCGCGATGATCGACGGCGAGGCCACGGTCAAGACCTTCAAGCGCAGAGACGGCCACGTCTGGCTGGTCCCGCACAACCCCAACTACGACCCGATCCCCGGCGACGAGGCCACCGTGCTCGGCAAGGTCGTCGCGGTCCTCCGCAAGCTCTGACGCGAGCGTCCCACGCAGGCTCCTCACCGCTCTCCACGGGCTCCGGCCCGTGGAGGCGTCGCCGTCTGAGAGCGTCACCCGGCACGCGGGTCCGGACCGAGCCACACCGTGGTTACGCGAGCTCGGCATCACGCGCCTCCGGCTTTCTGTGCGACACGCCATAGAACGACACGCCGGATGGGGCCCGACATCTGATGTCGGGCCCCATCCGGCGTTCTCAGGTGATGGGACATCCCCGGGAAGATCTCTCGCCGGCGGGCACGGAAACCCACCCGGCGAGGCCGAGATGGAGGCCCGCCGCTTGAAGCGGCACGGGTTCTCCCCCGAAGTGGTCACGGGGACACGCCGGCCGAGTTGACGCGCGACACCCGGGGTGCCCTCGCAAGGGCACCCCGAGTCCGTAGCGACCCCGCGAGACGTCCGCGGCCACGACGGTCACTCAGTCGTCCGCGGCCCGAGGGCACGCGGGACGACTACGGCACGATGTTGACCAGCTTGGGCGCGCGGACGATCACCTTGCGCGGCGTGCCGGACAGGAAGGGCTGAACCTTCTCCGACCGCAGGGCCAGCGACTCCAGGTCCGCCTCGGAGATCTCCGGGGAGACCTCCAGCCGGTCGCGCACCTTGCCCGCGACCTGGACGACGCAGGTGACCGACTCCTGGACCAGCAGCGCCGGGTCGGCCACCGGCCAGCCCGCGGTGGCGACCGAGGCGGCGTGTCCCAGCCGCTCCCAGCCCTCCTCCGCCGCGTACGGCGCGACCAGGGACAGCATGACCGCGAGGGTCTCGGCGGCCTCCCTGACCGCCGGGTCGGCGGCTCCGGGGCCGGAGTCGATGGCCTTGCGTGCCGCGCTCGTCAGCTCCATCATGCGGGCCACCGCGACGTTGAAGCGGTGCGACTCGACCAGCTTGGTGACCTCGTCGATGGTGTGGTGGACGACCTTGCGCAGGTTCAGGTCTCCCGCGGTGACGTCGACGCCGGGCGCGGAGGCCGCGCCGGCCTCCGCCATCACGCGGAACGCGCGGGCGAGGAACTTCTGCGAGGCCGCCGGGGAGACGTCGGACCAGTCGATGTCGTCCTCGGGCGGTCCGGCGAAGACGACGGTCAGCCTGACCGCGTCGACACCGTAGGCGTCGATCTGCTGGCCCAGGTCGACGCCGTTGCCCAGCGACTTGGACATCGCCTTGCCCTGGTTGATGACCTGCCCCTGGTTCAGCAGACGGGTGAAGGGCTCGACGAAGTCGACCATTCCCATGTCGTGCAGGACCTTGGTGAAGAACCTGGCGTACAGCAGGTGCAGCACGGCGTGCTCGACGCCGCCGATGTACTGGTCGATCGGACCCCACCTGCGCACGCGCTCGACGTCGAACGGCCCCTCGTCGTAGGCCGGGTCGACGTAGCGCAGGAAGTACCACGAGGAGTCGACGAAGGTGTCCATCGTGTCGGTGTCGCGCTTCGCCGGGCCGCCGCACTTGGGGCAGGAGACGTTGACCCAGTCTTCGGCCGAGGCGAGCGGGGAGATGCCCTTGGGCGCCAGGGCCTCGCCACGCATGTCGGGCAGGGTGACGGGCAGCTGGTCGTCGGGGACGGGGACCTCGCCGCAGTCGGCGCAGTGGATGATCGGGATCGGGCAGCCCCAGAAGCGCTGGCGGGACAGCAGCCAGTCGCGCAGCCGGAAGTTGACCGTGAAGTGACCGGTGCCCCGCTCGCTCAGCACCTCGATGATCTTCCGGATCGCCTCGGCCTTGGCCAGGCCGTCCAGCGGGCCGGAGTTGACCATCGCGCCGTCACCGGTGGTGGCGACACCGGTCTCGCCGGGATCGGCCAGACCGGTGTGCACGACCACCCGTACCGGCAGGTCGAAGGTACGGGCGAAGTCCAGGTCGCGCTGGTCGTGGGCGGGCACGGCCATGATGGCGCCGTGGCCGTAGTCGGACAGCACGTAGTCGGCCGCCCAGACCGGCATGCGCTCACCGTTGACCGGGTTGATCGCGTACCGGCCCAGGAAGACGCCGGTCTTCTCCTTCTCGGTGGACAGCCGGTCGATGTCGGACAGCTTGGACACCTCGACCCGGTATGCCTCGAACGCCTCACGCCGGTCGTCGGTGACGATCTCCTCGGCCAGCGGCGCGTCCGGGGCGACCACGAAGAAGGTGGCGCCGTACAGGGTGTCGGGACGGGTGGTGTAGACGGTGACCGGCTCGTCCCGGCCCTCGATCACGAAGTCGACGTCGGCACCCTCGGAGCGGCCGATCCAGTTGCGCTGCATCGTCAGCACGCGCTCGGACCAGCCGCCTTCCAGCAGGGACATGTCGTCCAGCAGCCGGTCGGCGTAATCAGTGATCTTGAAATACCACTGGGTCAGCTCGCGACGGACGATCTCGGCGCCACAGCGCTCGCACCTGCCGTCCTTGACCTGCTCGTTGGCGAGCACGGTCTGGTCGTTCGGGCACCAGTTGACCAGGCCACCCTTGCGGTAGGCCAGGCCACGCTCGAAGAAGCGGTTGAAGAGCCACTGGGTCCATTTGTAGTACGAGGTGTCGCTGGTGTGCAGACGGCGGGACCAGTCGAAGGAGATCGCGTAGCGCCGGTAGGAGTTGGCCTGGGTCTCGATGTTGGCGTAGGTCCACTCCGCCGGGTGCGCGTTGTGCTTGATCGCGGCGTTCTCGGCGGGCAGGCCGAAGGAATCCCAGCCGACGGGGTGCAGCACGTTGTAGCCGCGCTGGACCCAGTAGCGGGAGATGACGTCGCCCAGGGCGAACACCTCGGCGTGCCCCATGTGCAGGTCGCCCGAGGGATAGGAGAACATGTCGAGCATGTAGCGCCGCTCGCGCGGGTCGGCGGGGTCGTCGGAGGCCCGGAAGGGATCCAGTTCCTCCCACCTGCGCTGCCACTTGACCTGCAGGACCTGCGGGTCATAGTGCTGCTCGTCGCTCTGCATGTCGGCTCGCTCGCTCACGTCGATCTTCCTCGGGGTATGCCTGCGTGGATGGTCCGACCCGTCCGGCCCAATGCAAAAACCCCCCGCTCACGCGGAGGGCAGCCGCATCGGCAGGGCGCTCAGGGACGGGAAGGCCGATGCGGCCCGATAAGCAGGGTCGCGGCACGCATAGGGCAAGACTATCGCAGCCCGCAAGGCGTATTCGTGGCCGGCGAGAACAGGACCGATCACGGCAAACAGGAGACAGGATCCGGCCAGGTCAGCAGAATGGAGGCTCCCGTTCTCCCGGGGGCAACGAGACCCGATGGCTATACGCCTGTTGTGACCTCGTATGTCTCTCGCGTTTACTCTTCTAACCGTGGCACATTCAGCAGAGTCGGGGCAGGGCCCGGATCCGATGGAGGTCGGCCTGCCCATGCAGGATCCGCCGACCGACCCCACCGGACTCCAGTTCAGGGGGGCGTTCTCCAGTTTCCCTGCGAGCCCCCCCGTCTCACGTGAGACCATGCCCAATACGCCTAATTCGGGCACCCGCGCGGGAGGTAAGGAAAGCATGGCCTCGGAGCAGTCCAGCCAGTCCCACCTGCCTTCGGCATGGCCGGAGGCTGCCGAGCCGTCGCCCTCGTGGTCGAACGATTCGCTTGGCACCGGACCCCGGCTGCCCCTCCCGCAGGACGAGCGGCAGAGCGGCAACGGCCCCTCCTGGCAGACCTCACCCGGCGAAGGACAGCGCGCCTCCACATCCCAGGCCGACCTCCCCGGCGGCGGCCGGTCCCAGAGCACCCCGCCCCAGAGCGACGGCCGCCCGCAGAGCCCGCAGGCCGACGGCTGGGCGCAAGCCTCTGCCCCGCAGAACAACGACGGCTGGGCACAGGCGACCAACCCTCAGGTCAACAGCTGGCCTGATGCCTTCAGTCCACGCAACGACGGCTGGGCGCAAGCCTCTGCCCCGCAGAACAACGACGGCTGGGCACAGGGGTCCGGTTCTCAAGCAGACGGCTGGGCACAGGCATCCGGTTCACAGGCCGACGGCTGGGCACAGGCCTCGGCCCCGCAGAACAACGACGGCTGGGCGCAAGGATCCGCCGCACAGCCCGACGGCTGGGCGCAGGCGTCGGGCCCGCGGGGCACCGACAACCGGCACCAGACCCCACCCGGCAACGGCAACGGATGGCCGCAGCCCACCTCCCCCCAGTCCCACAACGGCGACCAGCGCCAGGCCCCCCAGACGGACTCCCCCGGCGGCCGGCCCCAAGCAGCCACTCCCGACGACACCTGGCCCCCCACCCCACCCCACGGCGACCGCACCCAGAACCCGCAGGCCGACAGCTGGGCACAGGCGACCAGCCCGCAGGCAGGCGGCTGGGCACAGGCCTCGGCTCCGCAGAACAACGACGGCTGGGCACAGGGGTCCGGTTCTCAAGCAGACGGCTGGGCGCAAGGATCCGGTTCACAGGCCGACGGCTGGGCACAGGCGACCACTCCTCAGGCCGACGGCTGGGCGCAGGCATCCGGTTCACAGGCCGACGGCTGGGCGCAGGCGACCAGCCCGCAGGGGAACGCCCAGCGGCAGGGTTCCGGCGCCGCGGGTGAGGCGTGGCAGGCCACCGCACCGGGGCAGCCCTCCGGTCGCCCCTCGGCGGAGAACAACGCGTGGCCGCCGGCGCAGGCGGAGAACACCGCTTGGCCGCCCACCTCTCCGGGGGGCGGTGACACCTGGCCCCCGGCCTCCCCGGGAAACGCGGGATTCGCCGAGGCCCCCACCTCGACGTTCTCCCCCGCCTGGGCGAACGGTGATGCTCCGGCCGCTCGCTCCGGCGGCGCCCTCCCCGGCACCGCTCAGGGTTCCCAACCCGGCGCCACCCCCTTCGGCGGCAGCTCACCCGATGGCGGCCACCCGAACGGTCCCCAGAACGGCGGCGACTCCGGCGGCGAAAACGCCCGGCGCGGTTACGGCGTGCCCGACAACCCCGCCATGTGGGCCCTGGCCGCGGCGAACGCGGCGGCCCCCAACGCGTCCTCGGCTCTGGGAGCACCCCCTGTTCACCCCGGAGCCGACCCGCGACAGGGCGGACCCCAGCAGGGGCAGTCCCAGCCAGGCCAGCCTCAGCCTGGTCAGGTGAACCAGCCTGGCCAGCCCGGCCATCATCTGAGTCGTGACCCGTCCGACCCGAACAAGCCGTTCGTCACCGCGGGTCAGATCAGCGGCCCGAAGACCCCTCCGCCGGAGCGCCAGCAGGAGTTGTGGAACACGGTCTTCGGCGACAACTATCAGGCCATCGAGGACGAGGAGGACGGGGAGCGGGGCCGACCGGTCTGGATCTTCGCGCTCGCAGGATCCGTGGTCATCGCGCTGCTCGGCGCGGTGCTCTGGGCCTTCCTGGCCGGGCCGCTCGCCTCGGCCGACGAGGAGACCCCCGCCGATCCCAAGCCCGCGGCGACCCAGAAGTCGACCAAGCCCGCCGCCATCGGCCGTCTGCCGCGCTTCACCGGCGACGCCTCACCGGTGGCCGGTACGCTCACCGACCAGCAGGCGGGGATCACCCTGGCACAGCTCGGTGCCCCCTGGCGGCAGGACCAGCGTCCCGGCATGCCCGCCAGCTACGGCTTCACGACCCGCCAGTATCTCCCCGCGGGCCCGGACTCCATGGGCAAGACCCAGTTCGCCCAGCTGATGTCGGGACCGCTCTCCCCGCGTTTGAAGGCGAAGTACACCTCGCCGGAGAACCTCGCGCCGGTGATCAACGCGGTCGCCTCCAGCGGGCGCAACAAGTTCTTCCCCGAGGGCAACACCGCCCGCAAGACCGCCCAGCAGACCCTGTCGGTGAACGGCCTGCCCGGCCAGCTCGCCGCGTATGAGATCACCTCGGGCGACTCGAAGACGACCATGGTCGTGGCCGCCGTGAGCACCGGCGCCGACCTGCCCGCGATCGTCTACATGTCGGTGCCGGACAGCAAGAAGGAGTTGCTCCCCGACATCAACACCGTCTTCAAGTCGATCCGCGCGCTGGAGCGGTGAGCACCGCTCCCGTTCTGAGGGGCGGGGAGCACCGGAAGGTCACGGAAGGCTAGAAGGTGCACCTCATCCGCTTGATGCCGTTGATGAAGCTGGAGCGCAGACGGTCGGGCTCCCCCTCGGAACGGATGTCGGGCAGGCGGGTGAACAGCTCGCGGAACATCACGGTGATCTCGCGACGGGCCAGGTGGGCGCCGAGGCAGAAGTGCGGCCCTGGCCCGCCGAAGCCGATGTGCGGGCCCTCGGTGCGCTGGATGTCGAAGCGGTGCGGATCGGTGAAGACGCTCTCGTCGCGGTTGGCGGCCCAGTAGTACAGCAGGACCTTCTCGCCCTCCCGGTAGAGGTGGCCGTTCATCTCGTGGTCGCGGGTGAGGCTGCGGCGCATCCAGGCGACGGGCGAGGCGAGGCGGACGATCTCCTCGACGGCACCGGGCAGGCGTCCTTCGAAGTCTTCGAGCAGCAGTGCTCGCTGGTCGGGGTTCTCGCTGAACAGGTGCAGACCGTGCGAGATGGCGTTGCGGGTGGTCTCGTTGCCCGCCACCACCAGCAGGATGAAGAACGAGCCGAGCTCCTGCATCGTCAGCTTCTCGCCGTCGATGTTGGCGCTGGTCAGTGCGGTGGTGAGGTTGTCCCCGCCCTCGGCGGCCAGGGAGACGACGAGGTCCTGGAGCCCTTGCCCCGCGCCGAGGAGCAGTTCGGCGGCGCGGCTGACGTCGGCGATGAACTCAGGATCTCCGCCCGACAGGATGATGCTCGTGGCGTCGAAGACCGCCTGGTAGTGCTCGGGTCCGATGCCCATCATGTCGCAGATGATCTTCAAGGGCAGTTTCGCCGCCACCTCGGTCACGAAGTCGCAGCCGGGGCCCTTCGCGATCAGATCGTCCACGATCCGCACGGCGGCGGCCTCGACGTCGACCTCGAACTGCTTGATCATCTTTGGCGTGAACGCCCGGGAGACGATCCTGCGCAGTCTCGCGTGCCGGGGGTCGTCCATATTGATCATCGAGCCGAAGTACTCACCGAAGTCGGGGCCGAGGTCCTGGATGGACGTCGCCCCCCGGCCGGAGGAGAAGACGTCGGGGTGGCGGCTCGCCTCGATGATGTCCGCGTGCCGTACGAGGGCGTAGTAGCCGGGACCCGGCGGGGCGAAGGGGATCTCGGGCTCGGCGAAGAGGACGGGGCCCGGCTGCGCGCGAAGCACCGCGAAAGCGGCCTCCCGCTCCGCCATCGGCCGCTCCCAGAAGGAGATGTCCGACAGGTCGATGTCCGCGAGTGAAACCGTCACGCCAGCCTCCACTAGAACCGCGTTCTGTTTCTTGGATCCTGCCACAGGACCCTCACCTCAACCAGCGCAGAACGAGGTCGTCGCCTTTCCCGGAGCACTCCCGATGTGGGAAGCGCCCGGCCTGGAGAACATGCTCCCCCCTGCGACCCCGCGAAAGGAAGGCCGGAGCCCGGCCAAGCCGGTCCTCCCGCGCGACCGGTACGCGGGAGACTCCCCGGTGACCGACGTCACAACGCCCCGCACCCCGACACCCGGGCACCCCGACACCCCGGCATCTCGCGCCTCAACGCCTCGGCGAGTCCTCGGCGACGAGGTCGGCGGCTCTTTCGGCGATCATTACGGTGGGCGCGTGGGTGTGCCCCCGGGGAATGACCGGCATGATCGAGGCGTCGGCCACCCTCAGACCGGCGATCCCCCGCACCCTCAGGGCGGGATCCACCACCGATCCGGGATCCTCACCCATCCGGCAGGTGCCGACCGGATGGTAGAGGGTCTCGCTGCGTTCGCGGATCCAGCGGACGAGCCCCTCCTCGGTCCTCGGACCCCAGTACGGGTCCATCGGTGCTCCCGCGAGGGGCCGGAGCGCCTCCGTGGCGAACAGCTCCCCGGCCTTGCGCAGCCCGGCCACCTGACGGCGGACGTCGGCCCGCGCCGTCAGGTAGCCGGGGTCGATCACGACGTCCTCGCCGTCCAGCGAGAGGCGGCCTCGGCTCTCCGGCCGGAGCAGGATCGAGGCGATGGTCAGACCGTGGCCGGGCGGCGGGGTGAGGCCGTGGCCGATGAACGACCCGGGAGCGAAGATCAGCTCGATGTCGGGGGCGGGCTCCTCGTCCGAGGTGCGGATGAACGCCACGGCCTCACCGACGTTGGAGGTGAGCATGCCCCGGCCTCCGGCCAGGAAGCGGAGCAGGTTGCCGGGCGACTCGGCACCGGCGAGGGTGATCGGCTTGAGACAGTGCAGGAAGACGCCCGAGGCGAGATGGTCCTGGAGGTTGGCGCCGACCTCGGGCAGTTCGTGGACCGGCCCGACGCCCGCGGCCAGCAACTCGTCCACCGGGCCGATGCCCGACAACATGAGCAGGTGCGGCGAGCCGATCGCCCCGGCCGACAGGATGACCTCTCCCCGCGCCCGGGCCACCGCCGCGTCGCCGTCGCCGTCGCCGTACTCCACCCCGGTCGCCCGCCCGTCCTCGACGAGCACCCGGCGTACCCGCGAGGAGGTCAGCACGGTGAGGTTGGGACGCCCGGCCGCGGGGGCGAGGTAGGCGTCGACGGAGCTCCAGCGGCGGCCCCTGTGCTGAGTGACGGGTGTCGGCGAGCAGCCCTCGTTGGAGGGGCCGTTGAGCTCGTCCAGGCGGGCGATGCCCAACTCCTCGCAGGCCCGCAGGAAGAGCGCGGTGGCGGGGTTCGGGGAGCGCAGCTCCGAGATGTGAATCGGGCCCCTCGTGCCGTACACGTCTCCGTGGTTGGAGCCCGTGCGGCGCTCGGCCCTGCGGAAGTACGGAAGGACCTCCTCATAAGACCAGCCTGGCACGTTCCATCCGTCGTAGTCCGCGCGGTGCCCGCGCACCCACATCTGTGCGTTCATCGAGGAGGACCCGCCGAGCATCCGGCCGCGCGGCCAGTAGAGTTCCCTGCCGGACAGCTCGGGCTGCCCGACGGTGGTGAAGTCCCAGTCGCACTCGGTCTTGAAGAGCCTGGCGAAACCGGCGGGCATCCGGACTTCGAGTCTCCGGTCGGAACCACCCGCCTCGATGAGGGCGACCCTCGTATGAGGGTCGGCGGAAAGACGGTTGGCCAGTACGCATCCGGCCGACCCCGCACCCACGATGACGTAGTCATACTCCACGTCGTACTCCACGCTCAATGACCTCTCATCGCACAGACGACCGGCCCGTCTCCCCGTAAGCGCGCTCTCATCTGCTTACTCCCCCACGCTTCGCCGGTCAATTCGTAGCCGCGCTACCTACCGGTCGGTATCTCCGGCTGCCAGTATGAGCAAGTCAGAGCCCACTCGGAGGAGGACGCAACGATGCTCAACCTGTCGATCGCCCTGGAGGACAGCGCCCGGGAGGCCCCCGACCGCACCGCACTGGTCTTCGGTGACCTGCGGCTGCCGTACTCCCTGGTCGACACCATCGCGAACCAGGTTGCCAACCTACTGGTCTCCCGGGGGATCGGTAAGGGCGACAAGGTGGCGCTGGCCTGCCCCAACCTGCCCTACTTCCCCTTCGTCTACTACGGGATCCTCAAGGCCGGCGCGACGGTCGTGCCGCTCAACGTGCTGCTGCAGTCCAGGGAGATCGCCTACCACCTGGAGGACTCGCAGGCCAAGGCGCTGTTCTGCTTCGAGGGCACCCCCGAGTTGCCACTGGGCGAGCGCGGGAGGGCGGGCTTCGAGGAGTCCTCGGCGGAACACCTCCTCATCCTGCCCGCCACCGCGTTCGCCACCGAGTCCGAGTACGGGGAGACGTTGTGGGCGGCGCTGGACGGCGTGTCCGGCGAGTTCGAGACCGTGCAGACCTCACCCGACGACACCGCGGTGATCCTGTACACCAGCGGCACGACGGGCCAGCCCAAGGGCGCCGAGCTCAGCCACCAGAACATGCTGCTCAACGCCATGGTCGCCGATGAGATGTTCCCCAGGAGCGAGGGCGGCGACGCCTATCTCGCGGTGCTGCCGCTGTTCCACTCCTTCGGGCAGACCGTCGTCATGAACGCCGGGTTCCGGCGCCAGGCGACCATCGTGCTCCTGCCGCGCTTCGAGCCGGGCCCGGCCCTGGAGTTGATGCGCGCCGAGAACGTCACGCTGTTCGCGGGCGTGCCGACCATGTACTGGGCCATGCTGTCGAAGATCCACGCGGACGGCGACGAGGTGCCCACCTCGCTCAAGGTCGCGGCCGCCGGTGGCGCCTCCTCCCCCGTCGAGGTGCTCAAGGACTTCGAGAGGACCTTCGGGATCGGGATCCTGGAGGGCTACGGCCTGTCGGAGACCTCCCCGGTGGCCAGCTTCAACCAGCCGGGCAGGCCCAGCAAGCCCGGCTCGATCGGCACCCCGATCTGGGGGGTGGAGATGAAGCTGATCGACGCCGACTGGAAGACGATCGAGGGTGAGGGGCCCGGCGAGATCGCGATCCGCGGTCACAACGTCATGAAGGGCTACTACAACCGGCCCGAGGCGACCGCCGAGGTCATGCGGGACGGCTGGTTCCGCACCGGCGACATCGCCACCCGCGACGCCGACGGCTACTACGCCATCATCGACCGGGTGAAGGACATGATCATTCGGGGTGGCTTCAACGTCTACCCGCGCGAACTGGAGGAGGTCCTGATCACCCACCCCGAGGTCTCCCTCGCGGCGGTGGTCGGGATCGCCCACGACTCGCACGGCGAGGAGGTCAAGGCGTACGTCATCCGCACCCCCGGCGCGACGATCACCGAGGACGAGCTCGTCGCCTGGAGCAGGGAGAACATGGCCGCGTACAAGTATCCGCGGATCATCGAGTTCCGTGACACCCTGCCGATGACCGCGACCGGGAAGATCCTCAAGCGCGAGCTCCGCTGAGAGACGAGAGGTCCGCGGCCGGTGAGAGCACGGCGGCGCCGCCGGTTCCGGGAGGCACGCGACGTGCCTCCCGGAACCCGCGCGTGAGCGGGTGTCCCGGAGATCAGGGCCAGTCGGTCGAGGGGCGGAGCGGGACGCCGGCCCTGCCGTCGTCGTGGAGCCTCACCCCGAGGACCTGGTGAAGCTGGATCTTGTTGCGTTCGAAGCCGACCACGCAGGCCGCCATGTAGAGGCGCCAGACCCGTGCCGTGCCCTCGCCGACCTCCCGGACCGCCTCGTCCCAGTGGTCGTCGAGGTTGGCGCACCAGAAGCGGAGGGTCTGCGCGTAGTGCTCGCGCAGGTTCTCCTCGTGGCGGATCTCGAAGCCGGTGTCCTCGATCTGGCGGGCCAGGTAGCCGACCGACTCCAGCTCTCCGTCGGGAAAGACGTAGCGGTTGATGAACCCGCCGGCGTTGAGCGTCTTCTCCGTGCCCGTCGGGCGGGTGATGCAGTGGTTGAGCAACCGTCCGCCGGGGACGAGCTTGTCGTAAAGGAAACGGAAGTAGAAGGGCAGCTGCTCCTTGCCGATGTGCTCGGTCAGGCCGATCGAGCTGACGGCGTCGAAGCCGGTCTCCGACACGTCGCGGTAGTCCATGTGGCGGACCTCGGCGAGCTCACCGAGACCGGCCTCGGCGATGGCCTTCTGCGCCCACTCGGCCTGCTGACGCGAGAGCGTGACACCCAGCGCCTTCACGCCGTACTCGCGGGCGGCGTGGATGACCATGCCGCCCCAGCCGCAGCCGACGTCCAGCAGCCTCATGCCGGGCTTGAGTGCCAGTTTGCGGGCGACGAGCTCGAACTTGGCGCGCTGCGCCTCCTCCAGCGTGGAGTCCTGCTCGGGGAAGACCGCGCAGGTGTAGGCCATGGAAGGGCCGAGCACCCACGAGTAGAACTTGTTGGAGACGTCGTAGTGGTGGTGGATGGCTTCGGCGTCACGCTGCTTGGCGTGCCTGCTGCCCATCCGGGCGAGCACGCTGCGCCGCACCTCCTGCGGAGGCGGCGGCATTCGCGTCAGCAGCGGACGGACCCCGATGGCTCGAATGGCCGAGAGTTTCTGCCCGACCGGGATGTCGTTGACGGTGAGCGACCACATGCGGGACAGCAGGGTGTACATGTCCCCGTGGACGTCGAGATGTCCTGACACGTACGCCCTCGCCAGACCCAGCTCTCCGGGTGCCTGCGCCAGGTAGGCGACGGCCGCCGGGGTTTTCACCTCGACGCTGATGTCGGCACCGTCCGGTCCGGCCTTGCTTCCGTCGTAGGCGACGAAGCGCACGTCCGCCTCGGGCCCCATGACCTTCTCGAAGATCTCTGCGAGCGACACAGAAACAACCTCTCCTACTAACGCCCCCGAACACACTTGTCGTAGAGATCGAGCAACCGGCCACCCCCGTCGTATGCCCGCTTGACCGGCCAGTAGGCGGTTCCGTTATAAAACCGCCAGAATTCATCTTCTGGGTAAAACGAAGTGGAGTACAGCGATTTATGCCCCTCCAGCTCGTGGACCCGATTCTCGATCAGACGGTTGTGATAGCCGTCGAACTGCCCCCTGGGGAGCGGCACCGTTCCCCAGAAGCCGAAGTTGACGTAAAGCCGTCCCGGCTCCAGCGGGTAGAGCGGCCACTCGCCCGTGGACCTCAGCGGGCACATCCAGACCGGCGCCATCCCGACCTTGCTGTGGAAGAAATCCAGGAACTCGGCACCGCGCTCGACGGGCACCTCGATGTCCTGGATGACCGACTCCTGTACCGGCAGGTCGCGCCAGCGATCGACCCTGGCGATCACCCCGTACTTGCGGTCGAGACCGACGAGCCTGCGGTAGACGTCCGAGCGCATCCACTTGCGCGGCATCAGGGACCGCACCAGCGCGGTCTGCACGCCGAAGGCACGTGAGCACCAGAACCAGTCGGTGTCCCAGCGCCACAGGTAGTCGCGCACGGTGAGCCAGTCACGGGTCCTGGTCTGGATCGACCGGTAGTAGATGCGCATCCCGGTGTAGTCGGAGAGGTAGGGGGCACGGTCGGCGAAGCGGCCCACCGTGATGTAGAGCTCGCCGGGCTCGAAGAACGTGCCGTCCACGAAGTCGACGCGCTCGCCCTCGTACTCGCCGCGCTCGCAGATCTCCCGCATCGCGAGCATGCACTTGTCTGCGTCGCCGAACGGGATGTGGGTCAGCCTGACGTAGGGCTGGACACGCTTGAGTTTGATCCGGATCCGCAGGGCGTAGCCGAGCGTGCCGTAGGAGTTGGGAAACGCGCGGAACAGGTCGCGGTGCTCGTTGTCGTCACGGGCCACGACGATCCGTCCGTCACCGGTGAGGATCTCCAGCTCCTCCACCGACTCGTGCGGCAGCCCGTCCCTGAAGCTGGTGGACTCGATGCCGAGCCCCGTCACCGCCCCGCCCAGTGTGATCGTCTTCAACTGTGGCACGACGTGCGGCATGAACCCGTGGGCGAGCGTGGCGTCCACCAGGTTCTCGTAGGTGGTCATCCCCTGGACCTCGGCGGTCATCGCCACCGGGTCGACCTCGATCACCTGGTCCAGGTCCTTGGCCGACAGCTTCGCCGAGCGGGCGCCGTCCCTGAACCGGAACAGGTTCGTGGTGGCCTTGGAGAGCCGGGGCGCCGCGTCCTGCGGGATGGCGGCGTAGGACGCCCTGATCTGTTCCACCGCCTGCCGGTGCGCCGGCATCCCTGTCGTCTGTCGCACGGTAATCACCCCCATGACCTCATCAGAAAGATCGCCCCTAGGCACGCTATATCTCGGATGTCTCCGGAACCAGGTGGGACGCGTTAAACACGAGAAAACTCTACGACCGCTCTTCCAATGATCTTCGACCGACCACCGCATCAACCCCGTTGACCACATTCGTCACAGGGCGGCCCTCGATCGCGGCCTCCAGGTTGTCCAGCACGCAGCGGATCAGGCGGCCGGTCGACTGAGGGGTCACCCCGGCCACGTGCGGCGAGAGCAGGACCCGGGGAGCGGTGCGCAGCGGGTCGTCCTGCGGCAGCGGCTCGGTGTCGAACACGTCGAGCGCGGCGCCGCCCAGGTGCCCGGACTCCAGGGCCTCCAGCAGCGCCGCCGAGTCGACCACCTGTCCCCTCGCCGCGTTCACCAGCAGCGAGCCCGCGGGCATCAGGGAGGGGTCGATCATCCCCCTGGTCTCCTGCGTCAGCGGGACGACCAGAACGAGCACCCGGGAGCTCGCGACGAGATCACCGAGCTCCCGGTAGGTGTAGGGCACCTCGCGCGGCGTACGGGTCCAGTAGGAGACCTCGCACCCGTGGGCGGCGAACATCCGGGCGGCGGCCTCGCCGATCGGGCCGAACCCGACGATGCCGACGTGTGATCCGCACAGCTCGGCGGGGCCGAGGTCCAGCTGCGGCCAGCGCCCCGCGCGGACCGCCGCGTCGGCGTCGAGCAGCCGCCGCGACAGCGCGAGGGCGGCGGCGAGGCACCACTCGGCCACCCCGATCGCGCTCACCCCCGCGGTGTTGGCCAGCGGCACGCCCGCCGCGGCGAGCGCGGCGAGATCGTGACCGTCCACCCCCACGGAGGGCTGTTGCACGAACGCCAGGTCCGGCGCGGCCCGGACGGCCTCGGCGTCCAGGGTGAGGCCGCCGCTCCAGTCGCCGACCACGATCTCGGCGTCGCCGAGTGCGGCGAGCAGCGACTTTCTGTCTCGGGTCGCGGGGACCGAGACGGCGACCCGGTCGCCGAGCGAGCCGAGCAGGTTGCGCACCGCATCCTCGGGCAGCGGCGGCAGCGCGAGCACCTTCCAGGGCATGTCACTCACCCCCGCGGGGGTGGAAGCTGTTGAACACGCGGGTCATGAGGGCACGCTGGGTGTCCCAGTCGGCCTCGTGGGTGGTCCAGCTGAGCACCAGCACCGAGTTGCCCACCGCGATGAACCGCCGCACCTCGTGATAGGTCACCCCGGACTTGGCCCAGGGTGCTCCCCCGCCGTCCTTCATACTCCAGGTGAACTCCCACTGGAGCCCGGACCCGTAGGCGAGGGGGATGCTGAGCGTGTCCTCGGAGTGGATCTCACTCCACTGGGCCGCGTTCTCCCTCACGACCTCCTGGAGTGCCTCCAGTCCGTCGGCGTCTCCCTCCAGCGGCTCCACCGACATGTGGGCGGCCCCGTCGCGACGCAGCCACTGGGTGTATCCCGTCTCGGCCGCCCAGTCGCCGCTCCATCCGGCCGGGTAGCTGATCGACCAGTTCTCCGGGGCACGTGCCCGCCACAGCTTCAGCCCGCCGGCGGGCGCCGTCGTTCTGGTCGGGGTCGGAGTCTGGGTGGGGGTCGGGGTCGGGGTGGGCGTCGGCGACGTGCTCTGCTCCACCGGCGTCGGCTCGGTCTGGGCGACCGTGGGCACGGAACGTGCCACCGGCTGCTGGTCGGACCCCGACATCGCCACGGCCGCCGCGGCGCCACCCGCGGCCAGGACCACGACGGCACCCAGGATCAGCGGGAGCCGCCCTCCCCCGCGACGACCGGAGGCGGCCGAGGTCCCGGTCTCGTGCCTGTTCTGGGCGGTCCTGCCGGTGTGGCCGAAGCTCTCCTCCGTACGGTGTCCCCGACCATCCGTGCGGTGCCCCCGGCCTGCCGGTGCGGGGCGGACGGCGGTCTCCCCGGTGCGGCGGGCCGCGGCCGACGGGTTGTCGATCACCTCCGCCAGCATCGCGTCGGCCTGCCGCACGGTCAGCCGGTGGGCGGGCTCCCGCTGGAGCATGCCCATGAGCACCGCGCGCATCTCCGGGGGTACCGGACCGAAGTCGGGCTCCTCGGTGAGGAGCGCACTGAGGGTGGAGATGGCGTCGCGGCGTTCGAAGGGCCCCCGGCCGACCAGGGCCGCGTAAAGGGTGGCGCCGAGTGCCCACAGGTCCGACCAGGGGCCGGCGTCGACGCCGGTGGCGCGCTCGGGCGGCAGGAAGCTGGGCGAGCCCGTCACCATGCCCGTCTGGGTGAGCGACGTGTCGCCCTCGACAGTGGCGATGCCGAAGTCGGAGAGCACCGCGCGTCCCTCGGCGTCCAGCAGGATGTTGCTCGGCTTGACGTCGCGGTGCAGGATCCCGGCCTCGTGGGCCGCGCGCAGGGCCGACAGGACCTGGCGGCCGATGTCGGCGATCTGGCGCACCGGCAGCGGGCCGACCTCGTCCAGCCCGCGCGCCCTGACCAGCTCCATCACGATCCAGGGGCGGCCGTCCTGCTCCGCCACGTCGTAGATCGCCACGATGCCCCGGTGGTTGAGCCTCGCCGCGGTCCTGGCCTCGCGGGAGGTGCGGGTCAGCTGGACCTGGTGCTCGGCCGGGGAGAGGTTGGGCGGTAGGAGCACCTCCTTGACGGCGACCGAGCGGTCGAGAAGGGTGTCGTGGCCTTCCCACACCACGCCCATCCCGCCCCGGCCGAGCTCTCGCAGCAACCGATAGCGCCCAGCGACCACCCGTTCACTGTGCGGATATGTCATCGTAAGACCCCTAGGTACCATTCGGAGAGGGCGCAAGTTTCCCATACACGCGCGGGCCTCATGTGGCTCCTGGCGATGTGTCTTGCCATCGAAAGTCGAATGTTGTTCTACTGTGGCGGGAGACGGCAGCGGTCACGACCAAGTGATTGCTTGCCGATGCCGTACCCGAAGAGAACCGGCGACACCCGAGGAGAATGTCGATGGAGCGCGTGACCAGGAAGGGCCCGCTGGCCGGAGTCCGCGTGCTCGAACTGGCGGGACTGGCCCCCGGACCGTTCGCCGGGATGATGCTGGCCGACCACGGGGCCGAGGTGCTGCGCGTCGATCGCGTGAGCGTCGTCGCCAAGGCCGGGGACAGGCCGCGCGCCGGCGTGATGGACCGGGGCAAGCGGACGGTCGGCCTGGATCTCAAGTCCCCCGAGGGGGTCGCCGCGTTCAAGGAACTGGCCCGCCGGGCCGACGTGGTCGTCGACGTCTTCCGGCCGGGGGTCGCCGAGCGCCTCGGCATCGGCCCGGCCGACCTGCACGCGGTCAACCCGCGCCTCATCTACGGCCGGATGACCGGCTGGGGCCAGGACGGCCCGCTCGCCCCGACCGCGGGGCACGACATCGACTACATCGCCGTCTCCGGCGCGCTGTCGATGCTGGGCCGCGCGGGCGAGCGCCCCACCCCGCCGATCAACATCCTCGGCGACTTCGCCGGAGGCGGCCTCATGCTCGCGTACGGCGTGCTGCTGGCGCTGATCGAGCGGGAGCGGACCGGCGAGGGACAGGTGATCGACGCCGCCATGGTGGACGGCGCGGCGACGCTGTTCGCGATGTTCTACCACGGCGTGCAGACCGGCGGCTGGGGCCCGCGCGGCACGAACCTGCTGGACACCGGCGCTCCGATGTACGACACCTACGAGACGGCCGACGGCGGATACATGGCCGTCGGCGCGCTGGAGCCGCAGTTCTGGACGGAGATGATCACCTTGATGGGCCTGGAGGACCTGCCCGACCGAGACGACAGGTCACGGTGGCCCGCGCTCCGCGAGCGGCTCGCCGAGGCGTTCCGATCCAGGACCCGCGCCGAGTGGGAGGCGGTTTTCGACGGTACGGACGCCTGCGTCTCCCCGGTGCTGGAGATGGGCGAGGCCGCGGATCACCCGCACCACAAGGCGAGAGGCACGTTCGTCGACATCGGCGGGATCAGACAGCCCGTGCCCACGCCACGCCTGCTCGGCGCGCCCGAGCAGGACCTCTCCCCCTCCACCCGGCTGGACGACCTCTCCTCCTGGGGCCTGGCCGACGAGACCGCGGCACGGCTGCGCGAAGCGGGGGTGCTGGCCTGATGGACGTCTTCGAGGCCCTCTACACCACCAGGGCGATGCGCAGGGTCAGGCCGGACCCGATCCCCGAGGAGGTCCAGCGAAGCATCCTGGACGCCGCGGTCCGCGCGCCCAGCGGCGGCAACGTGCAGAGCTGGCGCTTCCTGCTCGTCGACGACCTCGCGGTGAAGGAACGGCTCGGCCCCCTCTACAGGGACGCGCTCGGACAGCTCTTCGAGGGCCACTACCGGCCGATGCGCGAGAAGGCCGAGGCCGAGGGCGACACCCGGACGCTCAGCGTCCTGAAGTCGGCCCAGTACCTGGCCGACCACTTCGAGGGCTATCCGCTGCTGCTGTTCGCGTTCGTCCGCAACGACCCGTCCGGCGGCTCGATCTTCCCCTCGGTGTGGAGCGCGCAGCTCGCCGCCCGCGCCCACGGAGTGGGCAGCGCGCTGACCAGCGTGCTCGGCATCTTTCACGCCGAGGAGACGCTGCGGGTGCTCGGCGTGCCCGAGGGAAAGGGCTGGGCCCTGGCCTGCACGGTCACCTTCGGCTACCCCACCGGGCGCTGGGGTGTCGCGCCCCGACGTCCCGCGCACGAGGTGAGCTACCGCAACCAATGGGGCCAGGACGTGGGCTTCGAGATCCCCGAGCCCCTGTGGGGGCAGGAAGGCTGAACACCGAGGGCACCGAGGGCGCCGAAAGCACCGAGCCGCCCGGTCGGACGCGTCACCGCGAGCCGACCGGAGCCGACCACACTCAGCGCATCGGGG
The DNA here is from genome assembly GCF_040648855.1 of Streptosporangium sp. NPDC049078. Lineage (NCBI taxonomy): Bacteria > Bacillati > Actinomycetota > Actinomycetes > Streptosporangiales > Streptosporangiaceae > Streptosporangium > Streptosporangium sp. NPDC049078. The sequence continues at coordinate 241,248 of NZ_JBEZEL010000014.1, forward strand.
ACAGGACCGCCGCGTAGATGTCGGCTCCCTGAGGGTGGTGCACCTCCAGGTCGGTGGTGAAGGCCCTCGGCGGGGTGCCACCCGACTCGGTGTGCTTCCACAGCTGCTGCCACCCCTCCAGCAGGACACCCGGCATCGGCCCGCGGACCTCGACCTTCAGCGACGGCACTCCCGGCACCCGTACCGCCACCATCCCCTCGGGCAGCGCCGCGGCACTGCGCACGGCGACCCCGACGATCTGGGTGTAGGCACCGTGGTGGTCACTCTCGTAGTCGGTGAGCACCGCGTAGATGTTCTCGTCGACCCGTCCCGGCACATGAGCGAAGGCCCCCGGGGACCCCGCCCGCGCCCAGAGCGCGCCGAGCCTCCCCCGGCCGGGCTCCGTCTCGTCGGCGTTCGACGTCCGTACGGCATGACCTACGACGAGCATCTCGGGCCGATCAACCACGATCACAATGCCTCCTCATGGCCATCCACTTATTCACGCAAACCGGATCCTAGTCCCCGCTCCGAGCTGCCAGTCCTCTTCGAAGGCCGGGAAAAGGGGAACGCTCATATCCGGCAATTCACGGCATAAGGTGGAGCAACGTGAGATTCCTCAATGAGATGGCACCGGCCTACGACCTGACCTACAGCGACGTCTTCATGGTTCCGTCGCTCTCCTCCGTCGGCTCGCGGCTCGCCGTCGACCTCTCCAGCCGGGACGGCACCGGAACCACCATCCCCATCGTGGTCGCCAACATGACGGCGGTGGCGGGACGGCGGATGGCGGAGACCGTCGCGCGGCGGGGCGGGATCACCGTGATCCCGCAGGACATCCCGATCGACGTGGTCGCCGACGTCGTCGACTGGGTCAAGAAACGCGACCTCGTCCACGACACACCGCTCACGCTCACCCCGCACGACACCGTCGGAGAGGCGCTCAACCTGCTGCCCAAGCGAGCCCACGGCGCGATCATCATCGTCGACTGGGACAACCGCCCGGCCGGCGTGGTCACCGAGAGCGACTGCTCGGGCGTGGACATGTACACCCAGCTCTCCCAGGTGATGTCCGACCACCTGCTCACGCTGCCCGCCGGGCTCGACCCGCGCGAGGCCTTCGACCGCCTCCACGAGGGCCGTCACCGGCTCGCCCCCGTCGTGGACGCGGACGGCCGGCTGGTCGGCATCCTGACCAGGACGGGCGCGCTGCGCGCCACCCTGTACCGGCCCGCCGTCGACGACTCGGGCAGGCTCCGCGTCGCGGCGGCCGTCGGAGTCAACGGCGACGTGGCCGCCAAGGCCAAGGAGATCCTCGACGCCGGGGTGGACTGCCTGGTCGTGGACACCGCCCACGGACACCAGGAGAAGATGATCAGCGCCCTGAGGGCGGTCCGCGCGCTCGGCCCCGACGTGCCCGTCGCGGCGGGCAACGTCGTCACCGCCGCGGGCGTGCGGGATCTCGTCGAGGCGGGGGCCGACATCGTGAAGGTCGGCGTCGGCCCCGGGGCGATGTGCACCACCCGGATGATGACCGGCGTGGGCCGCCCGCAGTTCTCCGCCGTGCTGGAGTGCTCCGCCGAGGCCCACGGGCTGGGCCGCCACGTGTGGGCCGACGGCGGCGTCCGCCATCCCCGCGACGTCGCCCTCGCCCTGGCCGCGGGGGCGTCCAACGTGATGATCGGCTCGTGGTTCGCGGGCACCTACGAATCGCCGGGCGACACCCGTACCGCCGCCGACGGGCGCAAGTACAAGGAGAACTTCGGCATGGCCTCGGCCCGCGCGGTGAGACTGCGCACGGCGGAGGACTCCCCCTTCGACCGGGCGCGCAAGGCCCTGTTCGAGGAGGGCATCTCGACCTCCAGGATGTATCTCGACCCGGCCATGCCCAGCGTCGAGGACCAGATCGACGCCATCGTGGCCGGTCTGCGCTCCTCGTGCACCTACGCGGGGGCCTCCACCCTGGAGGAGTTCCACGAGCGCGCGGTGATCGGCGTCCAGAGCTCGTCCGGCTACACCGAGGGAATGCCGCTCCACCAGAGTTGGTGATCCGTCCCACCGTTCCCCCGGGATCTCGCCGTAACCGGCGAGATCCCGGGAGAGGACACGCATCCTCCTACCGCCACGGGGTAGTCGGCTCGTCGAGCCATCTTCCACCACCGAAAGGCGAGCGGACATGAATGGAACGCCCACCGGCCTGGACACGCAGGTCGTCGTGGACCGGAGGGTCCTGGCAGGCTACGACAACTACCTCGCGGCACAGCGAACCGTGGACGGGCTCTCCGACGCGGGCTTCCCCGTCGAGAACGTGGCGATCGTCGGCAGCGACCTGAAACTCGAGGAGACCGTCACCGGCAGGATGACCAACGGGCGGGCCGCGCTCACCGGAGCCGGAAGCGGCGCGGCCTTCGGCGCCGTGGTGGGAATGTTCCTCGGCCTGTTCACCTCGACCACGATGTCGTTCTTCGTCCTCGTGCTCTGGGCGGCCCTGTGGGGTGCCGTGATGGGAGCCGCGTTCGGGTTCATCAACCACCTCTTCACCGGCGGCAAGCGGGACTTCGCCTCGCGCAGCGCGATCGTCGCCGGCCGCTACGACGTGCTGGTCGCGGCCTCCCACCTGGACCACGCGCGGGCCGTCCTGGAGTCGACCCCCGGCCCCGCCAACACCATGGTCGTGGAGGTTCCCCCGTCCGCCGGCATGTACGACCCGGCCGCCACCGGGGCCACCTCCCCCACCCACGCCACCCCCGCACAGACGCTCGCCACCGACATCCCCCCGCAGCCGTCCGCCCCCGACCTCTCCGGCCGTCCGGTCACCTCCGACCTGCCGCCGCAGCCGGTCATCCCCGGGCGCGCCGCGCGACCGGCCACCGCGGACCACCCCGCGCCCGCGGACGACCCGGCTCCCACGTCCCCCGCGCCGTCGCACGCCGAGGAGGGTGCCGAGCCGGCGCGGCCCGGCACCGCAGAGCACCGGATCCCAGCGCAGCCGACCTCTCCCGACCGCCCCGCCGCCCGGTCGGCCGGTTCCGAGCGGCCCGACTCCTGAGTGCGCCTGGTGAGAGAGTCCCGGCAGAACATCCGGCGGGGGGCCCGATGAGGGGCGGCCCCCCGGCGGGGGGCGCCGCGAGGGGGGGTGACCCCAGGGGGC
>NZ_JBEZEL010000014.1:244387-299796 GCF_040648855.1 Streptosporangium sp. NPDC049078
CCGCCGCCCGGGCCCGCGCCCCCCCGCCCCCACGCCCCCGCCGGGGGCCGCCCCCCCCCCCCCCCCCCCTCGCGGGGGCGGCCCCCCCCCGGCGCCCCCCCCCCCGGCAGGTGGACGCGGAAGAGGGTGCTCAGCCCTTGACGCCGCCCGCGAGCAGGCCGCGGACGAAGTAGCGCTGCATCGACAGGAAGACGATCAGCGGGATGATCAGCGAGACGAACGCCCCCGAGGTCAGGCGCTGCCACTCGTTGCCCTTGGTACCGGCCATCTGTGCCAGCCGTACCGTCATCGGAGCGCTCTCCGGGGTGCCCCCGGCGAAGATCAGGGCCACCAGCAGGTCGTTCCAGACCCAGAGGAACTGGAAGATCGCGAAGGTGGCGAGCGCGGGCCCGACCAGCGGGAGGACGATCGTGCGCAGGATCTTCCCGTGGCTCGCCCCGTCGACCCTCGCCGCCTCCATCAACTCGCCGGGAAGCTCGGACATGAAGTTGTGCAGCAGGAAGACGCCCAGCGGTAGCGCGAAGCAGGTGTGGGCGAACCAGACCTGAATGAACCGGGCGGGGCCCTCCAGCTCCCAGGCGGGCATCAACTGGAGGCCGAAGACGGACACGCCCTCGGAGAAGAACGAGAGCAGTGGCACGAGTGCCATCTGCAGCGGCACGATCTGCAGCGCGAAGATGCCGATGTAGATCCACTCTCGTCCGCGGAACGGCAGCCAGGCGAGCGCGTACGCCGCGAAGGTGGCGAGGGCGAGCGGGAAGAGCACCGACGGGATCGTGATGACGATCGAGTTGATCAGGAAGCTCATCATCTGGCCGGAGGACGAGGAGGTTCCGAACAGGACCTGCTGGTAGTTCTCCAGGGTGATCTGCGGGTCGGAGAAGAACGTCCACCAGCCGGTGGTCTTGATCTGGTCCTCCGGGCGCAGCGAGGACAGCAGCAGGCCGAAGGTCGGGGTGGTCCACAGGACCGCGATGACGATCGCCGCGGCGCCGGCGACGCGGCCGCTCAGCCTCCGCCGTACGCGCTGCGGTGCCGTCGTCGCCTCGGGCCGCACCATGGTCTGGGTCAACGTGGCCATGTGGACTCCTTCGCCGTCCGCGTACTCGCGACGCGGGGCCTGCCTGCTCGCCCGGTCACCTGACGGCCTCTCTGCGCTGGCGGATCTGGTAGATCACGATCGGGGTCACCAGGACGAACAGGAAGACCGCGAGGGCCGCGCCCTTGCCCGTCTCGCCGTACCGGAACGCCTGGTTGTACATCTCGTTGGCGATGACGCTGGTGTCGAACTGGCCGCCGGTCATGGTGCGGACGATGTCGAACAGCTTGAGGGTGCCGATCGACTGCGTGACCAGCACCACGATCACGGCCGAGCGGATGGACGGCAGCGTCACCCGGAAGAACATCTGCAGCGGGCTCGCCCCGTCCAGCCGGGCGGCCTCGACGATCTCGGCGGGGATTCCCTTGATCGCGGCGGAGAGCACCACGGTGGCGAAACCCGCCTGGATCCAGACCATGACCACGATGAGGAACAGCGTGTTGAGCGGTGCCTCCTGGAGCCACTGCTGTGGTTCGCCGCCGAACGCGACCGTGATCTGGTTGAGCAGGCCGATCTGGTCCTGCTCCTCGGAGCGGTAGGCGTAGACGAAGCGCCAGATGATGCCCGCCCCGACGAAGGAGATCGCCATCGGCAGGAAGACGAGTGACTTGGCGAGCGACTCGAAACGGGTGCGGTCGACCAGGACGGCGTAGACCAGCCCGACCGAGGTCACCAGCAGCGGGACGAGCAGCACCCAGACGAGGGTGTTGCGGAGGACGATCACCGCCTCCGGCTGGGTGAACATCCAGGCGTAGTTGGACATGCCGACCCACTCCTTGCCGTCGCCGCTCATGAACGACAGCAGGGTGGTGCGCACGGCCGGTACGACCAGGCCGATGGCGAGGAGCAGGATGGCGGGCAGGAGCAGGATCGTGGCGTGGGTCCACGCGCGCCGCCGCATCGGCGCGCGGTCGAGGAGCACCAGGATCACCGCCACCACCACGAGGAACGCGGCGACGCCGATCAGCAGTTGGAGGAGTTTGGGCAGTTCGGCGGCGAAGTCGAAGTCCATCGGAGAATCTCCCGGGAGGACGACGGTCCGGTCCTGCGCATCACGCAGAACCGGACTCATCGGGATATATCAGGACTTGGGCCAGGAGGCTTCGATGTAGTCGAGGACCGTCTTGGTGTCCTTGCCGTTGATCCAGTCGGTCATGCCCTTCCAGAACGTGCCCGCGCCGACCGCGGCGGGCATCAGGTCCGAGCCGTCGAAGCGGAAGATCGTGCTCGGGTCCTGGAGCATCTCCATGGAGAGCTTGTCGATCGGGTTCTGGGCGTTGGCCGGGTCGACGCCCTTGCGCGCGGTGACGTAGGTCGCCAGCTTCATGCGGGCGGTGGGGAACTCCGCGGAGGCGAGATACGCCTGGACGGCCTGGACCTCGGGACGGTCGGTGAAGGCCGCCACGAACTCGCCCGCGCCGAGCACCGGCTTCTTGGCCGGGTCGTTGCCCGGCAGGTAGAAGGCGAACACGTCGCCGTCCTCGGCGACCTTGGTCCCCTCGGGCCAGAAGTTGGCGTAGAAGGACGCCTGGCGGTGCAGGGCGCACTTGCCCTCGGTGATCGGGACACCGCCCTCCTGGAAGGCGGTGCTGGCGATCGACTTGACCGGGCCGTAGCCGCCGTTGACGAACTTCTCGTTCTTGAGGATCGCGCCGACCTTGTCGACCGCCGCGGTGACCTTGGGGTCGTTGAACGGGGTCTTGTGGCTCACCCAGTCGTCGTACCCCTCGGGACCGGCCTCCCTGAGCATGAGGTCCTCGATCCAGTCGGTCGCCGGCCAGCCGGTCGCGTCACCGGACTCGATGCCCGCGCACCACGGCTTCACGCCGGAGTCGGCGATCGTGTTGGTGAGCGTCATGAGCTCGTCCCAGGTCTTGGGGACGGCCCAGCCCTTCTCGGTGAACATCTTCGGCGAGTACCAGACGAAGGACTTCACACTCGCGCCGAGCGGGGCGCCGTAGAAGACGCCGTCGACGGTGGCGTACTTGGCCCAGTCCTCCGACCAGCCCTCGGCGGTGAGCTTCTTGATCTCCTCGGAGGCGGGCTTGAGCTTTCCCGCCTTGGCGAAACGCTCAAGAAGGCCCGGCTGGGGGAAGAAGGCGATGTCGGGAGGGTTGCCGCCGTCCGCGCGGACCTGGATCTGCGCCTCGAACTCGCCGGTGCCCTCATAGGTGATCTTCATTCCGACGCAGTCGGCGAACGGCTTCCACGCCTTCTCGAAGTGGTCGGCCTCCGCGTCGCGGATCGGCGAGTAGATGCTGACGGTCTTGCCCTCGTGTTTGCCGTACTGACTGAAGGCGGCACATTCGGGGGACGCGCCGGCGTCGTCGCCACCCGCCGATGGCGTGGGGTCCGCGGATCCGCAGGCGGTGACGACCAACGCCAGCCCTATGCTGCCCGCCACAAGGGCGGTGCGCCGGGGCCGAGAGAGGAGCGACATGGAACCATCCTCCAAATACACAATTGCCGGGGAGTGTGAGAGCGCTCTCTGGAAGAGTTGTCTGCCCACAACGCAAAGTCAAGAACCGTGATATTACGGTTACCATCTCAGAATTCTTGACACGATCTGTGCGGTACCGTGATGCTCCAGAGAGCGCTCTCACGTAACAGCCGAACAGAATGGGGCGGTGAGGACATGACCATGTCCGCCGAAAAGTCCTACGACCTTCAGGACTCCGGCGTGCTGAGATTCCCCGAGGGCTTCGTCTGGGGTGCCGCCACCGCGGCCTACCAGATCGAGGGCGCCACCCGGGATGACGGCAGGGGCCCCTCCATCTGGGACACGTTCTCCCGCACCCCCGGCAAGGTTCACGCGGGCCACACCGGTGACGTCGCGTGCGACCACTACCACCGCTATCCCGAGGACGTCGCGCTCATGCGCGACCTCGGCCTGCACTCCTACCGGTTCTCCATCTCCTGGCCCCGCGTGCAGCCCGACGGGTCGGGGCCCGCCAACCCGCGCGGCCTGGACTTCTACGACCGCCTCGTCGACGAGCTCCTCGAAAAGGGCATCACCCCCATCGTGACGCTCTACCACTGGGACCTGCCGCAGACCCTGGAGGACCGCGGCGGCTGGACCAGCAGGGAGACCGCCGCGCACTTCGCCGACTACGCCGCGATCGCGCACGGCAGGCTGGGTGACCGGGTCGAGACGTGGACCACCCTGAACGAGCCCTGGTGCTCGTCCTTCCTCGGCTACGCGTCGGGCATCCACGCCCCCGGCCTCGCCGAGCCCGCGCTGGGCTTCGCCGCCGTCCACCACCTGCTGCTCGGCCACGGCCTGGCCGTCCAGGCGCTGCGCGCCTCGGGCGCCGCCACGGTCGGCGTCACGCTCAACCTCTCCCCCGTGATCGGCGACGACGCCCTCGCGGTCGAGCTCGTCGACGGCCTGCAGAACCGGATCTTCCTGGACCCGGTGCTGCGCGGGGAGTATCCCGCCGACGTCGTCGAGCGTGCCCGCCGCTTCACCGACTGGTCCTTCGTCCAGGACGGTGACCTGGAGATCATCGGTCAGCCGATCGACCTGCTGGGCGTGAACTACTACCACCCGCAGACCGTGACCGTCCGCGCCGGCGAGCCCGCCAACCTGGTCTATCCGGGCAGCGAGGGCATCGCCTTCGGCGGAGCCGACGCGCCGCAGACCGCGATGGGATGGCCGGTGCAGCCGTTCGGCCTCACCGACCTGCTCCTGCGGCTCTCGCGCGACTATCCGGGCACCCCTCTGATCATCACCGAGAACGGTGCCGCCTTCGACGACGTCGTCGAGGACGGCGAGGTGCACGACGTCGGCCGCCTGTCCTACCTCGACGGCCACCTGCGCGCGGCGCACGCGGCGATCGAGGGCGGCGCCGACCTGCGCGGATACCTCGTGTGGTCGCTGCTGGACAACTTCGAGTGGGCCGAGGGGTATGACAAGCGGTTCGGCGTCGTGCACGTCGACTACGCGACGCAACGCCGCATCCCCAAGGACAGCGCCCTGTGGTACAGCCAGGTCGTACGCCGGAACGGACTGTGAGGACCCGTCCGACCCTGGAGAAGGTGGCCGCCCGGGCGGGTGTGTCCCGGGCGACGGCCTCGCGCGTGGTCAACGGCTCCACGCGCGTGGCACCCCAGATCCGCGACGCGGTCAACCGCGCCGTGGAGGAGCTGGGCTACGTGCCCAACCAGGCGGCGCGGAGCCTGGTCACCCAGCGGGCCGACTCCATAGCGCTCGTCTTCCCCGAGCCGGCGACCCGGGTCTTCTCCGACGACCCGACCTTCGCCGGGATCATCCGCGGGGTCAGCCTGGAGATCGAGGAGGCCGACAAGCAGCTCGTGCTGATGCTCATCGGCGCGACGGGCGGCTACCAGCGGGCCGAGCGCTACGCCACCAACGGCCACGTGGACGGCGTGGTCATCGCGTCGATGCACGGCACCGACCCGCTGCCGGCCATCCTCGCCAGGCGCGGGGTGCCGGTGGTGTGCAGCGGCAGGCCGACCGTGCCCAGCAGCCTGCCGTACGTGGACGTGGACAACGCCGGCGGCGCCGAGCGCGCGGTGCGGCACCTGATGGAACGGGGCAGGCGGCGCATCGCCACCATCGCCGGGCCGCAGGACATGATCGCCGGAATCGACCGGCTCGACGGCTACCGCGCCGTGCTGCGCGACTCCGACCGCCGCTCCATCGTCGCGGTCGGCGACTTCACCCGGGAGTCGGGGACGACCGCGATGCGGCAGCTGCTCGCCGACGACCCGGAGATCGACGCGGTCTTCGTGGCGAACGACCTGATGGCGCTGGGCGCGCTGACGGCCCTGCGCCAGGCGGGCCGACGGGTCCCCGACGACGTCGCGCTGGTCGGCTTCGACGACATCCCGGCCGTCTCCTACGCCGAGCCTCCGCTGACCACGGTCAGGCAGCCGACCGTCGAGATGGGACGGAGGCTCGCCCGCATGGTCCTCGACCTGGAGGAGAAGGCGCAGGTGACACTCCCCACCGAGCTGGTCGTCCGGGAGTCCACCGCGTCCTGAGACCGGTCGCCCTCCGGCCACGGGAGCGGGCGAAACTCAAGACCCGACGAAGAGCACGGACCCGAAGCCCCGGTCGGGTGCCAGGGCTCCGGCCCCCGGCCCGGGCTCCGAAGCGGGACTACGAGGACGCCCGGACGACCAGATCCGTGGACACGATCATCGACTCGGCGGGGCCTCCCTCAAGGAGGGAGAGCAGCAGGCGGACCATCGCCGCGGCCTGCTCGGCATGCGGCGTGTGGATGGTCGTCAGCGGCGGGTCGGTGTAGCGGGCGGCCTCGATGTCGTCGTAGCCCACGATGGCGACCTCGTCGGGAATCCTCCGGCCCGCCTGGCGGAGCGCGTGCATCGCGCCGATCGCCATCAGGTCGTTCGCGGCGAAGACCGCGTCGATCTCCGGGTCGTCGGCGAGCAGCTGCCGCATCGCGACCGCCCCCGACTCCCGGGTGAAGTCGCCGACCGCGATGATCGAGCGGCGGTCGGAGTCGCGCAGCACCTCGCGGTAGCCGGTCAGCCGGTCCTGCCCGCCTATCATGTCCAGCGGCCCCGCGATGGTGGCGATGCGCCGCCTGCCTCGCTCCAGCAGATGCCGCACGGCGGTGGCGGCGCCCTCGACGTTGTCGTTGTCGACGTACGGTATCTCGACCGGCACGGCGGGTCTGCCGTAGGAGACGACCGGGACGCGCAGCCGGGTGAGCGCGACCGGCAGCGGGTCGGCACCGTGGCTGGACACGAGCATGACGCCGTCGACGTGGCCGCCGGCGATGTAGTGCTCCACCCGGGCATGGCTCTCCGGCGACCCGGCCAGCAGCAGCACCACCTGCTTGTTGACGGCCTCCAGCTCCAGGCTGGCCGAACGGATGACGGTGGAGAACATCGGGTCGTCGGAGAAGACCCGGTTCGGCGACTCCGAGACGACCAGCGCGACCGAGTTGGTCCGCTGGGTCACCAGGTTTCTCGCCGCCCCGTTGGGGACGTAGCCGAGCTCGTTCACCGCGCGCATGACCAGGTCCCGGATGTCGGCGGTGACCGTGGTCTGGCCGTTCACCACCCGGGAGACGGTCGACCGGGAGACCCCGGCACGGGCGGCGACCGCCTCCAGGGTGGGACGTCTCATCGTGTTCTTCCCCTACCGTCGATTGCGGTCCGTTACGTGCGATGACATCGCGGTACAACGGCGCGCCGTCCTTGAGCGGACGCCGCCGGGTGGCGAAGTCCGCGCGCACGATCCCGAACCTACGCCGGTCCCCTCCGGCCCACTCGAAATTATCAGCAGCGGCCGGATGACCACGCACGTCCGCCCCTTCGGCGATCGCGGCGTGCACGACGCGCGGGTGGCCGTTGCCGTCGGCACGACGGAGGCGAGGGTGGCCTCCGAGTGCCGACGGCGGTCATCCCTTCACCGCCCCCTGCATGATTCCTCCGATGATCTGTTTGCCGAGCAGGGCGAACACGACGACCAGTGGCAGCGTGCCGAGCGTGGTGCCCGCCAGGCCGAGCACGTAGTCGTTGACGTATCCGCTGGCCAGTGTGGACAGGGCCACCTGGACCGTCGGATCCTCCGGGGTCAGGACGACCAGCGGCCAGAAGTAGTCGTTCCAGACCGACATGAAGGTGAGCATGCCCAGCACCGCCGCCGCCGGGCGGGCGGCCGGGAGCACGACGTGCCAGAACAGGCCCCAGGTGCTGCAGCCGTCGACCCGGCCCGCCTCGAGCAGCTCGGTCGGCAGCGCCCTGGAGAGGTACTGGGTCATGAAGAACACCCCGAACGCGTTGACGAGCGCGGGCACGATCAGCGCGTACATGGTGCCGGTCCACTCCAGCTTCACCATCAGCATGTACAGCGGGATGATGCCGAGCTGGGTCGGCACCATCATCGTCGCCACGGTGAGCAGGAGCAGGGCGTTGCGCCCGCGGAAGCGCAGCTTGGCGAAGGCGAACCCGGCCAGGGTGGAGAAGAGCATCACCGCGAACGCGACGGCGCCGGAGACGACGACGGAGTTGAGCATCGCCAGGGCGAAGGGGACCGTGTCGAAGACGCGGGCGACGTTGGCGAAGAAGTTGCCGCCGGGGATGAGCGGCGGCGGCACGTCGGCCAGGGCCGCGTTGTCGCGGGAGGCGACCACGACGCTGTAGTAGAGCGGCATCATGGAGAAGAACGCCACCGCGGCGAGCGTGAGGTAGGTGAGCCTGCGGGCGGCGCCGCCGGAACGACGGCGGACCGCGGGGACGGCGGTGTGGGCGCTCATGTCAGCCCTCCCTTCCCACGACGGGTGAGCAGGTAGTTGACGCCGACGACCACCACGATGAAGACGAACATCATCCAGGAGATGGCCGAGGCGTAACCGAAGTCGAGCTTGGTGAAGTTCTCGTAGATGAACAGGGAGAGCGTCTGATACTGCCGGTCCACCCCTCCGGTGACGAGGTAGGAGCCGAACAGCAGCGGCTCGGCGAGGATCTGCATCGCGCCGATCGTCGAGGTGATGACGACGAAGATGATCGTTGGCTTGATCATCGGAATGGTGATCCTGCGGAGCTGGGTCGTCCCGCTCGCGCCGTCGATGGTGGCCGCCTCGTACAACTCGCGCGGCACCGCCTGCATCGCCGCCAGGAGGATGAGGGCGTTGTAGCCCGTCCACCGCCACATGATCATGGTGGAGATGGCGAAGTGAGAGCTGAGCACCCCCTCGTTCCAGGCGACGCCCTCGACGCCGACCAGGGAGAACACCCAGTTGATCATGCCGAAGTCCCGGCCGAACAACTGACTGAAGATGACCACCACCGCGACCACACTGGTCACGTTGGGCAGCAGCAGCGTGATGCGGAAGAAGGTCTGCGCCCGTAGCGGCCGGTTGAGCAGGTGGGCGAGCCAGATGGCGAGCAGCAGCTGCGGCACGGTGGACAGCACCCCGATGGACAGGGTGTTGAAAGTGGCGTTCCAGAAGTAGTCGTCGGCGAGCAGCGCTCTGAAGTTCTCCAGGCCGACGAAGGTCTGCTCGTCCCGGAGCAGCGTCCACTCGTGCAGGCTCACCCAGGCGGTGTACGCGAGGGGAAACAACCCGAACGCGGAGAAGAGCAGGAAGAAGGGGGCCACGTAGGCGTACGGCGAGCCCTTGACGTCGAGTTGGTGAACCAGTTGGCGGCGGAGGCGGGGTCCCGCCTGCCTGTTCGGCGGGACCGCCGCCAGGCGATCGGGCGCGCGAGTGGCCATGGCAGCTCCTTTCTGCGGTTCTTCGGACGGCGGGAGAAGTGCGGCCCGTCAGGGCGGGCGGCGTCGGCCCGTCACGGCGCACGGCGGGAGGCGTGCGGTTCCGCGGCACGGGACGCGTGCCCGCCACGGAACAGGGGCACGAGCCGGTGGCCGACCGGTGCCAGACCGGCCGGCCGGGGGACGACTACTTGATCCTGCCGACGTCCTTGAGCGCCTGTGCCCAGGCCTCCTCGGCGTTCTGCTTGCCCTGGTCGACCCGCTGGAGACCGTCGCCGATCGCCTGCAGGACGTCACCGGCCTTGGGACCCACGGGCTGTGGCTTGAGCGACTTGGCCGCGTCGGTGAAGATCTTGCCGATCGGCGCGTTGCCGAAGTACGGGTTGACGAAGTCCTTCACCGCGGGGTCGTCGTACAGAGCGGGCAGCGAGGGCAGCGCGCTCGCCTCCTTGAAGAGCTTGATCTGGCTCTCCTTGCTGGTCAGCAGGTCGATCAGTGCCGCGGCCTCCTTGGGATGCCTGCCCTGCTTGGGCAGCATCAGGTGGGTGCCGCCCTGGTTGCCGCCGCCGCCGGGGACCGCCGCGATGTCCCATGTGCCCTCGCCGGGCTTCTGATCCTTGATCGTTCCGGTCTTCCAGGCCGGGCAGACCATGGTGGCGAAGCTGCCCTTGGCGATGCCGGTGTTCCACGGCGGCGAGAACGCGGCGAGGTTGGCCGAGAGACCTTCGTCGATCATCTTCACGCCCGTGTCGTACGCCTTGCGCACGTCGGGGTTGGTGGCGGCGACGATGTTGTACTCGGCGTCGTAGAAGCCGATGGGGGCCTGCTCGACCATGGCGCGGAAGTGCTCGCCGGGACCGTCGGTGAACTTGGCTCCCTCCACCTTGCCCGCGACGAACCTCCTGCCCGTCTCGACGTAGGCGTCCCAGGTCGGCCAGAGCGCCGAGACCTCGTCGCGGTCGACGGGCAGGCCGGCCTTCTTGAACAGGTCCGGGCGGTAACACATGGCCAGGCCGCCGACGTCGGTACCGAGGCCCAGGAGGGCGGAGCCGTCGTTGGAGACGCCCAGCTTCCACTTCCAGTCGAGGTATTCGCTCTCGCGCCTGTCCAGGCCGTATTCCTTGAGGTCGTGGAACTTGTCCGGCACGGGGGTGAAGGCGCCGATGTAACCGCCCTCGACGGCGACCACGTCCGCGGCGCCCGCGCCGGTGGTCAGCTGGGTGATGAGGTTGGTGTGGTGGTCGTTGAACTGCGCGCGGCGCTCCACGATCTCCACGTTGGGGTGGGTCTTCTTGAACTCCTCGTACAGCGGCGCGTAGTGGAAGTCGCTGAACAGCCCGACGGTCAGCTTGATCTTCTCGGCCGGCCCCGAGGCCGGCCCGCCGCTCCCGGCGCCACCCCCACCGCAGGCGGTGAGGCCCAGGACCAGGGCGGAAACGGCGGCCGTCGGGGCGAGGAACCGCTGGCGTGACTTACGCATGGAACCCTCCCGGGGTCCTGATAGATGATCATGAAGAGAGCGCTCTCTGAGAGAGATTGACGCCAAGGGGATTGCCTGTCAACGGCACCGCCGACCTCGCCCCGCGCCTGGCGGTCGGCTTTTCACGGAAAGTGCCCTCTCGCTCTCTTGGACGTTTCCGCAGCCCAGATAGGTTTTGAAGTTAAATTTTATAGAAAATGGAGCGCTCCCACGAGGAAAGGTCACATTAAGGTCGCGTTTCCAGCGTGTTCCACAGGACCGCACCGGCCTCTTGACACCCCCCGCCGAGCGGGCCACTCTCTATCTCAGAGAGCGCTCCCTCACGACTTTCCCCCGTGGTCCCACCTGCCGCCCGCACCCGCGGCGCCACTGGTCCCCGCCTCGCGAGGTGATCCCGGACGGCCTCGCGTACGAGTGCTCGCCGCCCCCGTACGGGAGACCCCTCCCCTCCTCGGAAGGACGACTTCGGAAAAGACGACGCGGAAGCCACCTCGGCCCCCACGTCTCTCGTGGTGACGCCGGAAGCCGTAGAGTCGTCCGGCCGGTCGGAAATCGACCGGCGCGCATCCAACCAAGGAGAACCACGTGGCACTGGAGAAGCCGGAGATCGACTTTCCGGAAGGCGCCCCGCCCTCGGAGCTGGAGATCGTCGACATCGTCGTAGGGGACGGCCCGGAGGCCAAGCCGGGACACCAGGTCACCGTGCACTACGTCGGCGTTGCCTTCTCGACGGGCGAGGAGTTCGACGCGTCGTGGAACCGCGGAGACACCTTCCAGTTCCCGCTGGGCGGGGGCCGGGTCATCGCGGGCTGGGACCAGGGCGTCGCGGGCATGAAGGTCGGCGGCCGCCGCCGTCTCACCATCCCGCCGCACCTCGGCTACGGCAACGCCGGCGCGGGCAACCGCATCAAGCCGGGCGAGACGCTCATCTTCGTCGTGGACCTGCTCGGAGTGAGCTGACCCGGGACGAAACGACGCATGCGGGCGGGCCACACCGGCGACGGGTGGCCCGCCCCGCGTGTCCTGTCACCCCTCCGCCCCTACTGCCGTCCCGATCGTCCTGCACCGTCCCCCATATCCGGCACCGTGCCCTGCGTCCGATGTCGTCCTCTGTGTGCCCCGGTCTGGCGGCCACCTCACGTTCGCGAGGTTCGCGGGAAGGTCCGACCTCCCCGCGGGGCGCGATGACTCAGAAAAGCAGCGCCTCGCCTCACCGAAATACCGCTCGTAGCTCTTAAGCTGGCCATTGTGTTGTTGATCGACCTCGCGCGCACCTCCGCGGCCGTGACCGCCGTCTCCGCCCGGCTGGCGAAGACCGCCCACCTCGCGGAGCTGCTCGGCAGGGTCGAGCCGGACGAGGCCGAGATCGCGATCGCCTACCTCTCGGGAGAGCTGCCTCAGCGCAACGTCGGAGTGGGCTGGACGAGCCTGCAGGACCCGCCGGAGCCCCGGCTCGCCGCCACCGCCACCCTGCGCGGGGTCCACGACCTCCTCGATGAGATCAAGGCCCTGTCGGGCCCCGGCTCGCAGAGCGCGCGCAGGACGCTGGTCTCCGAGCTGTTCGGCGCCCTCACCCGCCAGGAGCAGGTCTTCCTGTCACGGCTGCTGCGGGGCGAGCTGCGTCAGGGCGCGCTTGAAGGAGTGATGGTCGAGGCCGTGGCGAAGGCGGCCGGGGTGCCGGTCACCGAGGTCAGGCGGGCGCTGACGTTGCGCGGCTGGCTTCCCGCCGTCGGCGCCGCCGCCCTGGGCGGTGGGGTCGAGGCACTGCGTGCCTTCCACCTTGAGGTCGGCCGCCCGGTGTCGCCGATGCTCGCCCAGAGCGCCACCTCCATCGCGACCGCGTTCGGCAAGCTCGGCGAGCCGGTGGCCATCGAGTGGAAGCTCGACGGCGTCAGGGTCCAGGCGCACCGCTCGGATGAGCGGATCACCGTCTTCACCCGCGCCCTTGAGGACATCACCGCGCAGGTGCCCGAGCTGGTCGAGGCGGTGAGCGCCCTGCCCTCCCGCGACCTCGTCCTCGACGGCGAGGTGATCGCGCTGCGGGCCGACGGCCGCCCCGAGCCCTTCCAGGTCACCTCGGGCCGCGTGTCCAGCCGCACCGACGTGCCGCGCGTGCGCGAGAGGACCCCGCTGAGCGTCTTCTTCTTCGACGCGCTGCGGGTCGACGGCGCCGATCTGCTCGACCTGCCGGGTGAGGCACGCCATGCGGCCCTGACCGCCGCCGTGCCCGCGGAGCTGGTGACCCCCCGCCTGGTCACCGGCGACGTCGCGGACGGCGAGGCGTTCTTCAAGGACGCGATCAGGAGCGGCCACGAGGGCGTGGTGGTCAAGTCGCTCCTGACGCCCTACGCGGCCGGGCGGCGCGGCGCCGGCTGGATCAAGGTGAAGCCCCGGCACACGCTCGATCTCGTCGTCCTGGCTGCGGAATGGGGCCATGGCCGCCGCGAGGGCAGGCTCTCCAACCTGCACCTGGGCGCCCGCGACCCGGTGACCGGCGGATTCGTCATGCTCGGCAAGACCTTCAAGGGCCTGACCGACGAGCTGCTCGCCTGGCAGACCGACCGCTTCCTCGGCATCGCCGAGGGACCCACCGACGGCTGGACGGTCACCGTCCGTCCCGAGACGGTCGTCGAGATCGCCTTCGACGGCGTGCAGCAGTCGAGCCGCTATCCCGGCGGCATGGCGCTGCGCTTCGCCAGGGTCATCCGCTACCGCACCGACAAGACGGCGGACCAGGCCGACACCGTCGACATGGTCCGCGCCCTCATGCTCTGACATGTCTTCGCGCTCGTGTCACGTCCGTGGTCCGGCGTACCGCCGCACGGGTGCCGTCCCTCGTGCGGCTGCCGTTCCGTAGGTCCTGCGGCCTCAGGACGCCGGAGGCGTCATTTAACGAGACGCAGGGTGAAGGGGTATCGGAAGTCGCCGTCGCCCGCCGCGGCCACGGCGCCGACCACGGAAAGCACCACGCCGCCGATCCAGAGCAGGGGCGTCAGGACGAAGCCGATGAAAGTGATCGCCAGCACGATGGTGGCCGCGAGCATCGTCAGCTGGAAGTTCAGTGCCTCCACCGAGTGCGCCCGGATGTAGGGCGACGTCCTGCCCGCGGTGAGCATCATGACGGCCGGACCGATGACGGGAAGGCCCGCCAGCGGGAGCAGGTGCGACGCCACCGCCCCCAGACGCTCCGCTCCGCTCTCCCCCCGGCCGAAGGGGCGTGCGTGATGACCGTACGCGACCTGACCCGCGGCGGGCGGGTAGGAGGCGGCACGGGCCGGACGCGTGCCGTACAGCTCGTTCATGATCGGGACGAGGTCGCCGTGGACGCGGGCCGTCATCGCCCGCTCCAGCCTGTCGTCGAACTCGGCCTTGTCGAGTCTTCCCTCCGCGTAGGCGGCCTGGACGTGCTCGACCACCCGCTCGCGATCCTGGTTGCTGACCCGAAGCCCCGCGTGACCGGGTCGAGGACCTGCCGCCGGCACTCCCCCGTACCCCGGGCCTGCTGGTGTCGCTGTGCCTGCCATGAGACCGATACCCTTTCTTCGCCGCTTCGATCTCAATGTTCGTCCAGATTGTCGGCCCGGTATATCAGGATGAACCCCCATAAGCCCCTGAGACCCATCCCTGGCCTTCCGCCACGGAACGAGCAGGAGAGGTATACAAGGAAATATGAGATGGCGAGATCGCTACGGGTTGAGGCGGCTACGCGGGCCGAAGATCGCGAAGTTCGACCGCGCCACGACCGACGCCGACATCGAGGCGCTCATCGCCTTCGCGAAGTCGCGCAAGAGCGTCGAGTTCTACGTCGAGCCCGAGACATTCGCGACGAACACCACGGCGGTGGCCGTCGCCGACGACGGTGAATGGACCCGGCGCCGGGTCGGCTCCCCCGCGGTGATCCGCAAGGTGGCCCGCGACCTGGCCCTGCCCGTCTACGACGTCCAGCTGACCGGTTATCCCCCCCGGATGAGGGCCTACAACGAGCGTCAGAAACGCGCCGAGGGCTGAGCGAAGAGAGCCGGGCTCCCCTCATCACCGAAACCGGGGAGCCCCGCGTGCATCCGCCGACACGGGGGCACGAGAGACCGGCGGCCCTCTCGTCGCCAGGGGCCGCCTCACTCTTACCGCGGTACGGACAGAGGGCGGCGGGATGACCGGCTGCGGTCCGCCGACGCGGCCGAGGATCACGTCGGCCGGATGACCGACCGGCCCGGGGCCACCGGCACTCGCGAGGAAACGCCCTCGGGCGCACGGGCTGCCGCCCGCCGAGCCGAAGGGCTCCCGGCGCTCGCGAGGAACGCCCCCATCGAGCGGCCGGCCCTGGTCCGCCGACGGCGCCGCCGGCACCGGTCGGCGCGTCCGGGACCCGCGCCGTGGCGCACCCTCTGACGATGCGCGACGCCCTGGTCAGGGCGGCCGGTCAGGGATGATCACACACACGGCGAGGACCGTCGCACCGGAGCGTGAGCGTTCGGGCGCGCCTGCCGCGTAATCTTTTTCTTCCCTTCAGGTGAGTACCCTCCGAAGGTTAGAGCCCACGATCATGAATCGCTATGTAAAAACGGATTTATACGCATTTGTACGGTTCATGTTGGCGCATGGTATCCGCTGAAGAGTGATGCCGATGGATTTCAAGATTCTCGGGCCGATCGAAGTGCGGGCGGCCAACGGGCAACCGATCACCCTCGGGAGACGCAAACAGCGGGTGCTGCTCGCCGCCTTGCTCCTCAATGCCGGCAAGGCGATCCCCACCCATCGAATGCTCGACTGGTTGTGGGGGGAACAGGCTCCCGCCAACGCCGAGTCGAACCTCTACACCTATATCTCCGCGCTGCGCCGGGTGCTCGGTTCGCCTTCCCGGATCGAGGCGGGCTCCAACGGGTACGTGCTCCGGGTCGCCCCCGATGAAATAGACGTGAGATTGTTCGAGGAACTCGCCGCCCAAGGGCGTCTGATGTTATCCAAAGGGCGAAATGACGTCGCGCTCGAACGGTACACCCGGGCCTTGGGTCTGTGGCGCGCCGAGGCGGTTCTGGAAGGGCTTTCCCTGCCCGAACCGTTGCGAGGCGAGGCGGCACGGCTGGAACGGCTGAGAACGATCGTCGTGGACGCCTCGCTGGAGGCCCGCCTCGCGCTGGGCCAGCATGGCGAGGTGCTTCCCGATCTGGAGGCGCTGACTCGCAGGGATCCGCTGAACGAACGACTCCGCGCGCAGCTCATGCTCGCCCTGTACCGTTCCGGCCGCCGAGCCGACGCGCTCGTGGTGTACCAGCACGCGCGGGAGATGCTCGCCGCGGAACTGGGTGTCGATCCCGGCCCCGAACTGGTCCGTATGCATCGGCAGATCCTCGCCGACGACTCCGCGCTGGCGGCGCCGTCACCGTCGGTCGCCGTCCGCCGGGTTTTCGCCCCGGCGGAGCTCCCGATCGCCTCGGCCGCCTTCACCGGGCGTGCCTCCGAGGTCTCCTGGTTACGGACGGCGCTCACCTCGGCGGCCCCTGGCCGTATCGTCGTCTCCGCGGTCGCCGGAGCGGCGGGGATCGGCAAGTCGGCGTTCGCCGTACACGTCGCCCACCAGATCGCGGAGCGGTTCCCCGACGGGCAGCTCTACGTGAACCTGCACGGCTCCACCCCCGACGTCAAACCACTGCATCCGGCCGAGGTCCTCGCCCGCCTCCTGCGCTCCCTCGGTGGCGACGACGTGGCCGTCCCGACCGACGTGGACGAGGCGTCCGCCCGATTCCGCTCGCTGACCGACGGCAGACACCTGCTGTTCCTGTTCGACAACGCTCGCGACGCGGAGCAGGTACGGCCGTTGCTGCCCGCCAGCCCCACCTGCCGCGTGCTGATCACCGCTCGGAGGATGCTGACCTCTCTGGACACCGTCGCGCATCTCCGCCTCGGCGTCATGGCCAAGGACGAGATGACCACCCTGCTGAGCCGCCTGATCGGCGGCGAGCGCGTCGCGGCCGACCCACGGGCGGCGCGCGTGATCGTACGGCTCTGCGGCGGCCTGCCGTTGGCGATCAGGATCGCCGCCGCCCGGCTGGTGGCGCGGCCGGACCTGTCGCTGCGAGGGCTCGCCGACCGCCTCGCGGTCGAGGATCATCGCCTCTCCGAACTGCAGGCCGACGACCGGGCGGTCCGGGCCTGTTTCATGGTGAGTTACCGCGCCCTGGAGGCCGAGCACTCCCGCCTGTTCCGGCTGCTGGGCCTGCTCGGTGGATCCGACATCAGCGTCGCGGTCGCCGCGGCGCTGGCCGATCGCTCGGAGGAACAGACCGCGGACCTCCTGGATCATCTCGCGGACGCCCAGCTCCTCGAGGTGCGCGACGCCGGCCGATATCGCATGCACGACCTGCTCTGCCTGTTCGCCCGCGAGCGCACCCGGCAGGAGGAGACCGAGGAGGAGCAGGTGCAGGCCATGAGGCGGGCGCTTCACAGCTCCCTCGTCATCGCCTGCACCCTCGGTGACGTGCGCCACCGACGGGCCAGGAAAGATGCCAAGTTCGGCCACCTGGCACTCGGCCGCTTCAGCATGTCGCCCGACGACTGCACCATCGATCCCCGATGGCTCAACGCCAAGATGGCCGACCTGATCTCCACCGCGCGACAGGCGCCCGGCGCGGCGGGGGACGTCACCGGCCTGTCGACCGTCCACGGCGCCGCTTCGCGCCGGCCGCCGTGGCGATGGGAAATGAGCGATCGAAACCGGCGAGGGATCTGACGCGGCGGAAACAATCCTCGTCTCCAGCCGCCGTAATCACATAATCTGACGCGCCGGAAACCATTCTCCATGCGTCCGCGGGGGGCGCGGATTCAACGCGCGTTAAATCATTCCCAATCCCTCTCACCGTAAATATCGGATTCGGCGTGTCCGAAATCATCGCCACATCTGCGTAATGAGGCAGGGGATTCGAAAGGCGAATCCCCTGGATCACGTGCCGCACCGCTTTTTCGCACCCATGTCTCATCGAGCGACGCGTCGACCTACACAAACTTGTGTGGTGCGAGGTATAGCAACATTCATCACCATTAGCGACATCTCTCTCGTCTTCTCACATCTCTAGAGAGAAGGCCGGCATCTTGCACAGGAAGCTCCGGGGGTTGATCGATGACAGCGGTGGCACCACCGCGGGCACTCGACGGACACCCGCCTCGCGACGATCGCCATCCTCGAACCGAACTCATCCGTGACGCCAGAAGCTGAAAGTTTCAGAAAAACGCCAGGAAAGGGCGGACGTGTCGGAGTTAATCGGCATCGATGAGTGTGAAAACCTTACCGTGAAGCAGGTCCAGAACCTCTACGGGAAGTACGTCAGCCGCAGCCAGGTCAACCTCATGACCTCCTTCGGCTTCGGCCGCGAACTCGCCGAACGCGCCGAGGGCGCCTGGATCTGGACCCGTGACGGCCGCCGGATCCTCGACGTCACCGGAGGGGTCGGCGTACTCAACCACGGCCACAACCACCCGCGCATCCTGGCCGCCCGCCGCCGGTTCGCCGAGCGAGGGCGCATGGAGGTCCACAAGGCGTTCTTCTCGCCCTACGTGGCCGCCCTGAGCCACAACGTGGCCACGCTGCTGCCGGGCGACCTGAACATCTCCTACTTTCCGAACTCGGGCGCCGAGGCGAACGAGGGCGCCATCAAGATGGCGTACAAGTATCACGGCGGGCGGCGTAACACCATCCTGCGGTCCGACATCAGCTTCCACGGCAAGACCCTCGGCGCGGGGAGTCTGACCGGATCCTCGGAGAACTCGTTCCGGTTCCCCGGGCTTCCCGGCATCGTCATCCACCCCTACGGCGACCTCGCGTCCGTACGGGCGGCGGTCGACGCCGCGCGCACCCCCGACGGGAAATGCGACGTCTACGCGATCATGGTCGAGCCCTTCAGCGCTTCGAGCATGCGTTCCTGGTCGGAGGCCGACCTGCACGGGCTGCGACGGCTCTGCGACGAGCACGACATCATCCTCATCTTCGACGAGGTGTACACCGGATGGGGTAAGACCGGCAGCCTCTTCTACTTCATGCGATATCCGGGCCTGCTGCCGGACATCCTCGCCTACTCGAAATCGCTCGGCGGCGGGAAGGCGTCGATCGCCGGGTACACCGCCCGAGAGCCCATCTTCCGCAAGGCCTACGACCGGCTCTCCGACGTCATCCTGCACAGCACCACCTACTACGGGTTCGGCGAGGAGACCGCCACCGCGATCGAGGCGATCAACGTGATCGTCGAGGAGGACTATCCCGCGCGGGCCAGGCAGATCGAGCGCGTCCTGGGCCCCGGACTGGAGAACATCCAGAAGCGCTATCCGGAGGTGGTCGGCCAGGTGACCGGTACCGGGGCGCTGTGGGGGGTGTTCCTGACCGGCGGCCCCAAGGTGCTCGACCTCGCCGGCAAGCTGGCCCCGGGCTTCTCCGGCGATCCGAACTTCCGCACCAAGCTGATCACCCTCTCGGTGATCGCGGAACTCTACCGCGAGCACGACATCGTGTCGTACTACAGCCCGAACGTCGAGAACCCGCTCGTCGTCGCGCCGACCCTCGCCATCGAGCCCGACGACCTCGAGTACTTCCTGGAGAGCCTCGACAAGACCCTGGCCAAGGGCCTGCCTCGACTGCTCGCCAGGTTCGTACGAGAGAAGGTGGGGTCACGGTGGCCTATCGGGTCGTAGTGACCGGCAGCGCCGGAATGCTCGGCGGCAACCTGGTCCGGCGGCTCGTACTCGCGGGCCACGAGGTGATCGGCGTGGACCTGCGCCCGCCCTCGGAACCGGACCCCGGATACGGCCACCGGGTCGGCGACGTACGGGACGTCTCGCTGATGACCGAGGCGATGTCCGGAGCGGACGCGGTCGTGCACTGCGCCGGCGCGCTGCCGAGCTATCCGGCGGAGCAGATCCACAGCCTGATCGTCGGCGGCACCCACAGCGTGCTGGAGGCCGCGCGCCGGGCCGGGGTGGAAAGAACGGTCCACATCTCCTCCACCGCCGTGTACGGGCTCCCGAAACTGGTGCCCACCCCCGAGGAGCATCCGCGCGAGCCCGTCGACCCCTACACCAGGGCCAAGACCGAGGCGGAGGAACTCGCCGACAAGTACCGGGCCGGCGGAATGTGCGTGCCGATCCTGCGCCCCAAGACCTTCCTCGGTCCCGGCCGGATGGGCCTGTTCGCGATGCTCTTCGAATGGGCCGAGGAGGGCCGGAACTTCCCGGTCCTCGGCCGCGGGGACGTACGCATCCAGATGCTCGCCATAGAGGACCTGGTGGATGCCGTGGCCGACGTCCTGACGGTGCCGACCGACATCGCGAACGACACCTACAATCTCGCGGCGGCGGAGTTCGGCACGCTGCGAGAGGACTTCCAGGCGGTACTCGACACGGCCGGTCACGGAAAACGCGTCGTGTCGCTGCCCGTCCGGCCGGCCCTGACCGGGCTCCGGCTACTGGAAAGGACCCGGCTGTCACCGGTGTACGGACGGCTGGTGCACAAACTGCTCGCCGACTCCTACGTCAGCATCGACAAGGCCGGGGAGCGGCTCGGTTTCCGCCCCCGGCTGTCCAACCGGGACGCGATTCTCCGCACATACGCCTGGTGGCGGGAGAATCGCGGCGCCGGCTCGCCTCGGGGCGCCGGCCAGACCAGCCGCGACGCGTGGCGGCAGGGCGCGCTGTCCCTGGCGAAAGTGTTCTTCTGAAGTGACGGGGAAAGCATGTACGTCGTCGAATCGGCAGACATCCCAGAGCTCCCACAGCCCCGGGAGGTGGCACCGGAAGAGGCAGCGAAGGCCCGTCCACACCTGGTCACGGACCTCTTCAGGCTGATACGGCCGTCGCACGCGGCCAAGGCGATCCTCCTCGTGCCGATCGCGCTCGTCGACACCTCCCTGTGGAGCCTCACCGCGTTGGGTGAGATCGTCCTGGCCACGGTCGCGTTCATCCTCGCCTCCGCCGCCGTCTACGTCGGCAACGACATCGCCGACCGGCACCGTGACGCGCACCACCCCGTCAAGCGTCACCGTCCGGTCGCGGCCGGCCGCGTGGGGATCAGGCTCGCGTACGTCTACTGCGCCATCCTGCTCGGGCTGCTCGGCGCCATCGTCGGGCTCACCCCGGGCCCTTACTGGCCGATCCTCGCCTACCTCGTGATCAACATCGCGTACAGCGGCTTTCTCAAACACGTACCGCTGGTCGACGTGGGCACGATAGCCGTCTGTTTCGTCCTCCGGGTCATCCAGGGATACGAGGTGACCGGAGGGCGGGCCGCCGCCTGGTTACTGGTCACGGTGTTCTCGATCTCCCTGCTGCTCCTCATCGGCAAGCGGCGTCAGGAACTGAAGAGCGGCGCCGCGCACCGCCCGGCACTCCGCGGCTACTCGATGGAGCTGACCAACTGGCTGTTGCAGATCGCCTCGGTGCTCGCCCTGCTGTCCGGCCTCATCTACCTGCGCGACGAAGGCCCGTTCGGCCCGCAGTACGGCCAGACGGCGATGCTGCTGTCCACCCCCTTCGCGCTCTTCGCCCTCTTTCGCTACCTGCAGATCCAGCTGATAGACGACGACGGTGGCGACCCGGTCCGGATCCTGCTTCGGGACCGGGTCATGGTCGCCAACTCGGTGCTGTGGGCCGCCACCCTGGGTGTGACGCTCCTGCTCGCCCACCATCTCGTCCCGTTGTGAGAACGACGTTGTGAAAGCGGCGTCGTGAAAGCGGCGCGGTGAAAGCGACACGGAAGGAAAGAATGGAAGTCCGCATACTGGGTCCGGTCGAGGTGACCGTCGACGGCCGGCGTGTTCCCCTGGGACCACCGCAACGACGTGCGGTGCTGGCCGCCCTCGCGGTCGACGTCAATCATCCCGTGTCACTTCCGACGTTGATCGACCGGGTCTGGAATCTCCCGCCGGACCGGGCGACGGATTCGCTGTACGCCCACATCGCACGCCTGCGGCAGGCACTGACGGGATCCGCGGTCTCCATCGAGCGCCGCGGCGGCGGCTACGTGCTGGAGGCCGACCCGGAGCGGGTGGACGCCCACCGGTTCCACCGGCTCGCGAAGCAGGCGCAGACCCATGCGCACGACGACTCCGTCCGGGTCGCACTGCTCGCCGAGGCGATGGAGCTGTGGCGCGGCTCGCCGCTGACCGGCATCTCGGGAGACTGGGCCTCCCGGATGCGTTACAGCATCGAGCAGCAGTTCGTCGGCGCCGTCGTCACCTGGGCGCACGCGCACCTGCGGCTGGGACGACCTGACACGGTCGTGACCGAGCTCACCCCCCTCGTTCCCCGCTACCCGCTCGTGGAACCGCTCGCGAGCATGCTGATGCGCGCACTGTGCGCCCTGGGACGCACCGCGGAGGCGGTGGCCCAGTACGCGCTCCTGCGCGGGTATCTGGCCGACCACCTGGGCATCGAGCCGGGGCCTGAGCTGCGCGCGTTGCACCAGGAGATCCTGCGAGGCGATCACGATCAGCCGGTCTGGGCGGCCGGGGAGGTGGTCCTGGCCGGTGCCGACCACGGCGGTTTCGGCTGGGCGCCCCTCGGGAAACCACCGCGCGCCGAATCGCTGAGCTGGACCCGTCCCACGGCCCACCTGCCCGACCGGGTGCTGTCCCGGAGGCCCTGACCGTTCTTCCCCGGTTCTTCTGAGAATCCCCGTTTCCTGGCGATTCCTCCCGGGTCAACCGCTCGTCGAGACGACCAGGCGCTGCCCGCTGTGGTCGGAAAGACCGTTCGACCGCATCAGCTCGTACCGGTGCACGGTGACGTCCGGTGTGGTGAACGCCCAGTCGATCCGCCACAGCGGCCGGCGGTCGTCCCAGGAGGTGGGGTAGAGCGATCCGAGCACCGGGGTGGCGTCGACGAGCCGGTCCGGCAGCAGGCGCAGGATGCCCATCGCCGGTGAGGCGTTGAAGTCCCCGGCCAGCAGGATCGGGTGCGGATTCCGCTCGACGTCGGCCGCGAGCGCGCGGAGGTTGGCCTGCCGCCGCTCGTGCTGGGTCCGGTTGAGGCGGCGGGGATCCGGCCCCCGGGGGAACGCGTGGACGGGCGAGTTGATGTGCGTGTTGTAGAGCGAGACGGTCTTTCCGCCGTCCCCGCCGACGCGTACGTCCGTGCGCAGCGTCTTCACCGTGGAGAAATCCGGCAGACCCGGGTCGGGAGGTATGGCCTTGTCGCGTTCCTCCGACAGCCACGGGCGCAGGTCGATCCCCGACCGCAGGACGATCGGGAACCGGGAGACCGTGACCAGTTCGCTCGCCGCGGCGATGTGATAGCCGGGGAACTCCCGGCGCAGCCTGTCCAGGTCGTCCACCCGGATCGCCTTCGAGTCCTGGCCGAAGTAGACGTACTCCTGCAGGAGATACACGTCCGCCTTCTGGTCGTGCAGATACCGGTAGAAGTCGGCGATGTCACGTGGCGGAGTGCCGGTGGGCGGCGGCATCGCCGCCCCGTTCTCGGGCCGCTGGTCCCAATAGAACGTGTTCCAGGAGAACACCGTGATCGCGTCCGGCGGCGCGGGTGGGGGCCGGTGCCACAGGGCCGCGAGGTTGAGCCCGCTCCCGCCTCCGCCGAGCACCAGGGAGGCGAGCGTCACCGCCGCGATCCATCCCCGTGCCCGGCGCGCCGGCAGGGCCACCGCGAGCAGCAGGACCGGGACGACCGCGAAGGCGAGCGGCGGCACGAGCTCGGGAACCTGCCACCACCACACCCGGCCGGACAGCACGCGATGGAGCACCACGAACACCAGCCAGGCGACCGGCGCGGACAGCAGCGGCCAGGTCCTCCAGCGCGACCGCCACGCGGGCCGGGACCCGGCGGTCGCTGTCACGACCCGCGTATCGGTCATCGACGGTGACCGGGTCCGGAACGTGCGCGTGGCGCGGTCGTCGCGGTCGTCATGGGTGCCGCGGACATCGCGGGCGTCGCGAGCACCACAGGCGTCGCGAGCACCACGGGCGTCGTGAGCGGCGCGGACGTCATGGACGTCGTGAGCGGCGCGGACACCATGAACGGCGAGGACGTCGCGGATGTCATGAACGTCATGGGCGGGAACGGGCGAGCCGTCATGTCGTCGCCTCCCCGGTCGCCGATGGCCGCACGAGCAGCTCGGAATCGTAGAGCCGGCGGAACCTGGCGGAGCAGAACCACTGCGCGACTCCGGCCACCACCCCGGCGGCGATGGTCACGTTCACCACGAAATGCACCGTACCGTAGTAGAGCAGGAACAGCGGGCCGCGCCGCCGCAGCACGAACCGGTACATGCCGAGGTCCGCCAGGATCGACACGGCGAGGGCGAGGACCGGCAACACGGCACCGGCCGGACCGAGCGCCACCGCCGGCAGTGTGACCACCGCCGCCAGGGCGGCGAGACTTCCACCGGCCCGGTTCGAGGTCTCGAACCCGCGGGCGAAGCGCTTGCGCCGCGCGTACAGCGGCACCCGGGCGCGCCCCCGCCGGAACAGCTTGCGCAGCAACGTGAACAGCCGGTCGTCGTGGTCGTGCCGGGACCGCATCGCCGTGGTGAGCACCATGTCGTACCGCTGGGTGAGACGGTGGCCGTAATCGACCTCCTCGGTCTCGCGCAACCGGGTGTTGAACGGCCCGACCTCGTCGAACACACTGCGGCGCATCGCGACCAGCGCCGGGAAGAGAAACGAGATGGGCCCCTCGGAGCTCGCCGTCCAGTAGTAGTACTGCAGCGCCCGATACTCCTCGACGAGGCTGTCGCGGATCAGCGGCTCCGGGTCGTGGATGCTGCACACCGCCCCGAGCCGCGGATTCTCCGCGAGCATGCCCACCGCCACCTCGACGGCATCGGGATAGGCGGCCACGTCGGAGTCGACGAACACCAGGATCTCGCCACGGGTGCGGGCGGCGCCGAGGTTACGCGCGCCGGCCACCCCCATGTTGCGCCCGGTGTGGACGACCCGGACACCGAGCCGTTCCGCGACCGCGACGGAGTCGTCGGTGCTGCCGTCGTCCACCATGATCAGCTCGATGGGCCGGTAGGTCTGCTCCCTCATGGCGCGCAGGCAGAGCTCCAGTGAGGCCGCGTAGTTGTAGTTGGGCACCACCACCGATACCAGCGGGCGGGTCATCGCTCACGCCCCCATCGCCGGCGCGGACGGGTTCGGCATGTCGTAGGTGCGCCGGAACCGGCTGGACAGCAGGCACTGCGCGACGCCGACGAACACCGCCACCGCGACGGTGACGTTCACCAGGAAGTGGATCGCGGTGAAGTAAACGGTGAACGCCGCACCGGCGTAGCGCCAGACGAAACGGTACATCCCCAGGTCGGACGCGATGGAGCCGATCAGCAGCACGATCGGCACGAGCGCCCAGAGCGGGCCGAACAGCACCGGCAGCACCACGGTGACCACCGCGAACAGGGCGGCGAGCGAACCCCAGCCGCGGCTGCTGTTGGTCGGGCCGCCGTTGAAGTCCGGTCGGCGAAGGTACAGCGGGATGTGCAGACGCGCGCGGTGGAAGAACTTCGACAGCACCACGCTCAGCCGGTCGTCGTGGTCGTGCGCGCCCCTGATCGTGGTGTCCAGCACGATGCGGTAGCGCTGGGTGATCCGGTGGCCGTAGTCGGCGTTCTCACTGTGGCGCAACGCCGGGTTGAGCGGACCCACCTCGTGGAAGACCCTTGTCCACATCGCGAAGATCGCCGAATAGATCGTGGTGATGTCGCCCGCGTCACCGGAGATCCAGTAGTGCAGTTGAAGGCTGCGGTACCGCTCCACGCGGCTGTCGGGGATCAACGGCTCGGGCTCGTACGTGCCGCACACCACCCCCAGCGTGGGATCGGAGGTGAGCAGCGCCACCGCGTTCCCGACCGTGTCCGGGGTGAGCGCCACATCCGAGTCGAGGAAGAACAGCACCTCCCCGCGTGCGTGCAGGACGCCGAGGTTGCGCGCCGCCGGCGCCCCGATGTTGGTGTCGGTGACCACCACCCGCACCCCGTGCCGGCGGGCCGTCTCCACCGAGTCGTCGGTGCTGCGGTCGTCGACGACGATCACTTCGATGTGCGGATAGTCCTGCCGCTCCAGCGCGCTCAGGCACAGGTCCAGTGTGCGGGCGTAGTTGTAGTTCGGCACGATGACCGAGACCAGCGGTCGCTGCTCATCCATGGTCGATGCCCCCTTCGGGTCGGCGGGCGTCCGTCGGCCGGGAGGGGACCCGCCCGGCGGACGCTCGCGCGCATTCGTGTCTTCCGATGCTTGACATGGCTACTTGTCTCCCGCCGGTGCCGCTGCCGCTCCGGCCTCCGTCGCCGACTCCGTCGCCTGCTCTGTCACCCGCTCCGGTTCCGGTTCCGCCGGAGCGGCCGGAGCGCGCCTGATGGCGACCTCGGCCACCGCCAGCGCCGCCGCTCCCAAGGCCACCTCGCCGACCGTGGAGACCAGCCGGCTCGCCACCGCCACCACCGCGGCGGCCGGCGCGGGCAGCACCACCGTCAGGGCGGCGGTCAGCACCGCCTCGCGGACACCGATCCCGTCGGGCAGCACGACCGTCAGCATTCCGACCGTCGTGGCCAGGGTGAACGCGCCCACGCACAGTCCCAGGGACCGCACGGGGTCGGCCCCCATCGCGACCGCGAGCAGCCACAGGTGCAGGCCGGTGACCGTCCACGACACCGCCTGCGAGACGACGGCCAGCCGTATCCCACGTGCCGACGCCGACCTGGTCGGGTCCGGCCGGCGCAGCAACCGCAGCAGCAGGTGCGCGCCGTGGTTGACCAGTTGCGGTCGTACCAGCACGACCACGACCAGCACCGTCGCCGCCGCCACCAGCCATACCACCTGGGTGCCGAGCATGTGCACGCCCGCGAGCAGCCCGATCGTGAGCCCGGTCAGCAGGACGAGGCTCATGCTCAGCGCCGCCGTGCTCATCAACCGCCCGAAACCGACGCCGTTGGCCGTGGCCACCTTGGTCGCGGCGATCAGGCCCGGCACCTTCCCCGGCACGTACTTGCTGAGGAACGTCACGAAGAAGACGCGCGCCACCCGTGGTTCGCTCACCGGCGGGCCGAGCTCGAACAGCACCGCCCGCCACGCCAGATAGCCGAATCCCAGCCCGACCATGCTGATCAGCAACGCACCGGCGAGCAGGAGGCCGATCCGCCCGCCGTCGCTCCCGGCGAGCATGACCGAGACCACGCTCCAGTCCTGCCCGGCCAGTGCCGTCGCCACCGCGCCCACCAGGACCAGGGCGAACGCCGCCATCAAGGCGCGCACGAGTGCGCGAGGCGGACGCCACGACGGGCGCCACGACCGGATCACGCTCACTCGGGCGCACCGGCCGAGGAGACCGTGGTCAGGCCGGTCTTGGCCGGGTGCCCCTGGCGGCGGAGCAGCTCGAAGACGAGCCGTGGCAGCCCCGCGCCGGCTCCGAGGAAGAACGCCGTGTGATAGCAGAACTGCATCGAGGCCATGAGCAGCGCGAAGCCCGCGCCCCGGTAGCGGTAGGAGTATCGGAGGAAGTCACGGTTCACCGTCACGAACGCCGCCAGCAGCAGCGCGAGCACCAGGAGCAGCCACGGCGCGAGGAGGACGAACGGCAGCGTGAACAGGCTCAGCGCCGCCGAGACGGAGGAGATCCGTGGCGGCAGGCGGCGGGTGCGCGGTTCCGGCCCGATCATGTCCAGCCGGAATCCGATCGTGTCGTCGTCGTACAGCCGCCGTGCCCTCAACATGATCACCGGCAGGGTGCTGGCCCTGACGAACCGCTCCCACATGCACTCCCAGAACCGGTCGACATCGTCCGCCCTGGTGACCACGGTCGCGGTCACCACCAGCCGGTACTTGGACGGCACCCGGTTGCCGAACTCGAAGTCCTCACCGTCGCGCAACCGCTCGTCCAGCCCGCCCGCCTCGCGGAAGACCGTGCGCGGGATCAGCGAGTTGGACAGGAACGTGGACACCGCCCGCTGGCGGTCGAAGTGCTCGGAGAAGACGCGGTAGCGCTCCACCGGGCCGTCGTCGAAGAGCGGCTCCTTGTCGTAGATCCCCTGGACCATGCCGCAGTCGGGCGTGTCCCGATAGGCGCGCACCGCGTTCTGTACGGCGTCCGGAGCCAGCGCCGTGTCGGAGTCCACGAAGAAGAGCAGGGGCGAGCCGCTGGCGTCCACCCCGGCGTTGCGCGCCGCCGAGGGCCCCCGGTTGCTCGGCAGTTCGATGATCGTGCACGGGAACTCCCGCGCGATCTCCAACGAGCCGTCCGTGCTGCGATCGTCGACCACGATCACCTCGGCCGGGGGGTGGGTCTGCGCGTAGACCGCCTCCAGGCAGGCTCGGAGGGTCTTCTTCTTGTTGTAGTTCGGCACGATGACCGCGACGTCCTCGGGCCGCGCCGTCGCCGGTTCCGTCATCTGAACTCCTTCTGCGGCTCAGTGGCCAACCGATAGAACCGTTTGTTGAGGGCGGTGGTCGGACAGTCCGGCCGATCCGGGCATCTCGTAGCGGTGCACGAGGAGGTCCGGCGTGGTGAGCACCCAGTCGATCCGCCAGAGTTCGCCGACTCCCGCGAGGTAGGTGACCGGGTAGAGGGACGGCAGCGCCCGGGTGTGATCGACCAGCTTCTCCGGCAGCAGCCGGAGCATCCCCATCGCCGGGGTGGTGTTCAGATCGCCGCCGAGCATCACCGGATGGTCGTTGGCCTCGATGTCCGCGCGAAGCGCCCGATAGCTCGCCTCCCGCCGGCTGTGGGCGTACTGGTTGGAGTCACGGGCCTCGCCGTCGTACAGCCGCCACTCAATCGGAGGCTGGTTGATCTGCGTGTTGTAGAAGGAGACGACCGTGCCGTTCACCTGGATGTCGGTGCGCAGCGTCTCGACCGTGTAGGAGGTCGGCCAGTCCCGCATCACCTCCGGCACCGCCTTCTGGTCGTCGGGCAGCCATCGCGTGATGTCGAGCCCGCGCTCCCCGACGATGGGGAGCCGGGAGAGCGTGATCAGCTCCCCGGACGTCGCGACCTGGTATCCGGGGAACTCGCGCCGCAGCTCCGGCAGTTTGTCGATGCGGAGTGCCATGTCGGCGGTCCACTTCGACGTCATCATGTCCCCCGCCGAGGTGTCGACGTACAGATACTCCGAGAGCAGGTAGACGTCCGCGTCCATCTCGCGCAGGTAGTCGTAGAAGTCGGGGGAATAGCGGTTTCCGTCGGAGGTGCGCCAATCCTGGTCCCAGAACTCGGTGTTCCAGGTGACCACGGTGATCGCCCCGGGCGGTGCGGGCGGTGGGGTGTACCAGAGGGTCGCCACGTTGATCCCGCTCCGTCCCGCGCCGAGCACCAGGGTGAACACCAGCACCGAGATGACCCGCCAGCGGACCGGGCGCGCCAGCGGCGCCACCACCAGCACCAGAACCGGCACCGCCACGAACATGAACGGCGGCATCAGGTCGAGCGGGGCCCACAGCGAGGTGCGGCCGCTCACCAGCAGATGCACGACCACGAACAGCAGCCACCCCGTGGTGGCGGTCACCACCAGCCGGGTGCCCAGGCACCAGCGTCGCCGCGGCCGGATGAACCGACCGAGGCGAGCCCACCGGCCGGCCGGCTTCTCCGGGGGGACCTCCGTGGGCTGATCCTCGGTCAAGATGTCCCGGTCGCCCATCAGCACACCACCTCGGCACGTAGGTCAGGCCGGCGACAGCCATTGAAGATCCGCGATCACTTCCAGCGGTACCTCAACGTACTGACCGGTTCTTGTCGCTTCCTTGTCGTCCGCGCCCGCAGAATCAACCTCGACGCGGACCACGCGGGCCGCCGCACAGGCCGCGCGGAAAGAGAACCGTACGACGCGGCGAACCGGACGACAAGAATGAGACAAGCCGTCGCGGCTAGCGTGGAACGGAAGCAAGCCGGAAACAGCCGGAAACAGGGTGGTCCGATGCCTGGCGACGAGCCACGGCCGGTCGACCGAGAACCCACCGGGGCAGCCCGCCCTGATCATCGGCCAACACCCCGCGGTTCGGAAAGAGCGGCCTTCAGCCAATGGAGCGACCCATGAATCGAGAACGCCCGCTAGTCTCGGTCATCATCCCCAGCTTCAACCGATCCCACGTGCTACGCCTGTGCCTACGTGCGATAAAGGAGCAGACCTACTCGCCCATCGAGGTCATCGTGGTGGACGACTGCGGCACCGAGGACGCGGCGGAGGTGGCCAGGTCGATGGGCGTCACCGTGCTGCGCACCGAGGTCAACAGCGGGGCGTCGACCGCGCGCAACCTCGGCGCGGAGCACGCCCACGGCGAGATCCTGCTCTTCCAGGACGGCGACATAGCACTCGACCCGGACAGCGTCGAGAACGCGGTGGACATCCTCGGATCCGAGCCCGGGCTTGGTGCCCTGGGCGGCATCCTCCACCCCGAGCCGCTCGCGGCCAGCAGCCTCGCCGCGCAGTATCGCGCGCTGCAGATGTATCACTGGTGGATGCCGACCGACCGCCCGACCCTTGAGCTGCACGCCGCCGTGCTCGCCGTGCCGACCGAGGTGTTCAAGGAGATCGGCCCCTTCAACCCCCATCTGAGCGACACGGTGTCCGCGGACTACCGCTCCCGGCTGATGCGGAAGAACTACGGGGTGCGCATCACCGACGCCGTCCGCGGCCGGGCCGACCACGACTCCACGCTGCGGGTGATCCTGAAGAAGGTGTTCCGGCGCGCACGGGTGAGCGCCCGGGAATGGACCCGGGGCGAGACGCCCGGTGACTCCGTACCGCGCGCGTTCGGCGGTGTCCTGCTGGTCGCCGCCGTACCGGCGATCTCGCTGCCACTGCTGGTCGGTCCCGTCGGCGCCCTCGTGTCGCCGCTCCTCGTCGCCGCCGCCGTGGTCCTCGACGGCAGCACCTACCGGCGGGTGTTCGCCCGCCGAGGTCTCCTCTTCGGCCTCTACTTCGGCGCCGTCCATCTCCTGGTCACTTTCGTGGGAGCGGCGGGAGCGGGGGTCGGTGTGCTTCAGCGTCTCGTGGGGGGACGGCCGAGTGTTCCCTGGGTCCCCCAGACCGGTGAGCTGAAGCATCAGTGACGCGCCCCCGTAGCGGCCCCCTCGGATGCGGGGCCGCCGGGTTTCTCCAGTAGCGCGGCCATCGGAAGCAGCCAGGCCATCCGGGGAGTGCCCATCTCCCGGTCGAGCTCCTCGGGGCTGGGCATCCGGCCGTTGAGCGCGTGCGGTGGGACAAGATGGTGGATCGCGTGCGCGAGCAGGTGGGCCATCGAGTAACCGGGGTTGGCCTCGTGCGCCCGGGTGAGGGCGATGCCCGCCAGCGCGGAGTCTCCCCGCTGCCAGGCGACCAGGCCGAGCAACGAGGCCGCCGGAGGCACGAACCGCGGCTCGAGCCTCCGGGTGAGGTCGTGCCAGAGCCTGAGGTGCGCCTCGTGACTCTCCTCACCGACCAGCGCCCATGCCTCGTCACGGATCCTGATCACCGCCAGGTCGATCCCCAGCCTGGCCGCCTGCTCCTCGCCGAGCCGCCCTCCCGAGGCGTAGGTGACGATCGCCTCGCGAACCCTGGCCATGCCGTCCGCGACGAACTCCGCCGCGAACCCGTCGGCGTCGCGGCATCTGGCGAGCCTGTCGCGAAGCTCCGCCGTGAGACGGTCCGTCGCCTCGCTCATCGCCTGCCGCGCGGGCCCGGTGACCGGGTCGAGCGAGCGCTCCAGGGTCTGCCTGTCCGGCAGGGCGACCAGCCCGTGCAGGACCGCCTCGGCCGCGACCGCGTCGGCCCGCCGCTCGTACGGCACGCCGTCGGCCGGGCAGCAGTCGGTCCGCGCGCACTCGTACGACCAGTAGCGACCGCCTTCCACCCGGAGCGCGTCGACGACGACGAGATCGCTCCGGCGGAACAGCGCCACGGCCTCGTCGACGGCCGGGGTCACCAGCGGGCCGGGACCGTAGCCCACCAGGATGACCTGGGCGACGCCCTCCTTTCCGAAGAGCGGGACGATCTGGCCGAGACCGCCGGAGCCCAGGGGCAGATCCCAGCGGACGGTGAGGTGCAGCCTGATCCTGGGCGGACTGCCCGTGAGTCCGATGACGACCAGGCTGTCGGTGGGGTGGAACCCCAGCAGGTAGGGAACGGCCCCCAGCACGTCTTCGGTGGAACCGAGCAGGAGCCGGGGCGCCGAGGCGAGCGGGGATGGTGGGGAGTGGGGAAAGGAGGACAGGGAGGACAAGGAGGACTCGGCCGAGAGCGCAGACGAGGAAGAGGGCGCTTCGAACGAGGCCGAGGACTCGTTCGACGAGGTCGGGAACCGGGGGAAGGAGGACGCTGAGAACTCGGGCGAGGCCGGGTGGTCTGATGTCATGCCGGGAAGCCTCGCCGGAACCGTGCCGCCGTTCGCGCCCCGAACGGAGTTCTGTGGACAGAGCCCGCGGCCGTCCACAGCCGGACGGCCACCGACCCACGCACTCGCGACCACCTACAACGCCGCACCAAAGAAGGCAAGGACAAGAAAGAGATCATCCGCTGCCTGAAGCGCTACATCGCCCGAGAGATCTACGCGCTCCTACCTCCCCAGCCGGCCAAGAAGATCTGACTTCTGCCGCTTGACGAACCACAGGAGCATCCTCCGGCACCTGAAGGGGACGCGCCGAAGGCCCGGTGACTCTCTTCCCGGCCGCCCCCTCAGACACCCCTGTCGACGCGTGGGCCCTCGGCCGTCCTTCCCTCAGGGAGGACGGCCGGCGCCAGACGGGTGCGGACCATGATGGCCGCACCGGCCACCGCGGCGGGCATCGCGACCACCGCGACGAACGGGATGAGGAAGAGCAGGAAGAGCAGGACCCCGAAGCCGAGCGCGGGGGCCTTGTTACCCCTGAGCAGGCCGAATCTGCTCTTGCGCACCAGTCCTCTGCGCTCGAGGGCCAGGGTGGTCAGCTCGACCGTGAGGAAGAACCCGGAGACCAGGGCGCCCAGAACCGGCACCACCGTCTGCCCGATCACCGGCACGAACCCGAGGAAGAAGAGCGGGATCGTGAACAGCAACAGCCATCCGAGGGTGATCACGCTGTCCCTGATGGATCGGGGGATCGACTTCCACAGCGGAAGGTCGTGGCCGGTCGGCACCTCCCCGTAGGTCTCCTCCACCTTCTCGGAGAGCTTCTCGTAGAAGGGGTCGCCCAGGATCAGGGTGATCGCCGTGAAGGTCACCACCGACAGGATCAACCCGGCGACGAAGATCGCCAGACCGACCAGCCCTCGCA
The DNA here is from genome assembly GCF_040648855.1 of Streptosporangium sp. NPDC049078. Classification (NCBI taxonomy): domain Bacteria; kingdom Bacillati; phylum Actinomycetota; class Actinomycetes; order Streptosporangiales; family Streptosporangiaceae; genus Streptosporangium; species Streptosporangium sp. NPDC049078. The sequence goes on from NZ_JBEZEL010000014.1 coordinate 277,385, forward strand.
GTGCGGTCCGCGCCGCCTCGCCCCATCCGTCGGCGAACGGTGTGCCCCACGCGGCGAGGTCCAGCGCGTTCGTGCCGAGAAAGTAGAGGCCGGTCGCGTAGAGGGCGAACGCGATCAGCGCCGGGATCAACCCGAACAGCCACCAGCGCGGGTTTCGCGTGACCCAGCGCAGTCCCTGGAAGAAGAACCCGATGCCGTCCAGAAAGGAGCGGAAATGACCCATGGCGGAAGATTATCGGGATCGGCTCCCCTTGGGAGGACAGCCGACAATACCGCGAACGGCAGAGATCCCGGGAAAAGAAGCCGCGGCGTCAGGGACGCTGCCAGAGGCCGGGAACGGAGACCCCGAGGGTGCCCAGGAGGCGGCGGAGCAGGGGCAGGGAGATGCCCAGGACGTTGCCGTGGTCGCCGTCGATGCCGTCGACGAACCAGCCGCCGCGGCCGTCCAGGGTGAAGGCGCCCGCGACGTGGAGAGGCTCGCCGGTGGCGACATAGGCGGCGATCTCGTCGTCTCCGGCGGTGCCGAAGCGCACCACCGTCGCGCCCACCTCCGCCGCCTCGCGCCCGTCCGCGACGTTGATGACGCAGTGGCCGGTGAGCAGTCGTCCCTCACGGCCGCGCATGTCGCGCCAGCGGGCCACGGCCTCCTCGGGCGAGGACGGCTTGCCGTAGGCACGGCCGTCGAGTTCGAGGATCGAGTCGCAGCCGATGACCAGCCCGCCGCTCAGACCGCGGGCGACCACGGCCGCCTTCGCGCGGGCCAGCGTGAGGCAGAGCTCGCTCGGGCTGTCGGCGGTGATGGCGTCCTCGTCCACGCCGCTGACGATCACTTTGGGATCGAGTCCGGCGCTGCGGAGCAGGGCGAGGCGGGCGGGAGAGGCGGAGGCGAGGACGATCTGGGTCACGGCGACCGAGCCTAGCGCGGCTCTCCCCGTCCTCTCGCCACGGACTCGGGTGGCGCTATTTCACTCGAAGGGAGGAGACCGCGGTGTTGATGGCGCGCCAGTACTTGCGCTGGGTGTCGGGAATCGTGGCGAAAAGCATCGCGGGCTTGGCACCGGAGATCTCGGTCACGGCGACGGCGGCCATGGAGAAGCGCGTCTTGCCCTTCAGCTTGTACTTCACCCGGTAGGCGAGCAGCCAGCCGTTCTTGATCGGTTGCGAGGCGGTCCAGGTGATCTTGCCGCCCTTGGGGTGGTGGTTGAGCGTCCACCGGGCGGCCAGCAGCGCGGTGTCCTTGGACTCCCGTTGCACCAGGATCGGCACCGGGCAGCTCACGACCATCGCCCGGTGGCCGGCCCCCTTCGCCTTCGGCAGCACCTGCTTGGTGGCGAACGGCGACGCGCCGAAGACCTTCCAGGGCTTGCCCAGGCGGACCAGCGACACGCCCGATTTTTCGTCCTGGACGCGGCGCTTGCCCTTGGCCGCCTTGCCCGAGAGGCGGGCGAGCCGCTTGTCGCGCGGCAGGTCGGGCACTCGGGGGTCGGTGAGGGCCGCGATGACGGCGCTGCGGTCGGGCGCCGGCTCGAAGCCGTCGGACACCGAGGCGGGGGCGGCCGTCTCGGAAGGACTCGGGCTTCCCGAGGGGGTCGCCGACGCGGACGGGGTGGCGGAGGTGGTGTCCGAGGGGGACGCCGACACGGCGGATGCCTGCGTGGACGGCTCCGCCGAGACTGAACCGGGCGAGGGTGGCGCGGCAGATGGCGCGGCGATCTGCCCCGTCTTTCCCTCGCCCGGTTGATCTGAGGAGCCCGAGGAGACGAAGCCGACCACCGTCGCGACCGCGGCCACGATCACCGCGACGCCCACGGCCAGGATTCGGTAGATCACGCGCATCGGCAGGTCGCCGATGCGGGACCGTTTCACCGGGGAATCCGGTAGCTTCGGGGGACTCTCCGCCACGATTTTCGGCATCTCCGACGTGGCCGCCTCGGCGGTCACGTATGTCGGCGCGGGACCCGTCTCCCGGGTCCCCTGAGTCCCACCCAACCCATCGAGCACGATCGGGAGCGTACGACAAATCCGGTTTTCCCGTGCGGGATCCCCATCACACTTCGGGAACGAGTACCTTTCTCGTCCCCGGGGGAAACGCTCCGCGACGAATACGGAATGTTCGTGGAATGCGGGGCCGGGCTCACCTCCGATGTCTCCTCCCGCGAGGCGGGAGCCGCACACCGACCTGCCGATCGTGCGCGCCGGCCCCGGGCCCCTCACCGGCCGCGGGCGACCCGCCGTCCGGGAATCGAACTCCCCGAAGGAGTCACCGGCCGCCCTCGCGCAGCCAAGGGGCGTCCGCGACGACCGTACGGGAGCCGGGCTCGATCTCGGTGAATCCGGCGTCCCTCACCACCGGCAGGCCCGAGGCGACGAGCCCGGCCCACGCGGCGGGATCGGCGGTGCGCACGGAGACCGCCAGCCCCTTTTCCCGCCAGGCCCTCCTGGCGTCGTCCGTGCTCGCCTGCCAGGCGAGCTGGGCGGCGTGTCCCGCCTGGGCCATGGCCTTGCCCGCCGACATCGTCAGCCCCGGGTTGAGCCAGAGCACCACGTCTCCCGGTGGTCCGGGCTCGGAGGAGTCGGTGAGTTCGGTACCGGAGACCTGGAGCCTGGAGAGGTCCTTGGGCCAGCCGTCCAGTGGGACCGGCGGGTGGACGCGGACCTCGGCGGTGCCCGAGGTGACGGTGACACCGGGCAGGTCGAGCACCCTGCGCCACTCCGCCCCGCGCGCTCGCCGGACGACCTTCCTGAACCGGCTGCCGTCCCAGACGCGTACCGCCTCGGCCCACTCGCCGCCGTCGAGGGCGCGCGGGTCGTCGAGCAGCGCCAGCACGGCCAGTGCCGCCGCCTCCAGGGCGTCGGTCCGCTCGGGCGGCGCGGAGCGTTCGATGCGCACCACCAGCGGGAGGACCCTCCTGTCCCGATCAGCGTCTCCGCCGTCCCCGCCGCTCGTCCCGCCCGTCGCCCCTGTCGCGTCGTCCCCGGCGCCGGTCATGCGATCCTCCCCGGCCACCGCGCGTCCGATCCGGTTCCGTCTCCCGCGGTTCGCCCGCCTCGTTCTCTCACGCCTTCAAGGATGCCTGCTTCCCCGCGGTGGACTCCCCGCCGAGGGACGACTTCCTGGTGATGGCGATCGACATGACGGCGGCGGCGAGGCAGAGGAGGCCCGCGGCGTACCAGGCGAGGTCGTAGGCGCCGAAGTGGTCACGGGTGACCCCCGCGGCGACCGCCGCGATCGCGGCACCGACCTGGTGGGAGGCGAAGACCCAGCCGAACACCACGGACCCCTCCGGACCGTAGATCTGGCGGCACAGGGCGACCGTGGGCGGGACCGTGGCCACCCAGTCGAGGCCGTAGAAGATGATGAAGACGAGCATGCTCGGCTCGGCGGTGGCTCCGAACAGGCTGGGCAGGGCCATCAGCGACAGGCCGCGCAGCCCGTAGTAGGCGCCGAGGAGGATGCGCGAGTCGACCCTGTCGCTCAGCCAGCCGGACGCGACGGTCCCGACCACGTCGAAGATCCCGACCAGGGCGAGCAGTCCCGCTGCCACCGGTTCGGCCATGCCGTGGTCGTGGGCGGCGGGGATGAAGTGGGTGCCCACCAGGCCGTTGGTGCTCATTCCGCAGATCGCGAAGCCTCCGGCGAGCAGCCAGAAGGGCCGCGTACGCGCCGCGCTCCACAGCACGCCGAGTGCGCGTGAGGCGGCGCCTCCCACCCGTGCCGGCCGAACGGCGGGGGGTGCGGCGGGATCGGCGCCCAGAGCGGTGGTGCCCACCTCCTCCGGCCGGTCGCGCAGCAGGAACCAGACCAGGGGGACCACGGCGAGGGCGGCGACGGCGACCGTGACGGCCGCCGACCGCCACCCCCTGTCCGCCGCCAGATGGGCGAGGACGGGCAGGAAGACGAGTTGCCCGGTGGCCCCGCCCGCTGTCAGCACGCCGGTGACGAGGCCGCGGTGGCGAACGAACCAGCGTTCGGTGAGGGTGGCGGCGAAGACCAGGGCCATCGAGCCGGTGCCGAGCCCGACCAGGATGCCCCAGCAGAGGATGAGCTGCCAGGGGGCGTTCATCAGGATGGTGAACCCGCTGCCCGCGGCGACCAGCAGCAGGGCGTACGTCACCACCCTGCGCATGCCGAAGCGGTCCATGAGTGCGGCGGCGAAGGGCGCGGTCAGCCCGTAGAGCATGAGGTTGACCGAGACGGCCAGCGAGATCGTGCCCCGGGACCAGCCGAACTCCTCCTGCAGCGGTGTGATCAGCACCCCGGGCGTAGCCCGGAACCCCGCCGCGCCGAGGATGGCCACGAACGCGACTCCCGCCACGATCCAGGCGCGGTGGAGTCCGCGGTTGGGCGCCCGAAGTGTCGTTGTCATGGGCCCCATAATCGTGGGGCGGCATCTCGCCCAGCGAGTGGCCCGAGTGCCAATAATCGCAAGAATCAGGCCAGAGAGCCTTCCCGTTCACGGATACACCCGTGACGCGAACCCACAAGATCTCCATCTCACATTTTGGGTGAATTCGCTCAAAGGTTACGTTTTTCCTATTCTCCTGACCTGAGGGTTTCGCACTCGGCATGGTCGCGGAGCGGGCACGATGCCCGTCCGGGTCTCGCCCGGTCGCGAGAGGTGACGATGCTCGACCGGCACGGGGGCCTTGCCGGGGACCGGGCGATCGAAGGGGTGGTGCCGTGTTCCACGCACGAAGGCCGGGAGGGTTTCTCGCGCTGCTCGCGGCCGGCTCACTTCTGCTGGGCGCCTGCGCCGACGACGGCACGGCGGACGATCCCACGGCCTCGGAGTCGGGTCCACCGAGAGAGACCATCACCTACGCCTACGAGCAGGAGTTCCACTCCTACAACAACAACACCACCGGGGAGAACGCCACGCGCAACGCCGCCCCGCTGCAGCGGGTGCTGACGGGCTTCTGGTTCTACGGCGAGAAGGGCGCGATCACCCCCGACAAGGACTTCGGGACGTACGAGAAGATCTCCGACGACCCGCTGAGCGTCAAGTACACCATCAACGACAAGGCGGTCTGGTCGGACGGCACCCCGATCGACTGCGACGACGTCATGCTGTGGTGGGCCTTCCGGTCCGGCAAGGTCAAGGGCTTCGCCTCCGCCGACACCACCGGCCTTCGGGACACTCGGATCCCCGACTGCGAGAAGGGCGGCAGGGAGTTCACCCTGGTCTACGACAAGCCGTTCGCGGACTGGGTGGCCGGAGGACCCGGCGCGACCGAGATGATGCCCGCCCACGTGGTCGCCAAGCAGGACGGCCTGTCGGAGGAGGAGTTCATCGCGGCGGTCAGAGGGGCCGACTCGCAGAAGCTGGAGAAGGGCATCAGGTTCTTCAACGACGGCTGGGTCTCCGAGGGCAGGCTGCCCGACGCCGAGCTGATCCCGTCCTCGGGGCCGTACAAGCTCTCCAGACTGGACGCCGGACAGCGGCTCACCCTCGTCGCCAACGACAGGTGGTGGGGCACCCCCGCCGCGACCCCGACGATCGTCGAGCGCTTCATCACCCTCGACGAGCAGGCCCAGGCGCTGCAGAACCGCGAGGTCCAGATCGTCGAGCCCCAGCCGGGGCCCGACGTGCTCAGGCAACTGCAGTCGCTGCGGGGCGTGAAGGTCGGCGTCTTCGAGAAGTACACCTACGAGCATCTGGACTTCAACTTCGACTCCAGCCCGTTCAGGGACAGGAGGCTGCGTGAGGCGTTCGCCAGGTGCGTACCCAGGCAGCTCATCGTCAACACCCTGATCGGCCCCGTCGCGCCCGCCGCCAAGCCCCTCGAGGTCCGCACCGTGGCCCCCTTCCAGGCCAACAGCGCGGCGGTGGTCGCGGCCAGCGGCAGCGCGGGCCTGTACGAGCGACAGGACATCGCGGGCGCCAGGGCGCTGCTACGCAAGGCCGGCAAGACGGGCCTTGAGGTGAGCATCGGTTACCAGACCCCGAACCCGCGCCGTACCGCGGCGGTCCAGCTCATCATCGAGGCCTGCGACAAGGCCGGTTTCAAGGTCGTCGACAAGGGTTCCGAGGACTTCCTCGACAACGTGCTGCCGAACAACGGCTACGACGTGGCCCTGTTCGCCTGGTCGGGCTCCACCCTGGTCAGCGGCTGGGCCTCCAACTTCACCTCGCCGGGAAAGTGCGACGCCCAGAACAAGGGGAGCAACAACGGCTGTTACTCCAGCGAGCAGGTGGACCGCCTCATCGCGAAGCTGAACTCGACGGTGGACCTGGAGGCCCAGAACCCGATCATCGGTGAGATCGAGAAGAGGCTCTGGAGCGACCTGGCCACCATCCCGCTCTTCCAGCATCCGGGACTCAGCGCCTGGGACGAGACGCTCCAGAACGTCGTCCCCAACCCCGCGCAGTCGACCATCACCTGGAACATGGACAAATGGCAGCTCTCATAGCGGATGCCACGCGGAGCCGTACCTGACATCAGGCGTCAGGTACGGTCGCCAGGATTGGCGCGAGATCCGGAACCCCACATGGGAGCACACATGCCTCGCGCCACAGGAACCTTCACCATCGACAGCTGGGAGCCGCAGACCTACGACGAGGCCGAGGGGGCGACGCTCACCCACGTGCACCTCACCAAGACCTTCGACGGTGACCTGGTCGGCACCAGCACCGCCGACATCATCACCGCGATCCCGCGGGTCGAGACATCGGCGGCCTACGCGGGCTTCGAACGCTTCACCGGCACCGCGCACGGCCGTGAGGGCACCTTCGTGCTCCACCACACGGCCGGGGAGGCGGGGCTGAGCTGGACGATCCTTCCCGACTCCGGCACCGGCGAGCTGCTGGGCATCCGGGGCGGCGGCCAGATCGTCAACGACGGCGGCGCCCACTCCTTCCACCTCGACTACGAGCTGGGCTGAGAACGCCCCCCTCGCGCGCCGGCTTCGCACCCGGCGCGCGACCGGCGTTCACCACCGGTTTGCCGGTTTTGGTGGCATGTCACAGCTCGCGTCGAGCCAATCGAGAAAGCCGCTTCCCCGCCGTTGACGCGCCCGTAGCACGTATGTAACCTTTGGCCAACACCGCGCAAGAATATTGCAAAGCACTGTTCGTTTTCTTGCTACTCATCGCAACTCTCCAGGGATGCACCGCGTCGTGCACCTGCCCCCCATTACGTGTGCGGTGAAGGTCCCACCTTCACGCCTCGGCCCCGCCGTGCCCGACGAGAGAAGAAGAAGGCGAATGAGAATGCTGCACAGACCGTTACGACGGGTGGCGACCATGGTCGTCACCGGCTTACTCCTCGTCGTGGGGTCGGTCGTCCCGGCCTCCGCCGCGGCCGGCCCCAATCTGTCGCCGGGCAAGGCGACCCTGGCGAGCGGCTCCACGGGCGGCTACCCGGTGTCCGCCGTCAACGACGGAAACCCGGACACCTACTGGGAGAGTCCCAACAACAGCTTCCCGCAGTGGGCGCGAATCGACCTCGGCACCGCCACGAGCGTCGACCGGATCGTGCTGAAGGTGCCCCCCGCGGCCGCCTGGCAGACCCGTACCCAGACGCTCTCGATCCAGGGCGGCGCCGACGGCAACACCTTCAGCACGGTCGTGGCCTCGGCGAACCACACGTTCAACCCGGCGACCGGCAACACGGTCACGATCGACTTCGGTGCCGCGACCCACCGGTACTGGCGCGTCGCCATCACCGCGAACACCGGCTGGCCCGCAGCGCAGATCTCCGAATTCGAGATCTACGGCACCGCCGGCGGCGGCGACACCCAGCGCCCGACGGCCCCCGGCAACCTCGCCTTCACCCAGCCGGCCACCGGCCAGATCAGGCTGACCTGGAACGCCTCCACCGACAACGTGGGCGTCACCGGATACGACGTCTACGCCGACAACCAACTGCGGGGCAGCGTCGGCAACGTACTGACCTACACCGACAACCAGCCGGCGTCGGCGACCGTGACGTACTTCGTGCGGGCCAAGGACGCGGCGGGCAACCAGTCGGCCAACAGCAACTCCGTGACCCGCGAGGGCACCGGCACCCCGGGATCCAACCTGGCGATCGGCAAGGAGATGGCCGAGTCCGGCCACGTGCACTCGTTCGTCGCCGCGAACGCGAACGACAACAACCTCGCCACCTACTGGGAGGCCGACTCCGGCGCGTTCCCGAACACGCTCACCGCCAAGCTCGGCGCCAACGCGAACGTCAGCTCGGTGGTGCTGAAGCTCAACCCCGACTCCGCGTGGGGGACCCGCACGCAGAACATCCAGATCCTGGGCCGCGAGCAGAACGCCACGGGCTACACCAGCCTGGTCTCCGCGCAGAACCACACCTTCAACCCGGCCTCCGGCAACTCGGTGACGATCCCCCTCAACGCCACCGTCGCCGACGTCCAGCTGAGGTTCACCGCCAACAGCGGCGCGCCCGGCGGGCAGGTCGCCGAGTTCCAGATCTTCGGCGTCCCCGCGCCGAACCCCGACCTCACGGTCACGAACCTCTCGTGGACCCCGGCGTCCCCGAACGAGACCAGCGCGATCACCCTGTCGGCCACGGTCAGGAACGTGGGCACCGCGCCCTCCCCTGCCGACAGCGTGAACCTCAACCTCGACGGCACCCCGGTCGCGACCGTCGCCGTCCCCGCCCTCCCCGTCAACGGCACCGCCACGGTGACCCACGACATCGGCACCCGCGGCGAGGGAAGTTACACGGTCAACGCCAGGGTGGATCCGGACAACTCGGTCTTCGAGCAGAACGAGGACAACAACACCCTCACCGCGTCGTCGCCGCTGGTGGTCTCGCAGGCTCCCGGGCCCGACCTGCAGGTGCTCGGCGTCACCTCCAACCCGCCGAACCCGGCCGTCGGAGCGCCGGTCACGTTCACCGTGGCGGTGAAGAACCGGGGAACCACCGCGACGGGCGCGACCACGGTCACCCGGGTGACGGTGGGAGGCACCACGCTCAACGCCAACACCGCGTCGATCGCCGCGGGCGCGACGGTCAACGTGGCCGTGAACGGCAGCTGGACCGCCACCGCCGGCGGCGCCACCGTCACCGCGACCGCCGACGCGACCAACGCCGTCGCCGAGACCAACGAGAACAACAACACGTTCTCGCTGTCGATCGTGGTCGGGCGCGGTGCGGCCGTCCCATGGGTCGAGTACGAGGCCGAATCCGCCGACTACCAGGGCACCCTGCTGGAGACCGACCCGCTGCGCACCTTCGGGCACACCAACTTCGCCACCGAGTCCTCGGGCCGCAAGTCGGTACGGCTGAACAGCACGGGTCAGTTCGTCGAGTTCACCTCGACCAACCCCTCCAACTCGATCGTGGTCCGCAACTCCATCCCCGACGCACCGGGCGGCGGCGGCATCGAGGCGACCATCAGCCTCTACGTCAACGGCACCTTCTCCAGGAAGCTCACCCTCTCCTCACGCCACAGCTGGCTGTACGGGAACACCGACGGCCCCGAGTCACTGTCGAACACCCCCCAGGCCGACGCCCGGCGGTTGTTCGACGAGTCGCACGCGCTGCTCTCGCAGACCTACCCGGCCGGCACCAAATTCCGGTTGCAGCGTGACGCGACCGACACGGCCGCGTTCTACGTCATCGACCTGATCGACCTGGAGCAGGTGGCGCCTCCGGCGAGCCGACCGGCCGAATGCACCTCGATCACCGACTACGGCGCGGTGCCCAACGACGGGCTCGACGACACGGCCGCCATCCAGCGGGCGGTGACCGACGACCAGAACGGCGTCATCGGCTGCGTGTGGATCCCGGCGGGACAGTGGCGGCAGGAGCAGAAGATCCTCACCGACGACCCGCTGAACCGTGGGCAGTGGAACCAGGTGGGCATCAAGAACGTCACGATCCGCGGCGCGGGCATGTGGCACTCCCAGCTGTACACCCTGACCGAACCGCAGGACGTGGTGGGCGGCATCAACCACCCGCACGAGGGCAACTTCGGCTTCGACATCGACAGCAACACCCAGATCTCCGACATCGCCATCTTCGGATCCGGCCGCATTCGCGGCGGAGACGGCAACGACGAGGGCGGGGTGGGCCTGAACGGCCGGTTCGGCGAGAACACCAAGATCACAAACGTGTGGATCGAGCACGCCAACGTGGGCGCCTGGGTCGGCCGCGACTACGACAACATCCCCGCCCTGTGGGGGCCGGGCGACAACCTGCTGTTCAGCGGCATGCGCATCCGCAACACCTACGCCGACGGCATCAACTTCACCAACGGCACACGGAACTCGCGAGTGTTCAACTCCTCGTTCCGCAACACCGGCGACGACGCCCTCGCGATCTGGGCCAACCAGGCGGTGAAGGACCGGGTCGTCGACAACACGCACGACAACCACTTCGTCAACAACACCATCCAGCTGCCCTGGCGGGCGAACGGCATCGCGGTCTACGGCGGTTACAACAACTCGATCGAGAACAACCTGATCTACGACACCATGAACTACCCGGGCATCATGCTGGCGACCGACCACAGCCCCCTGCCCTTCTCGGGGACCACGTTGATCGCCAACAACGGGCTCTACCGCACGGGTGGCGCCTTCTGGAACGAGGACCAGGAGTTCGGGGCGATCACGTTGTTCCCGCAGGGCGGTGACATCACCGGTGTCACCATCCGCGACACCGAGATCCGCGACTCGACCTACGACGGCATCCAGTTCAAGACGGGCGGTGGCAACATGCCGAACGTCGCGATCACCAATGTGAGGATCGACAGGTCCAACAACGGGGCCGGCATCCTCGCCATGAGCGGCGCTCGCGGTAACGCGACGCTGACGAACGTGACCATAACCAACTCGGCCACCGGCGACATCGTGCGACAGCCGGGGACGACCTTCGTGATCACCGGCAACTGACCCCTCAGGTCCGGCAGGTGAGGAGGACCGGTCATGCGGTGTGCTCCCCGGGAAGAACATCGGGGAACACGCTCATGGCCGGTCTTCCTCAGCCGACGGCCCGCACGTAGTCGCCGGGGGCGACGACACCGTGGCGCCCCTCGCGCAGGACCACCTCGACCACCGCCCTGGCGGCGGCGGAGGGGTCGGTGTCCCGCCCGACCCGCGCGATCAGCCCGTCGCCGACGGCCTCGATCCGCGCGACACCGGGGCCGAGGGCGAGATCCACCGCGGCCTGGACACCGGAGAGATCGACCCAGCACGAACGGGCACGCACCCAGCCCGGCCCCCGTTGCGCAGGGGGGATCCCGAAGTCCGCCGGATCGACGTCGCCGTCGGCGGCGGCGACGATGAGCCGTTCGACTCCGCCGAGGATGCCTGCGGTCTCGTCGGCGGTGGCCAGGCGGGCATCGAGAGCGAGCCCGCAGCCGAGCTTGCCGTCCAGCCGGTAGATGTCGAACTCCGCGGGGGCGCCGAACACGCGATCGCCCATGCCGGGTTCCACCCCGGCCCTCGGCAGGATCGTATGAACGTGGCCGCTCGTGTTGTTGACGACCACGTCGCGGTGACAGCGCATACCGCGGGCCCGTTCCGCCGCGCCCATCGTCTCGTCCAGTCGGACCGGGTCGTATCGGCCATACCTGTAAGCCGTCAGGGCGGCGGCGTTCGTCCGCCGGACCGACCCGAGGAACGAGGCCGAGGCACTGAAAGGAATGATCGTGTCCTGGGCGAGCGTTCCGACGTAGTCACGCGACTCCGGGGAGAAACGGTTGCTGCACAGACAGTGCAGCTGACATTCCGGGTCTTGGGTCCAGCCTGTCAGAAGCGCCGCGAACGCGGCCATCACCACCGCCGACGGCTGCGCGCCCGTCTTCGCCGCGACCTGGACCACCGCCTCCGCGGCGACCTGGGAGCCCAGCAGCACGTGATGATGGCCGCGCGCGTCGGGAAAGCGGAAGGGCAGACCGAGCGAGCACAACGGTCTTTCCGCCAGCTGACGGGCCCAGTATCCGGTCGACCCCTCCAGCTGGCGCCGCCCGGCCGGGGTGAGCTCGTAGGTGGCACGGTCGGCGGGATGGTGCGTGGCGGGAGGAAGCGGTCGATCCGCCAGCAGCGCGGCGAGTTCGGCGCGCAGAATCGTCATCGCCGACAGGTCCGCCGCCACGTGCGACACGTGCAGGACGACCAGGAACGGAGATCCCGATCGGGTCACCACAGTCGCCCTCACCGGGAGGTCGACGGCGGGATCGAAAGCCCCGCCCGGCAGGAACCAGTCCTGGTGAGTGCCCGTGGCCTCGACCACCTTGGCGATGAGCGTCCCCGACGCGCGCACGAACTGCTCACCGTCCCGCAGCAGGGTCCGCAGTGCCTCCTGGCGACCGATCAGCGCGCCCAGCGCCGCACCGACCGCGTCCATGGTGCTTCCCCGGGGCACCCGCACCATCGTCGACAGGATGTCGGCCGGCCCCGGCAGGTCCGGGCTGATCCAGCCCAGCACATTCCTCTGACCGGTCGTTATGGGCCATCGGCCCGATCGGGAGCCGGAGAAGCGGACTTTCAGGTCATTCATCTCCGGCCACTACCGGTCATCGCGGTCCTCCTCACCGGGGGACCGCACAAAAAAACCGCATGAAATCCCGCGCGTATTCCCCGGCGTGTGTTCCTGCCGAAGGTGGTCGTCCCGGCGAGTCGACCCGCCGCGTCGACGGTTTCCGCCACGGCCGAACGGCTTGTTCAAGCCCTCTCCTTCGCACCCGCCACGTTGGCGTCGAGACACACCAATATGGCACTCGACCAAATTTCTGGTCGAGTGCCATATTGAGGGTCGTCGCCGATCGGTTCGCTCCCGATATCGGTGAAAGAATGCTAAGGAGCGCCATTGGGAGCGTCAAGACGGTGAGCGGTATTCGATTTTTTCTCTTTTCCGCCCCGGGCCGTGCCCCCTCCGGCTCCGCCCTGCGGATCGAGGACACGGTCCGGGGCGGGCATGACACCCCGGGAAATCGGCTTCACGGCCGTTCAGAGGTTGATCTTTCCTGCTCCCGCACCGGAGGTGACGATGGACTTGACGGCGGACGCTCCATCAAGGCCGTAGGAATACGGGATGGAGGCCACCGAACCACCCTGCTGCCCGCTGCCGGAACCGGTCAGATGGTTGTTGCGGGCCACCAGGGTGCCGGGGCCCGACGCGGCCTCGCCCAGGTGGTAGGGGTCGGGGACGTTCTCGAAGTAGTTGCCCTCGACCAGCACACCGGCGCCCTGAGTGGAGGCGACCCCGTATCCCCTGACGTTGGAGTAGTAGTTGTTGTAGACGTGCACGGGGTTGCCGAAGCGCACCCGGGGGTTGCGCTGGTTGGTGCCGTCGAGCCAGTTGTGGTGGTAGGTCACGCGCAGGTGACCCCTGTCCTCGGAGCCGTTGTCGTCGCTGTGCCCGAGCAGCATGGCCTTGTCATGGCTGTACAGGCGGTTCCACGACACGGTGACGTAGTCGCTGGCGCGCTTGATGTCGATGGCGCCGTCGTAACCGTTGGACAGCGTGTTGTGGTCGATCCAGACCCGGGTCGAGTACTGGACGTTGATCGCGTCGTCGTCCCAGTTCCTGAAGGTCAGGTTCCGGATGATCACGTTGGACGCGTTGGAGACGTTCAGGCCACAGCCGACGATCGTCGCTCCGGAGTTACCGATGATCGTCTTGTTGGAGCCGATCCTCAGCATGCCCGAGCAGGAGATCGTACCCGACACCCGGATCACGGCCGCGCCCGTCCCCGAGGCGGCGCTCGTCAGGGCCGACGCGCTCGTCACCGTGGTGGCGGCCGCGCTGCCGCCACCGGTCGTGCCTCCCCCCTGGGTCGCCCAGCCGACCAGACCGGTGGTGTTGGGCGGCGGAGGCGTCGGAGTGGGGGTGGGGGTGGGGTTCGGCGACGGCGGATTGGTGACCGAACCGGTGCACGCGACCCCGTTGAGAGTGAAGGAGGTGGGCACCGGGTTGGATCCGCTCCAACTGCCGTTGAAGCCGATCGTGGTGGCGGCACCGGTCGCCAGAGCGCCGTTGTAGGCGACGTTCGCGGCTGTCACCGTGCTGCCGCTCTGGGAGAAGGTCGCGTTCCAGCCCTGCGTCACACTCTGTCCGGCCGTAAACGACCATTTCAACTGCCAGCCGTTGAGCGGATCTCCCAGATTGGTGATCGTGACGCTCGCGCCGAACCCGTCGCCCCACTGGGAGGCCACCGAGTAGGCGACCTGGCAGCCGGGCGCCGCGGAGACCGACGCGGCGGAGGCCGGCGCCGCGAGCAGGCCCGCCGCCAGGCAGAGGATTCCCGCCGCGCTCCTGAGGATCGCCGGTCCTCGTTGTCGCAAGATCATGTTCTTGCCTCCCTACTGGGCGCAGGACCGGAGCCGAACGCCCTGAACCCCCAGGTCATTCATATGGTTTCGGTGAGCCAAGTTCACTTAACCCGTTAAGTCAAGGAATCCGTTCCGGGCCGGATCCGACCAATCCCCCCGGCCCGGAAACACCACATCTCAACCAAAGGCGCACGACGCCCGCCTTCGACGTCTTCTGGCTGCTCGGAAGGGGAAGGTCATCCCATTGCCGACCGTTCGAGACGGTCGTCGAGGCCCCTGCGGTTCGCTCTCAGACCTCGCCCGCGCACGAAATCCCGAAGAAACTTTCATAACCGCCACGGGGCCACGTGAATTAGTTCAGAGCGTGGACAAATTTTCAGGAACGAGCCGGTGGCGACGCCGTACGGAATACCCAAGAAGCGTCGCCGTCCCTTAATCACTCACGTGCCGTCGCGATGATTTCCCGCTCCACGGCTCATCCGAAGCCCGGCCGGCGATCGCGGGACCCGGAAACGACGAGATCCCGTCCGATCATTTGATCGGACGGGATCTCGTCGGCCGTCACTGAGCCGACTCAGAAACGATCAGAGGTGGAGCTATGGGGATTCGAACCCCAGACCTCCTCCATGCCATGGAGGCGCGCTACCAGCTGCGCCATAGCCCCTCGTCGACGCCTCCGGGCCTGACCCGGCGACCACGCCAGTGTATAGGAGATCACCCCTCACCCTGTAACCGGCGTAACCGGCGCGGGCCGCCCACGAGGCCGACTCACGAGGAGCCGGCCCACTCGATCATGGAGTGCCCACGCACGCCTATCGGAGCGACGCGGCCTTCTCTATCAGTTCGGCGAGCTCGGTCACCGCGCGGTCCTCGGTGGAGGCGGCCAGGCGGGTGGCGTGGGCGGCGAGATCACCGGGCGTGGCTCCGGCGATCCCCTCCCCGGTGCGGAGATACTCGGCGAAGCCCGCTGCCACCACGTCGACCTGGAACCTCGGCGTGGGCCCCTCCCACGGCGAGTTCGCCAGATCGCCCGCCGCGAGGGAGCGAGAGGCTTCCGCCGGGTCGCGGGTGTCGGGATCCTGCCAGCGCACGGTGGCGGTGGCCAGCTGTCCCGACGACCCGCCGCGCAGCCGGAGCTCGTACAGGGCCGTCACCGAGTGGCCGGGGCCGATCTCTCCGCCGTCCTTGGTGTCGTCACGGAAGTCCTCGGTCGCGAGCCGCCGGTTCTCATAGCCGATGAGGCGGTAGGACTCCACGGCCGAGGGGTTGAACACGACCTGCGCCTTGGCGTCGCGGGCGCGCAGGTCGATGTTGGTGGCGAGCTGCTCGACGAAGACCTTGCGCGCGTCGTCGACGGAACCGACGTAGACCGCGGCGCCGTCGCCGTTGTCGGCGAGCCGCTCCATCAGCTCGTCACCGTAGTCGCGGCCGACGCCGACGCACAGCAGGGTGATCTTCTTGGCCGCGGCATCCTCGACCCGGTCGAGGATGCCGCGCCAGGTGGTGTCGCCGACGTTGGTCAGGCCGTCGGAGAGCAGGATGACGCGGTTGACGGCCACCGCCCTGAAGCTCGCCGCAGCCTCGGCGTATCCGCTGGTCAGCCCCGCCTCCAGGTTCGTGGACTGCTGGATGGCGAGGCGTTCGACGGCGGCGTGGAGCCTCTCCTTGTCGGTCGCGGGGGTCATGGAGAGGACGACGTCCGCCTCGTCGCTGAAGGCCACGAGGGAGATCTGGTCGCCGGGTCCGAGCTGGTCGACGAGCTTGTGCAGGGCGTCCCTCACCAGGTCGAGCCTGCCCGGCTCGCCCATCGAGCCGGACACGTCCACCACGAAGGTGAGGTTCGCCGGCCGCCGGGCCTGCGCGCTCGCCTTCCGGGTCTGCAGGCCGACGCGGAGCAGCGCGGTGCCGTTTCCCGGGGTGCGGGCGCCGTCCATGTGCACGGTGAAACCGTCGTCCTCGGGTTCCGCGTAGTCCTGGGCGAAGGAGTTGACGAACTCCTCCGGCCTCACCTGGCCCGCCTCCGGCAACCTGCCCTCGGCGAGGATCCGTTTGCTGTAGCCGTACGACGCGGTGTCCACATCGAGGGCGAAGGTCGAGATCTGTTCGGCGGAGGTGTCGCGCCTTCGGGTGGCCTCGCTTTCGGGAGTGGCCCGGGCCTCGGACTCGGTTCCCTCAGAGCTCTGATCTCCGGCCTCGGGGGCGGCGTCCGAGGGCATGGACGGGACCGCCCTTCCGGATTCCGGCACCGGCTCGCTGCCGGATCCACCGCAGGCGGCGGCGAACATCAGGGCGAGCAGCGCGAGCACGGCGAGGACGATGGTGAGCGGACGTGACTTCATGTCGCCTCCTGGGGATGCGTGTCATCCCCTACGACGACTCCTCTGCGCGGTCCGCCGGGAGCTTGACCCAAGCGAGCGCCAACCGTGTTCGGCGCGTGATCAGGGTTTCCAGGCCGGGTCCCGTCCGCTGAGCCCGAGCGCCCGCTCGAACGGCGAGGCGTCGCTCGCCACGGGCACCTCCTCCCCGAAGACTCCCAGGCGCCGTCCCTGCGGCGCCATCCCCTCGACGAAGGCGGCCACGGCCTCGCCGGTCGCGGCGTCCACCGTGTACTCCTGACCGGTGGCCCTGGCCAGGTCCCAGCCATGGATCACCGTGTCGCCCAGCACCATCTGGAGCACCATGGCCATGGGCATCCCCATCGTGGAACTGGTGCCCTCGGTCACCCCGGGTTCCGACCAGGCGGCGAGCAGCGCGGCGGCCCTGTCCGCGAAAGGGGCGTGGTCGGCGTCCTGCGACGGCGGCTGCTCGCGGCGGGCCAGTGCCTCGAACATCGCGGCCGTCCAGGCCAGGTGGCCGAGCAGCTCCCGCACGTCGAAGCCGTCGCAGGGGGTGGGCAGGCCCAGCTGGTCGTCGCGGACGCCGCGGGCGACGGCCGCGGCGCCGGTGACGGCACGTGACAGCATCTCGTTCATGCCTGCCATGCTGTCGAGCCGAACTCACAGCTGTCTTGAAAAAACGCGTCATAGGATCCTGCAGCATGCGCGTATATCTCGGCCTCGCGGCCAAACACCCAGGAGCCGGAATACCCGAGACGATGCTGCACACCGTGAGAGGCGCGATCGAGAGCGCGTTCGCCGTACCGCCCGAGGTCATCGGATCCCGGGAGTGGCACCGTCCCGGGATCGCGGTGTTCTCATGGACCAACGAGCCCGACGACTCACGGCGTCCTCCCCTGCTGGAGACCGGCCACGACCGGGTGACCGGGGTGAACGGCTACCTGACCGCACCGGGTGACGTGAACCGGCTGGCGGCCATGCCGGTGCTGGACACCGAGGGGATCGGCGGGTGCTTCTCGGCGTTCCGGGCGACCGAGGACGAACTGTCCGCCGCCACCGCGGTCCACCGGATCTGCCCGGTCTACTACACCGAGACCCCCGACGTGCACGTGATCGGCAGCCGGGCGCTGCTCGTCCACCTCGCGGGCGGCGGCGAGCGCGTGGAGTGGGACGTGCTCGCGCTGCAGTCGATGGTCAGGCAGGGATACTTCCTGTCGGACGAGACCCCCTACCGAGGGGTGAGCACGCTGCCACCGTCCTCGTCGGTGACCGTCAGGAACGGCCGGCGCACGATCGTCACGACCCCGCTCCCCACGGCCGTGCCCGCGCCCGAGTCACGCAGGCAGAAGAAACACCTTGTCCGGGAGTTGGCCGAGGCGCTCCTGGCCACGGTGGAGCCGCTGCGCACGACCAGGGAGCCGGTGAACCTCGCCCTCACCGGCGGCAGGGACAGCCGCCTGATCGCCGCGGTGCTGCACGCGGCCGGCATCCCGCTGCGCGCGACCACCAACGGCCTGGACACCCATCCCGACGTGGTCATCGCCGGGAAGGTCGCCCGCGCGCTGCGCATCGAGCACACCGTCATCCCCCCGGCCCGTGTCGAGAAGAAGGACGCGATCGTCGTCGAGCATCCCCTCGCGCGGACCTACGAGACGTTGCGCGCCTGTGAGGGGATGACGTCGGCGTACGAGTCGATCGTCGGCTACCTCCCCTACAGCGCCAAACCCACCATGTCGGGGCAGAGCGGGGAGAGCCTTCGGGCCGGAAGCCTGCTGCTGCTCCAGACCGACCTGAGCGAGAAGGCGCTGCGCCGCCGGGTGGACGTGACCTTCCTGCGAGATCCCGCGCTGTTCACCGAGGAGGCCAACGAGCACGCCCGTGAGCTGGCCGAGCCCTGGCGAAAGCGGGCTCCGCTGGAGGCGCTCGACCACATGTACGTCTCCTACAAGGTCGGCCGCTGGCAGGCGGGGGCGCGGGCGGGCTCGCTGCGCAGAGGCGACCAGATCTGGCCGTTCTTCGACAACCGGGTGGTCCGCGCCGCGCTGGGTCTCGACCAGACCTGGCGGCTGTCGGAGGAGGTCATCTACGAGCTGCTCGGCATCCTGGCCCCGTCTCTGCGGAACATCCCGGTCGAGGGCAAGCCGTGGCGGTTCACCGCGGGGAAGCGTTACTACCCCTGGCAGCGCAGGCCGCCGGTGCTGACGGCGCCGAAGACCGGAGGGGGCGGCTGGAACTGGCGGACCAGTCCCGGCGCCGAGTTGACCGGCCTGATGCGCGACCACGTCCTCGGCCGCCTGGACCTGCTGTCTCCCATCGTCAAGCCCGACGAGGTACGCAAGCTGTTCGCCGAACCCGTCCTGAGGAAACCCACCCACGCCTGGCACCTCTACACGGTGGCCACCATGCTGGGGGGCGAGTATCCGGGCAAGGAACCGCAGGGTCTGCCGAAAATCCACATCCCCATCCCGTCGTGACGGGTACGCCCGCCGACGACACCCGGGGCATCCTGCACTTCGGGGCGGCCCGGTTCCGTTACGGGCGTCACGCGTGCCACCCGGCCCTGGCCCCCTTCGTCGAGCATCACTGGATCGTCCGCTGGGAGTTGGACGAACCGTACGAACAGCGGATCGTGTCCCATCCATCGGTGAACCTGGTCTTCCACGAGCACGGTTCCCACGTGGCAGGGGTCATCACCGGTGACTACCTGGAGGTCCTGACCGGCACCGGGGTCGTGGTCGGCACCCGCTTCCGGCCCGCCGGTTTCCGCCCCTTCCTCGGCGCCCCGCTGTCCACGATCACCGATCTCCGCGTCCCCGCCTCCCGGATCCTCGGGCCGGACGCCGACGCGGTGACCCCGGCCGTACTAGCTGCCTCCGACGAGGAGGCGGTACGGGCGCTGGAAGGGTTCCTGCTCACGCGGCTCCCCGTCCGCGACCCCGTCGCCGAGCGGGCGGCGGACCTCGTCGCGAGCGTGCTCACCGACCCGGCCATCGTCCGCGTCGGCGATCTGGCCGCCCTGCACGGGCTGAGTGTCCGGCACCTGCAGCGGCTGTTCAGCGACCACGTCGGGGTCTCCCCCAAATGGGTGATCCGCCGTTACCGCATCCACGAGGCCGCCGAGAGAGCCGGACCCGCAACCGACTGGTCGCGGCTCGCCGCCGATCTCGGCTACAGCGACCAGTCCCACTTCACCCGCGACTTCACCGGCGTCATCGGCATGCCGCCCACCGCGTACGTCCGCCGTCCGCCGAGGTGACGTCAGCAGACACAGGCGACGCCGGAGACCGGCGCGGTCAGGGCGTCGACGGAGCGGCGGGACACGCCCGCGACGGTCTCGACGGGGAAGCCCTCCCTGGCCCAGTACTCGAAGCCGCCGAGCATCTCCTTGACCGGGTAGCCGAGTCCGGCGAACTCCAGCGCGGCCCGGGTGGCGCCGTTGCACCCCGGCCCCCAGCAGTAGGTCACCACGGTCACCCCTGAGGGAACGACCGAGCGAGCGCGTTCGGCGATCAACGCGGTGGGCAGGTGAACGGCTCCCAGGACATGGCCCTGCTCCCAGCCCTCCCGGCTCCGGGAGTCGACCACGACGATGTCCGTGACACCGGCGGCCAGGTCGGCGGCGACGTCGGAGACGTCGGTCTCGAACGCCAGCCTGGCGGCGAAGTGCGCCAGCGCCTCGGCATTCCTCGCGGCCGGTACCGCGGTGACGGCGGAGGGGGAGGGAACGGGGACAGACATGGGCGGCCTTTCAGACAACGGTGACGGCGGCGAGGTCCGCGGTGGCGGAAGGTACCGGTCGCGGTGCCCGGCTCGGGAGATGGCACCGGGGGTGATGCCTGGCACGAACAATGGTGTCGGTCGGCAGATCGGTTCCAACAGTGGCACGAACGCCGCTTATCGTTAATATCTCGCCATGCTCATCCCTCCGCCGGCGTCCCACGCCACACCTCCCGCCGTGTCCGTGCTGGCCTTCGACGGCATGTCACCTTTCGAGCTTGGCTGCGTGGTCGAGATCTTCGGCATCGCCCGCCCTGAGTTGGAGGTGCCCTGGTACAGGCTGTCGGTCTGCGCCGAGACGCCCGCCGATCTGCGGGTCACGGGCGGGTTCACGATGCGGACCGAGCACGGGCTCGACGCGCTTGAGGCCGCGAGCACGGTGATCGTGCCCGGGGTCGCGAATGTCCACGGCGAGGTCTCCCCCGAGGTGGTCACGGCACTGCGGAGAGCCCATGACAGGGGCGCGCGGGTCGTGTCGATCTGCTCGGGCGCGTTCGCCCTCGCCGCGGCCGGACTACTGAACGGCAGGAGGGCGACGACCCACTGGAAGTACGCCGAGCTGCTCCAGCACAGGTTCCCGCGGGTCGAGGTCGATCCGGATGTGCTCTACGTGGACGGTGAGGACGTGCTGACCAGCGCGGGCAGCGCGGCAGGACTGGACCTGCTCATCCATCTGGTGCGCAAGGACTACGGGCCCGGCGTGGCCAACGAGGTCGCGCGAAGACTCGTCATCCCCCCGCACCGGGAGGGCGGACAGGCACAGTTCATCCAGACCGCGGTCCCTCACGTGGAGGACGGCGCCGCCGTGACCGCCGCGATGGCCTGGGCGTTGGAACACCTCGCGGAACCCATCACGATCGCCACCCTGGCGGAGGCCGCGCACATGTCCCCACGTACGTTCATCAGGCACTTCGGACGGCAGACCGGGACGAGTCCGTTGCGCTGGGTCATCTCTCAACGGGTCGCGGCCAGCCTGACGATGCTGGAGTCCACCTCCGTGCCGGTGGAGGACATCGCGTCCGCGGTGGGCTTCGACAGCACGGCGACCTTCCGCCATCACTTCACCCGGACGATGCGCACCTCCCCCTCGGCCTACCGGCGGGCCTTCCGTGCCCCAGCGTGGTCCGACCACACGAAACCGCATGGATCCGAGCGGCGGACCCGGGAGCAGGGTTCGGCCACGGAACCTTGGCGCGAAACAAACCCATAGCCTAATTTACGCTTTATGACATCATCGCCCACTTATCCGAACAATCGCAATAACGGCGACATTAACGCTCTATAAATATAATCAAAAGCCTGGAGCGCAAAGAAACGCGCACCCTCCATCAAGCTTCCATTCCAGCTTTGAAGCACACTTCTCCCGCCTATCTCCTGGGCGCCCCAAGAATGTCCGCGCGGCGTTTTCTCTCAACAGGAAGGGAGAAACAACGCACGTGTCTACTTTCATGAAACGGACCCTTGCGGGCGGCGCGCTCGCCGGGGCCGTCCTGCTTCTGCACTCCCCTGTCCCAGTTTCGGCCGATTCGCAACTTCAGATATCGGCGCAGGCTCGCCACGACGAAATCCAATCCGCCGGAAGCACGCAGGGGGACCCCTGCCCTGTGGTGCTTGCCAGCATTTGCACGAACTTCGTATCCCTGCCCACCGTGATCCGCAGCACGGATGCCACACCCACCGGAGCGATCATCCACAAGGGCCTGCTGCAGCCCACCGCAAGCGATGCGATTTACATCCCGCTGTGCAGGTGGCTGGGGCTGCCCATCTTCCTCTGCCGAATTCCTGAAGGGACTCAGGGCCCAGCAGGTCCAGCAGGTCCAGCAGGTCCCAGGGGCCCGGTGGGCCCGGTGGGCCCTCGAGGCTACACAGGTCCAGCTGGCCCAGCGGGCGCCGATGGCGCACCGGGACCCGAGGGACCGGCAGGACCCGCAGGCGCCGATGGCGCACCCGGACCCGAAGGACCACCCGGACCCGCAGGACCCGCAGGCGCCGATGGCGCACCCGGACCCGAAGGACCACCCGGACCCGCAGGACCCGCAGGCGCCGATGGCGCACCCGGACCCGAAGG
>NZ_JBEZEL010000015.1:0-207681 GCF_040648855.1 Streptosporangium sp. NPDC049078
AACGACATCGCCCGCGACCTCACCGTCTGGTTGGCCGCCCGCCACTTCCCCGGACGGCCAACCAGGCACATCACCGACTTCTAAAACACGCCCTAGTGCTCCGGCCTTCAGGCCGGAGGTGAAGGCCCGCGTGGGAGTGCCCGCTAGGGTGCGAGCGTGCCCTGACCTGAGCGGTTTCGCCGTCAGATCAGGGGCGATGCGGTAATGTGTTCGAGTCGCCGCCGGACGGGCGGAGACGCTAAACGACTGTGGAGGCCCGGTAAGACCACCGCTCGCGGTGGCTCAGGTCGACGAAGCAGGAAGCCTCAGAGGTGCCGCGTGAACGCGCGGCGCGGGCTGAATCCCCGGCCTTCAGGCAGGGGAGCGCGTCAACGCCCCCTGCCCGTGTGGGAGTGAACGCGGCCGAGACCGCCCGGAGACATCCGGGTGTCCTCGGCGGCGGCCAGCCTCGGCGAGACGGTGGGACGTCAGGGACCCTCGGTGAGCCTGCGGAGGCGGCGGGCGGCGCGGGAGAGCAGGGAGCGCTGCTGGGCCTGGCGCAGGGCGACGGCCTCCAGGCGGCGCTGCTCGGCCTTCTCCTTCCACCTGAGGGTGTCCCGGCTGCCCTTGGCGGCCTTGGAGCGCAACTCCTTCAGTTCGGCCTTGAGGGCGGCGACCTGCCGCTTGGCCCGCTCGGCCTCCTTCGCCCGCGACTCGGCCGCGGCCTTCCAGCGCGCGGCCTCCCTGTTGCGGTTGACGGCCCAGTAGGGGTAGGCCTGGGCCGCGGGCCGCAGCTTCCACGACTCCGCGTCCAGCCAGGTCGCCCCGTGCAGGTCGGCGATCACGTCGTCGAGCCGCTCGCCCTCGCGGGCCACGCGCATCGCCCTCGCGACGGCGGAGGTCCGCTCCAGGCGGGCGGCGAGGACCCCCGACTCGTCCTCGTCCAGCGCCACGAGCAGCAGGCCCTCGTCCTCCTTCTCCGCCCGCTCGATCAGCGTGGCCAGCGAGTCCGCCCCCGGCACCCATCCGGCAGGGCAGAGCAGGCGGAACGGTGCGGGCGCGGAGGTCGCGGGGACGTGCTCGGCGAAGGAGACGCGGCCGTCGTGGGCGTACTGGCCGCGCAGCAGCCGCAGGTCGAGCAGCGGGTCGTCCAGCGGGGCCGGGCGTTCGCCGGTGAGCGACCCCCACGGCCCGGTGAGGGTGACGCGCACGTCGGGCAGGGTGCTGGCCAGCGCCCCGTCGACGCTCGCCCTGACGTCCTCGAAGGAGGCGCCCTCGGCGTCCACCACGACGTCGACGTAGGGCACCAGCCACTGCCTGCCCGCGTCGGTGCGCAGGTGGCGCCGGTACGGGATCCGGTCGGCGATGAACGGGTCGTTGTGCCGCCTGACGTCCGCGGGCCTGCGCATCGCCGTCGTCGTACCCAGGTGCCAGCTCAGCGCCTCGGCGTCGGGGACGAACACCGCGCCCGTCTGGGTGAGCCGGTAACCCAGCTCGGTGTCCTCGCCGAGGGTGAGGGAGGTGTCCAGCCCTCCCGCCTCCCTCAGCAGGGCGGCGGGCAGCGAGACCGTCGCGCCCACGTGGACGCGGTGCAGGAGCGAGCTGGGCGCGTCGCGGAAGTCGCGGTGGGCGGCGACGAGCTCGCCGATCCAGTCGTGCCCGTGCTCGGGATCCTCCTCGAAGAGGGAGTCGGCCCTGTCCTTGGCGACGGCGATCTGGACCTCGGCCGGGGTGGGCGGGGTGCCGGCCATGGCGGTGAAGCGCAGTGTCCCCGTCACCACCAGGTAGCCGGCCAGATGGTGCCAGCGCATGTGCGCCTCGACGTGCTCCCGGTAGGAGACGATGTCGGCGTCCATCCGGTGGATCACCTCGCCGTCCGCGACGGCCACGCCGGTCTCCAGGGCCCAGGCGATGCCCCGGCGCCCCGAGGCGTTGCCGACGAGCCGGGTGTGTTCGGGGGCGATCTCGGGGAGCCGGAGCGGGGGCGCGCTGCCGTCGTCCACGACGATCACCTCAAGGAGGTGGGAGGGGTAGGTCTGGGCGGCGAGCGCGGCCAGCGTGAGGTCGAGCCTGTCCTGCCGTCCCCTGGCGGGGATCACCACGCTCACCGGCAGGCGCGGCTCCCACGTGCCGGGCGCGGGTGCGGGCAGCACCCCGTAGTCGTTGCCCGGAATCCGGGGCGTGGCGACGGCGTCGCCGGCGAGGGCCCGCGACGTGCCCGCAGCGCCTTCCGTGGCCGGAGCCGGAGCCGGAGCCGGAGCTGGTGTCGGTGTCGGGTACGGCGTGCCGGGGACACGCCGTGCGTCGGAGGGGGGCGGCGTGCTCACGGCGTCTCCGTGGAGAGTTCCATGAGCGCGCTGGGCCGGAAGCCGCGCCACTGGCGCTTGTTGCGCCGCAGGAACGTGCCGATCGGCTCGCGCCAGGTGTGGTTGGCGACGTTGCCGCGCCGCAGGATGTAACCCAGTCCCTGAGTGCGGTAGATCTGTCCGCCCGCGGCCTGCACGGCGTGCTGGAACTGGGCGTCGATCGTTCCCGGCAGGGGACGGAAGCCGCCCACGGCCTCGAACGCGGAGCGTTCGGAGAAGATGGTTCCTCCGGCGATGAAGTTCGTGATCTGCTCGGTGATCTGCTCGCGGTGGACGGTCACCCCGATCGAGGCGAGATAGACGAACTCGGGGACCATGCCCACGACCTGGGCTCCCGAGTAGGAGTGGGCGAGCAGCAGGTCGGAGATGAAGTCGGGCCCGTACCAGTCGTCGTCGTCCATCTTCAGCAGGAACGACCCCGACGCCCTCGCCGCAGCCTGGTTCAGCACGGTTCCGAACACGGTCTGCTGGTCGGCCTCGACCACGGTGATCGGCCGTTCGAAGGACGCGAGGGCCTCGGCGACGCCCGGATGCGTCGCGGGGACGCCGTGCAGGGCGAGGATCACCTCGAACGTGGCGCCGCGCTGCCTGGACAGTTGCCTCAGCGCGAAGCCCACCATCTCCGGACGGCGGGTGACGAGCAGCACCGAGACCGTCGCCGCGGGCGCCACGGGGGCGCCCAGCTGCTCCCATCGGGCGCGGACCCCGTGCAGGCGCAGCGCCTCGCGGCGCAACCGGATGCTGTGCTCCTCGCGCTCCAGGTCGTCCTTGAGCGCGGGCTCGTCGACCGAGGTGATCAGTCTGGCCAGCTCGGGGCCGAGGGCGCCCGCCCAGCGCGGCACGGTCTCACAGATCAGGGGAACCCCGGCCGCGGCCAGTCCGGTGACGACCCGCAGTGCGGCGGCAGGGCCGGTGTGGCTGTGCCGCCAGTCCACCCGTACGCACCTGACCTGCCTGATCCGGCTGACGTCCACGTCCGTGACGCGGCCGGAGGCGTCGAAGGAGGTGAGCGTCCCGCCATCGCAGGTGATCGTCCAGCGCCCGGACTCGGAGGACAGGTCGGCCGTGCCGAGGGTCGGCACGGTGACGAAGTTCATGGGGTTGACCGAGCGGCTGTCGACCGGGGGAATGGTCCAGGGCTCCGACAGGTCGCCGATGCCGTTCTCCAGGATCTTGCCGCCGCCGGGGCGGCCGAGTCTCTCCCAGGTCATCAGCTCGGCGACCGGGCGGTCCACCGTGGTCTCGCCGGTGGTCTCGACGCCGGACCAGGGCGGCGGCTCCTCGCCGACCGTGCGCACGACCAGGTCGGCGCCGCGGGCGCCGAACCTGTCGGGAACGGGGCCAGTGAGGGGCGCGGGGGCCGCGTTCGGGTCGCCGGGGCGCCAGTGGGCCGCTCCCGGGCCCGCCAGCGCGCCGACGGGGCCGGCGACGGCGTCCATCCGGTGTCCGCCGAACGCCCGCGCGGTCGCGGCGAGCGTCCGCCCGGCGGGCACCGGTTTGGAGAAGCCCGCCTCGACCACCCAGGCGGGCTGTTTCGGCTGGTGGACGCGGAGCTCCACGAGCGCGCGCCAGCGGTGGGCCGGGGTCGGGGACAGCACCGGCGCGGTGTACCAGTGCGGCGTCTCCAGTACGGCGACGACGACCCGGGGGGCCATGGCGAGCAGCGACTGCAGGCTCGCGGCCCTGCGGACGTCGGTCGCGGTGCGGGCGAGCACCAGGATCTCCGCGGCGCCCTCCTCGGCGCGCGGGAGGCCGTCGAGGTCGCCGTCGAGGTCCATCGCCCCGTACGCCTCCAGCTCGCCGAGCGTTTCGAGGCCCGCGCAGTAGACGAGGACGCGTCGCTTGCCGGCGCGTTCCCTGGCGGCGCGGACCAGATCGATCAGAAGGGACATCAGCCGGTCTTCCCCCGCAGCCTGGCCGTTGAGATGATCTTTTTGAGTGGCCCGCGCCGCAGCTCGTCCTCCAGGCGCGCGTTCTTCGCCCGCAGCCGTTCGGTCTCGGCGCGGAGGCTCTTCACCTCGCTCCTCAGGCTCTCCGCCTCACGCTTCCGGCGCGCGGAGTCGGCCCGCCACCTCGCGGTGTCCCCGGCGACGGGCTCCGCCTCGCCCGCGGTCGTCACGCCGACCTCGGCGGCGCCCACCCAGAGTGAGCCGAACAGCTCGTGGACGACCCCGTCAATGTCACTGTCGATGTCACTGTCGATGTCACCGTCGATGTCACCGTCGGGATCACTGCCGAGGCTCCGGCGTCCGTCGCCGCTCACCAGCGCGGCCCTGGCGAAGGCGGCGGTGCGTTCGAACCTGGCCGACCTCACCCCGGAGGGCCCCTCGTCGAGTGCCACGCTCAGCAGCCCGTACTCCTCGCGTTCGGCGAGCTCGACCAGTTCGGCCAGGCTTTCCGCGCCGAGCGCCCATCCGGCGGGCAGGGTGAGCCTGAACGGCGCGGGAGCGGAGTCGGCGGGCGCCTCCTCGGTGAAGGAGACGCGTGGCTCGTGGGCGTACAGGTTGCGCACCAGGCGCAGGTCGAGCAGTGGCTCGTCGAGGGAGGGGCGGCGCCCGGTGGGGAGGTCCGTCCACGGCCCGACCACGGTGACGGCGACGTCGACGAGGGTGCCCGCGAGCGCGGAGTCCACGCTCGCCCGCACGTCCTCGTAGGAGGCGTCGCGGGCGTCGACGACGACGTGCACGTACGGCACCAGCCAGGTCCTGCGCGGGTGGGTGCGCAGCCAGCGCAGGTCGGGAATGAGATCGGGCAGCACCGACCAGTTGTGCCGGTGCACCTCCTTCTCCCGGATCATGACCGTGGACGGTCCGAGATGCCAGCCGCGGGCCCGCGGGTCGGGGATGAAGACCGCGCCCGCCTGCGCGAGACGGAAGCCGAGATCGGTGTCCTCGGCCATGTTCAGGGTGGTGTTCACGCCGCCGACCGAGCGCAGCAGCGTCAGGGGGACCGAGGTGGTGGCGCCGGAGTGGAGCCGGTAGGCCCCGGTGCCCGCGTCCCGCAGCCACCGGGTCTCCTCCAGCACCCCGGCCCGCCACTCGTGCGGCGTGGACTCGTCGAACAGCTTCTCCGCGTCCCGGGCGTTCACGGCCGAGAAGACCTCGTCGGCCGAGGGGCCGATCCCGCCGGGGGTGAAGCGGACGTCGCCCATCACGACGGCGTAGGGGAGGAGATGGTGCCAGCGCATGTGCGCCTCGACGTGCTCGGTGTCGAGGACCATGTCGGAGTCGACCCAGTGCAGGATGTCGCCCGCGGCGGCGGTGGCGCCGGTCTGGCGGGCCCAGCCCCGGCCCCAGCGGCCCTCGGGCACCTGGACGAGCCTGGTGTTGGCCGGGGTGATCTCGGGGACGCGCATCTGCGGGTCGCTGCCGTCGTCGACCACGACCACCTCCATGAGGTGCGCGGGGTAGGTCTGCGCGGCCAGCCCGGCGAGCGTGCGGTCCAGGGCCTCCTGGCAGTCGTGCGCGGGGATCACCACGCTCACCCTGAGCCGGGGCTCCCACGTGCCCAGGTCCGGCGGGAGCAGGGAGCCGTAGTCGTTGTGCCTCACCGCGGCGCGCGGGACGGCGGTCCGGTCGTCGCTCGGGTGGGCGGGAGAGGTGGGGGAAGCGGTGTCGGGGGTGGCGAAACCAGTCCCGGTCACGCCTTTCCCTCCGCTTTCTCCCACGCGCCCCGTGCGGTTCTCGCCTCCACCGCGGCCAGGCGCGGCAGCAGGTCGTGAACCATCTCCTCGATTTCCTGATGCCGGGGTACGGAGGCCAGCCGGTCCTCTCCCAGGGAGACCAGGATCGCCTGCAGATCCTCGTCGCGCTTGTGCTCGTGCTTCTTGAGCAACTCGACGATCTCGTCCAGCCGCCGGTCGAGCCGCTGGGTGGCCGCCTTGACCGTGGCGAGTTCCGTCTCGTAGCGCTTGACCCGGGCGTCGATCCGCTGGGCTTTTCCGTCGACCCTGCGTACGGTCGCGACCGCGAACACCTGGACGGCGAGCACCGTCGCGATCGCGCCGAGCACGATGGCCGCGGTGACCGAGATGATCTCGAAGCTCGCGAGCAGCGTCAGCGCGATCAGGAACACCGGGCCGAGTGTCGCCGCCAGAAGCGTCAGTTTTCGGGGTGTGGACATCCGCGCTTACCTTCCGTGCCGCTCTGTAATCTTTACCTGTCCTTGTCAGTGGTAAATGAGGTTATCGGCTCTTCAAGTGCAAATACGTCGACAAATAAGAAATTCGAAGGTTCCTGTGACCTGTGTGACAGCTGTGAGCCTTTAGCAGTGATCCTCAATGTCAAGTGGGAAGTGTGGTGAGAAGGGATCTTCCTGCCTCGCTATCCTTCGCTCGTGCCCGCGCAGCCGACCTCCCCCTCCCCGCCCTCTCCGGCCACCCCGGCGGGCCTCCCGCGAGTGAGCGCCCACCGCGCCGGCGGCCCGGATCACCCGCCCCGACACCCGGTCCCGAGGCCCCCTCGACACCGGCTCCCCTGTGTCGCCCCGAACCCGGGACGCGGTCCTCGCCGGACCCCGGCCCTGGAAGCGCCATGACGGCACGGATCACCGGTAACGACTACCGGAGCCTCACGCCGGCCGCCCTGGGCTCCCTGGCACCCTCGCTCCGGGTCAGCGTCGTCGTTCCCGCCTACGGTGACCAGGAGAAACTCGACCTCGCGCTCGCCGGGCTGGCCACCCAGACCTACCCCGCGGCCCTGACCGAGGTGATCGTGGTCGACAACGGCAGCAGCCCGCCGTTGCGGCTGCCCGCGCTGTGTCCCGAGAACACCCGCCTGATCGTCTGCCCCGTCCCCGGCCGCGCCCACGCCAGGAACGCCGGGCTGTCGGCCGCCACCGGCGACGTGATCCACTGGCTCGACTCCGACGTCGTCCTGGACCGCAGGTCGGTCGAGGCGCACATGCGCTGGCACCACGCCGCCCCGTACCTCGTGGTCACCGGATACCTGCGCTTCACCCCGGCGGCGCTGCCGGCCCCCGAGGTGGTCGCCGCCGCCGACGACCTGGCCGAACTCTTCGAGCCCGCCGAGCCGCACGCCTGGCTGGTCGACCTCGTCGAGCGCACCGACGGCCTCACCGCCAACCCGCACCGCGCGTTCAGCATGCACGTCGGCGGCGCGACCTCGGTCAACGCCGCGCTGCTCGCCGCCGCCGGGCCGATGGACACCGACCTGATCCTCGGCCAGGACACCGAGATGGGCTACCGGCTCGCCCAGGCGGGCGCCGTCTTCGTCCCCGAGCCGCTGTCGCGCGCCTTTCACCTGGGCCCGACCATGCGCATGCGCGACAAGGCGCCGATCGACCGGGTCAGCCACGCCTTCGTGGCCGACCGGATCCCGTCCTACCGCTGGCTCCGTTCCCACCCGGCCAGACAGTGGAAGGTGCCGTACGTCGAGGTGGTCGTCGAGCCGGGCGGAACAGGAGGTCCCGGGAAGTACGCCTACGACGAGGTCCGCGCCACCGTCGACGCCGTGCTGGCGGGCACCGTGCCCGACGTCGCGGTCACCCTCACCGGGCCGTGGGACCGCGTCGGCGTCGAGGGGCGCGCCCCCCTGAGAGACCCCGACCTGGACCTGGTGCTGATCCGCGGCCACTACGCCCACGAACCCAGGGTCCGCTTCGCCGCCGAGACCGCCGAGACCTCCGAGACCGCCGAGACCGCCGAGACCGCCGAGACCTCCGAGGCTCCCCGTGACCGGCCGGGGGCCTCGCCAGGTCCCGCCCGGGCGGTTCCGTACCGTCTCCGGCTGCCCGCGGGGTGGGTACCGGGCGAGGACACCCTGGCCCGCCTGCTCGACCTGGCCGTGGACGAGGGATACGGCCTGGTCTCGGTACTGCTGGCCGAGGAGGACGGTGCCGGCGCCGGCAGCGCTGACGGCACCGACGGCACGGGTTCGGGGCGGGGGGTCGTCGCGGCGCGGCTGGAACGTGCCGCCGCGTTCGCGCGCGCCGCGATCGTGTCGAGGGAGGGGGAGGATCTCGACGCCGCCGTGGACGACACCTTCGGCGTGATCTGGGTGGACGCCGAGACCTACGGGTTCGCGCCGGAGGCCCGTGCCCTCACCGGCCGCCGCAGCGCCTACCGGGTCAGGAGCGAGGCGGAGGCCGAGGTGGCGCGCCTCGCCAAAGAGGCGGAACGGCTCCGTGAACAGGTGGTCAAGTGGCGCGACGAGGCGGGTCGCTGGCGCAGGAGCACCGTCGAACTGCGCCGCGAGGTCGGCACCCTGCGCAAGGAGCTGGCGGCGGCCAGGAAGGTCGTCCAGTACGGGCTGCTGTCCTCCGTGAAACGGGTCATCACCCGCCGTCGCTGACGACATGACCGCATCTCGGCCGCCGCTCGTCTCCTGAACGCGGAGCTCCGCGTTCAGGAGACGCCCCCGGGGGCCTGCGCCGCGCTCAGCTCCTGAGCGCGGTGCGGAGCCTGCCGAGGAGGGAGCCACGCCCCTCCCGGCGACTTCCCTCCTGGTGCCGTTCCTGCCCGGGAGCCCGCTCCGCCACGGATCTCGCGGGTTCCCGCCCCCGATCCGGGGCCGGGCTCTCGGACGTGGCCGGAACCTGGGCGGGCGGAGGAGCGGGGATCGGGGAGGCGGGCCAGAACTCCGACCGGCCGCCGCGCCGTACGCCGTGGGTGGCCTCGATCGACGCGGCGACGTCGTCCGCGCCCAGCAGCCTCGCCCGGCCCAGCGCCTCGGTCCGCTCCAGCCTCGCCTCGCCGTCGTCGCCGAGATCGGCGACGAGCATGCCGGAACGGTCGTCCTGCATCACGCGGATCATCCGCTCCAGCGTCTCGCGTCCCAGCGGCACCGAGACCGGGCCCGTGTAGCGGAACGCGATCGGGGCGGGGGTCGCGGAGATCTCGTCGGCGAAGCGTATCCGCTCGTCGTGGGCGAAGTGCTCGCGCAGCAACCGCAGGTCGAACAGGGGATCGTCCAGCACGGGGCGACGCTCCCCGGACAGTTTCGACCACGGGGCGACCAGGGTGACGATCACGTCGCCGAGCGACCCGTCGAGCGCCGCGCCCACCGCCTCGCGCACCTTCTCCCAAGGCCCGTCGGCGCGCAGCACCACCTCCACGTACGGGACCAGCCAGTGACGGCCCCGGTCCTTGCGCAGGTCGCGGCGGAGCGGCACCCGATGGGCCAGGTAGGGGGCGACGACCCGCACCGCCCGCCCCGGGTCGCGCCGCTGGGCGGGAAGCCCCAGGTGGACGGCCTGGGCGGCCATGTCGGGGACGAAGACCACCCCGTGCGCGGCCAGCCGGTAGGCGAACTCGGTGTCCTCACCCCGCAGCACCCCGGGGTCGACCCCGCCCACGGCCTGGAAGATCTCGCGCCGCATCGACACCGTCGGCCCCGTGCACACGTGGTAGGGGTTGCGGCTGGCACGCAGGCCGTCGGTGCGGGAGATCGTCTGCTCGGTGGAGCTGGGCAGGGCGGCCGACAGGTCGAAGAGGGACGCGAGCGAGCCCGCGCGCACGCCCTCGTGGACCCGCGCGGCCGTGAGCGCCGGCTCCTCGACGAACTTCTTCGCACCGATCGTGACCAGGTAGCCGGCCAGGTGGTGCCAGCGGGCCAGAGCCTCGATGTGCTCGCGGCAGACGACCATGTCGGCGTCGAGGCGCTGGATGATCCGCCCCTCCGCGAGGGCGGCACCGGTGTTCACCGCGTGGGCGATCCCCCAGCCCGAGGAGCCGGTGGTCACGATCCTGGCGCCACTCGGAGCGATCTCCGGCAGCCGCAGCGGCGGGTCGCTGCCGTCGTCGACCACGATCACCTCCATGAGGTGATCGGGGTAGGTCTGCGCGGCCAGGGCGGCGAGGGCGAGGTCGAGCCTGTGCTGCCCGCCGTGGGCCGGAATGATCACGCTCACCGGGAGTTCCGGATCCCACGCGCCGAGCGCGGGCGGGTCCAGGGGTGAGTAGTCGTTGTGCCGGATCGGCGGCAGGTCCGCCGCCGTGCCGCCCGTCATGATGTGGCACCCCTTGTCTGATTCCCCGTCTGTCAAGCCCTGTCAAGGCTCGCAGACCATATCGGCTGATCCTTAGAGTTCCCTGGGGAGACGCCTGGCTTGTCCATTTGGTGGACATCGCATCCCGGAGCCGAGCGCGTTGCCCGTAGACTCGTTTCCCAATACCGCAGGTAGCACGCGCACGGATCGGCCGTGCGCGGTGAGGAGCAATCATGACCAGGGCGTGGCGTGGCCTCATCGAGGAGTACCGTGACCGACTTCCGGTGACCACGGCGACGCCCGTTGTCACGCTTCTGGAGGGCGGCACCCCGCTCGTCCCGGCGAACCGGGTGTCGGCGCTGACCGGCTGCGAGGTCTATCTGAAGGTCGAGGGCCTCAACCCGACCGGAAGCTTCAAGGACCGTGGCATGACCATGGCGATCAGCAAGGCCGTCGAGGACGGGGCGAAGGCGGTCATCTGCGCCTCGACCGGCAACACCAGCGCCTCCGCCGCCGCCTACGCGGTCCGGGCGGGCCTGACCTGCGCCGTGCTGGTGCCCCGAGGCAAGATCGCGATGGGCAAGCTGGCCCAGGCTCTGGTCCACGGGGCGAGGCTGCTCCAGGTCGAGGGGTCCTTCGACGACTGCCTGGAGATGACCAGGAAGCTGTCGGAGAACTACCCGATCGCCCTGGTCAACTCGGTGAACCCGTTCCGGCTCCAGGGCCAGAAGACCGCCGCCTTCGAGATCGTCGACGCGCTCGGGGACGCCCCCGACATCCACTGCATCCCGGTCGGCAACGCGGGCAACATCTCGGCGTACTGGATGGGCTACACCGAGTACGCCGGGGACGGCGTCGCGACGAGGACGCCGCGGATGTTCGGCTTCCAGGCCAGCGGCGCCGCGCCGATCGTCAACGGCGCGCCGGTGACCCACCCGCACACGATCGCGACCGCGATCCGCATCGGCAACCCCGCCTCGTGGCAGCTCGCCGAGGCCGCCCGCGACGAGTCGGGCGGTGTGATCCAGTCCGTCACCGACCGTCAGATCGCCGCCGCGTACAAGCTGCTCGCCCAGGAGGAGGGCGTGTTCGTCGAGCTCGCCTCCGCCGCCAGCGTGGCGGGCCTCCTCCAGGCCCACGGGCAGGGCCTGGTCGAACCGGGACAGCGCATCGTGTGCACGGTGACCGGAAACGGCCTCAAGGACCCCGACTGGGCCATCTCGGGCGCCCCGACGCCGGTGACGATCCCGATCGACGCGCACGCGGCGGCCACCGCCCTCGAACTCGCCTAGCCGGACCTCAAGCTCGCCCAGTGAACATCACGTGAACCTCAGGAGAAGCGACGTGCCCCTCACGGCCCCCCGAGGACCCCGATGACCGGCGGCACGGCGAAGGTGACCGTCCACGTCCCCGCGACGTCGGCCAATCTGGGGCCCGGATTCGACACGCTGGGGCTCGCTCTCGACCTTCACGACGAGATCGAGGCGGAGCTGTTCGATCCCCAGGGCGGGCCGGACTCCCGAAGCGTCGACATCGTGGTCGAGGGCGAGGGGGCCGCGGAGCTCGACCTGGGCGAGGGGCACCTCATCGTCACCACGATGCGCGCGACCTTTGACGCGATGGGTCTCCCACGGCCGCGTGGCATCCGGCTGCGCTGTCTCAACCGGATCCCGCACGCCCGTGGCCTCGGCTCCTCGTCCGCGGCGATCTGCGCCGGAATCCTCGCCGCCCGCGCCCTCGCCGCCACCCCGTACGCGCGAGACGACCGTGGCGGGGATCGGTCGCCGGAGGGGCCGCCCGAGCTGACCGACGACGCCGTCTTCGCGCTGGCCACCGAGATCGAAGGGCATCCCGACAACGTGGCGCCGTGCCTGGCCGGCGGGTTCACCGTGGCGTGGACGGACGCCGGGGGCGTGCCGCACCTGGTGCGGCTGCCGCCCCACGAGGCCGTCAGGCCCGTGGTCCTCGTCCCCGCGCACCGGCTGTCCACCGAGGTCGCCCGCGGGCTGCTGCCCAAGGACGTCCCGCACGCCGACGCCGCCGCGAACGCGGGAAGGGCCGCGCTGCTGGTCGCGGCGCTGACCGCCAGACCCGAGCCCGAGTTGCTGCTCGCCGCCACGCAGGACCGTCTCCACCAGGATTACCGCGCACCCGCCATGCCGCGGACCGCCGATCTGGTGCGACGGCTGCGCGAGGCGGGGGTCGCCGCTGTCGTCTCGGGAGCGGGGCCCACGGTTCTTGCGTTTTCAACGGTGAATACGCAGGATTTGATCGCACCGGAAGTGGGTAATGACTGGCACATCCAGCCACTGGACGTCGAAACCAGAGGAGCCCGCGTTGTTTCTCTCGAGACACGCTGACACCTCTTCGACCCTCAGGGAATAGCTGTGTGCGCTGGTGATGTTAGGCTGATAGCCGCACCAGGTGCCCCGCGTTGGGTGCGTGCTTGTCAGCCACACATCGCTGTGCCATGTCTCACCTGGTGAGACATGGGCGCCGCAGTGGCCTCCCCGAATCCGTTGCCTCCGAATGCCCCGTATTTCGGTAGGGGCATTGAGAAGCGGCGTTTAGGGGGGCATGCGCGTTCGAACCACCTCGACATCTGGTTGCCGGTAGCAATCCGGGGGGTGTCCTCCAAGTCCCACCGTCGGCGATTCTCGATGGTGACGGCCTGGATCCGCCCTTCTCCGACAGTGGCGGCGGCTCTCGATGGGCCGTCGAGGATCGCAACGTGCAACCCGACCCGGTCTGTCCCACCGGGTCGATCGCACCACCGGGACGATTGGCTGATCATGGCCACGCCCGACCCCTGGGAAGGACCCATTAGTGAGCGACACCACCGAACTCCTCTCCGACGTCACCGGCACGGCGCCGGCGTCCGGCGACACCCCCACCCGCCCCGCGGCCAAGCCGCGCCGTCGCTCCGGCACCGGCCTTTCCGCCATGGTGCTGCCTGAGCTGCAGGCCATGGCCTCCGGGCTCGGCATCAGCGGGACCGGGCGGATGCGCAAGAGCCAGCTGATCGCGGCCATTCAGGAGAAGCAGGGCGTCTCCACCGAGAGCGCCCAGGCTCCCGCCGCCGTCAAGGAGACACCTGCCGTGGCCGCCCCCGCCGTCGTGGCCGAGCCGGTCGCCGAGCGTCCGGCGCGCACCCGCAGGGAACGGTCCCGTCCCGTCGTGGCCGCCGAGCCCGTCGTGGAGCAGGCGCCCTCCGCCCCCACCCCCGAGCCCGTGGCCGCCGTCGTCGCGCCCGAGCCCGTCGTGGAGCAGCAGACCATCGAGACCACCCCGGCCGAGGGCCGTGGCGAGCGCGAGAGCCGTCGCGAGCGCGGCGAGCGCCGTGGCCGCAACAGCGAGCGCCGCGAGCGTGGCGAGCGTGGCGACACCCGCCCCGACAACCGGACCGACGGCCGCCCCGACCAGCGCGCCACCGACACCGGCCAGAGCCGTGGCGAGCGGGCCAACGACCGTGGCGAGCGGGCCAACGACCGCGGAGACCGTCTCAACGACCGCGGTGACCGCGGTGAGCGGACCAACGACCGCGGCGATCGTGGTGACAGGGGCGAGCGAGGCGACCGTGGTGACAGGGGCCCGCAGAACCGAGGCCCGCAGGACCGCAACGACCAGCACGGCGTGGGCGACGACGACGACCGCCGTGGCCGCCGCGGCCGGTTCCGCGAGCGCAACCGCCGTGGCCGCGAGCGGTTCGACAGCAACGAGCCCGTGGTCGGCGACGACGACGTCCTCATCCCGATCGCCGGAATCCTGGACATCCTCGACAACTACGCGTTCGTGCGGACGAGCGGTTACCTGCCGGGCTCCAACGACGTCTACGTCTCGCTGGCCCAGATCCGTCGCAACGGCCTGCGCAAGGGTGACGTCGTCACCGGCGCCGTCCGCCAGCCCCGCGACGGTGAGCGCAGGGAGAAGTTCAACGCGCTCGTCCGTCTCGACACGGTCAACGGCATGGACCCGGAGCAGGCGCGGCAGCGGCCCGACTTCAACAAGCTCGTCCCCCTCTACCCGCAGGAGCGCCTGCGTCTGGAGACCGAGCCGAACATCCTGACCACCAGGATCATCGACATGGTGGCGCCGATCGGCAAGGGCCAGCGCGGTCTCATCGTCTCCCCGCCCAAGGCGGGCAAGACGATGGTGCTCCAGTCGATCGCCAACGCGATCACCCGCAACAACCCCGAGTGCCACCTCATGGTCGTCCTCGTCGACGAGCGTCCGGAAGAGGTCACCGACATGCAGCGGTCGGTGAAGGGCGAGGTGATCCACTCGACCTTCGACCGCCCCGCCGAGGACCACACCACGGTCGCCGAGCTGGCCATCGAGCGCGCCAAGCGCCTGGTGGAGCTCGGCCACGACGTGGTCGTGCTGCTCGACTCGATCACCCGTCTGGGCCGCGCCTACAACCTGGCGGCCCCGGCCTCCGGCCGCATCCTGTCCGGTGGTGTCGACTCCACCGCGCTCTACCCGCCGAAGCGCTTCTTCGGTGCCGCCCGCAACATCGAGAACGGCGGCTCGCTGACGATCCTCGCCACCGCGCTGGTCGAGACCGGCTCCAAGATGGACGAGGTCATCTTCGAGGAGTTCAAGGGCACCGGCAACCTGGAGCTCAAGCTCAACCGGCAGCTCGCCGACAAGCGGATCTTCCCCGCGGTGGACGTCGACGCGTCCGGCACCCGTAAGGAGGAGATCCTCATGGGTAAGGACGAGCTCCAGATCATCTGGAAGCTCCGCCGCGTGCTGCACGCCCTGGACATGCAGCAGGCCCTTGAGCTTCTCCTGGAGAAGATGAGGGAGACCAAGTCCAACGCGGAGTTCCTGCTCCAGGTGCAGAAGACGACGGTCAGCTCCGACCGCGACTGATCGTCCGCCGTACGTCGAACGCCCCGGCCCCTCCGGCCGGGGCGTTCACGTTTTCCAAAGCCCTTGTGTGACCCGGTACTTCGGGATATCCCTACTTCAGGACCCCTTTTTCCCGTGGCTCTCGTGCCCGGGACGGTCGCGAGTGTGGACGGCACGCGAGGAGGGCGGCGCACCGGGGCGGGCGGGCGCGGGGAGACGCCGGGGACAGCGGGAACGTCGGGAACGGCGGGGGCGGCGGGGACACAGATGACGAGGGTGGGCACCGGGGGCAGAGGAGGCGCATGACGGCCGAGACGCTGGGAGGCACGACCCCGGTCAGGACGCCGCTCAGATGGCGTGTCCCGCTCGGGCCGAACGGTCCCCTGGGCATGCTCGTCGACCCGATGACCTGGCGGGCCGTCCCCTACCTGCTGGTGAGCGTGTTCTACGGTCTCGCCTGCTTCGCGTTCCTCGCGTCCGTGATCCCGGCCTCCCTGGTGATGGTGCTCGTGTGGATCGGGCTGCCGCTGCTCGCCCTGACCATGCTCGCCTGGCGGGGCGCCGCGATGCTGGAGCGCCACCTCCTGCGCCTGGCCTTCGGCGTCGACATCCCCAGCCCCTACCGGCCCTCCGAGGGCGACAACCTGTTCCTGCGCTGGAAGGACATGTTCGTCGACCCCGCGACCTGGAAGGACCTGCTCTACCTGTTGTTGCTGCTGCCGGTCGGGATCGCGGAGTTCACCGTCACGGCGGTCCTGTGGGTCCTCGGGCTGGGCCTGACGTTCGCGCCACTGCCCCTGCTGCTGGCCGGGCAGCCGATGACACCCATCGGCGGGCTGCCGGTCGACAGCGGGCCGAGGGTGCTGCTGTGCGCGTTGATCGGGGCCTGCTTCCTCCTCGCCGCCCTGTACGCGACCCGGGGCATGGCCTGGCTGCACGTCCTGTTCGGCGTCGCCCTGCTGGGGACGAGTGAGAAGAACCGGCTGGCGGCCCGCGCCGCCCACCTGAGGGCCAGCAGGGCCCGCGGGGTGGACGCGGCGGAGGCCGAGCGGCGCCGGATCGAACGGGACCTGCACGACGGCGCCCAGCAGCGGCTGCTGTCCGTGGCGATGGACCTGGGCCGGGCCCAGGCCAAGCTGGACTCCGACCCCGACGCCGCGAGGGAGCTCCTCGCCCAGGCGCACCGGGGCACCAAGGCCGCCATCGCCGAGCTGCGTGACCTCGCCAGGGGCATCCACCCGGCGATCCTCACCGACAGGGGGCTGAGTGCGGCCCTGTCGTCGCTCGCCGCCCGCGCGCCCGTACGGGTGGACCTGTCGGTGGAGGTCTCCCACCGGCCGCCGCCCGCGGTGGAGAGCATCGCCTACTTCGTCGTGGCCGAGTGCCTGAGCAATCTCGCCAAGCACTCCGAGGCCACCGAGGCGTTCGTCCGGGTGAGCCGCGAGGGGCAGCGGGTGATCGTCGAGGTCTACGACAACGGGGTCGGCGCCGCCGTGCCGCGGCCGGGCAGCGGCCTCGCCGGGCTGGCGGACCGGGCCGCGACCATCGACGGCACCCTGAGCGTCGACAGCCCGCTGGGCGGTCCCACGATGATCAGGGCGGAGTTGCCCTGCGAATGGTGAGAACGTGGGACCCATGCGGGTGGTGATCGCCGAGGACTCGGTGCTGTTGCGTGAGGGACTGGCGAGGCTCCTGGCGGACGGGGGCATCGAGACCGTGGGGGTGGCCGGCGACGGCCCCGGGCTGGTGGCGGTGGTCGACGAGCACGACCCGGACCTCGCCGTCGTCGACGTGCGGATGCCGCCGACCCATACCGACGAAGGGCTGCGCGCCGCACTGGAGGCGAGGTCCAGGCGGCCGGGGCTGCCGATTCTCGTTCTGTCGCAGTACGTCGAGGAGCAGTACGCCACCGAACTCATCGGCGGCGGCGCCGCGGCGGTCGGCTACCTGCTCAAGGAGCGGATAGCCGACGTGGCCGAGTTCCTCGACGCCGTACGCCGGGTGGCGGCCGGTGGGACGGTCATCGACCCCGAGGTGATCGGACAGCTCCTGAGCCGCCAGCGCAGGGGCGATCCCCTGGAGTCCCTGACCGCGAGGGAGAGCGAGGTCCTGGCGTTGATGGCGGAGGGGCGCTCCAACACCGCGGTCGCCGGACGGATGCTCGTCACCGAGGGCGCCGTGGAGAAGCACATCTCCAGCATCTTCTGCAAACTCGGTCTGGAGCCCGCCGCCGACGATCACCGCCGTGTCCTCGCCGTGCTGGCGTACCTGGGACGGTGACAGCCTGGAGCACCCGGTTTCCTCGCGGACGCCCGCCTGGCGCGGCCTCCGCGCGGATATCGCGACAGGCGGGGGCCGTGAGCGGCCTGGAGAGGCAGGTCACGGGGGCGGGGAATGTCTTGTGGCCTGGGATGGTTGGAGGATCTGGCACACTGGTAGCCGAACCGTAGCGGTTCCGGTTCCCGCCCGCGCGCACCTCGGTGTGCTCAGCGCGCAAGCCCCACAGGCGAGAGACAGTGGCGACCCGGCGACCGCGTTTTGGAGAGGAAAAGGCAACATGAAGCCCGACATCCACCCGGAGTACCACGCCACGCAGGTGACCTGCACCTGTGGTAACTCCTTCACCACCCGCAGCACCGCCAAGAACGGCGTGATCCACGCCGACGTGTGCTCCGCCTGCCACCCCTTCTACACGGGCAAGCAGAAGATCCTGGACACCGGCGGCCGGGTGGCGCGCTTCGAGAAGCGCTTCGGCAAGAAGCCCGCGGGCCAGTAGCTCTCATCTCGGCGCCGGCTCGGATAACCCCCTTCGCGGGGTGCCCGGGTCGGCGTTCGTGGTGATGAGGCAGGCTGACAAGGGCTTTCAAGGAAGGACGCACGGTGAATCTCGACGAGCTGCTCAGTGAGTACGCCGAGCTGGAACTCAAGCTCGCCGACCCCTCCGTGCACGCCGACCAGAAGCAGGCGCGCACCTTCGGCAGGCGCTACGCCGAGCTGACCCCGATCATCGCCACCTACCGCGAGCTTGAGGGCGTCCAGTCCGACCTCGGCACGGCGAGGGAGCTCGCCTCGGAGGACGAGGGGTTCGCCGAGGAGGCGAAGGAGCTGGAGGCCCGGATTCCCGAGCTGGAGGAGAAGCTCAGGCACCTGCTCGTCCCGCGCGATCCCAACGATGACAAGGACATCATCATGGAGATCAAGGCGGGCGAGGGTGGCGAGGAGTCCGCCCTGTTCGCCGGAGACCTCCTGCGGATGTATCTGCGGTACGCCGAGCGGATCGGCTGGAAGACCGAGCTGATCGACGCCACCCACTCCGACCTCGGCGGTTACAAGGACGTCACGATCGCCCTGAAGGCGAGGGGCGACGAGGGCGTCTGGTCGAGGCTCAAGTTCGAGGGCGGCGTGCACCGCGTCCAGCGGGTCCCGGTCACCGAGTCGCAGGGGCGCATCCACACCAGCGCCGCCGGCGTGCTCGTCTACCCGGAGGCCGAGGATGTCGACGTCCAGATCGACCCGAACGATCTCCGTATCGACGTCTACCGCTCCAGCGGACCCGGCGGGCAGAGTGTCAACACCACCGACTCGGCCGTGCGGATCACCCACGTGCCGACGGGTGTCGTCGCCTCCTGCCAGAACGAGAAGAGCCAGCTCCAGAACAAGGAGTCGGCGATGCGCATCCTGCGGGCACGCCTGCAGGCGATCGCCGAGGAGGAGGCGAACGCCGCCGCCATGGCCGAGCGCAAGTCCCAGATCCGCACGGTCGACCGCTCCGAGCGCATCCGCACCTACAACTTCCCCGAGAACCGCATCTCCGATCATCGCGTCGGTTTCAAGGCCTACAACCTCGACCAGGTGCTCGACGGGGATCTCACGGCCGTCATCCAGTCCCTGCTCGACGCCGAGATGGCGGAGAAGCTCGCCGCCCATTCATAGAACGCGCCCATGACCTTTCTGCTGGACGAGATCGCCCTCGCCACCGCCCGGCTCGCCGAGGCAGGTGTGCCGTCGCCGCGCACCGACGCCGAGGAGATCGCCGCGTGTGTGCACGGCGTACGCCGCAGTGAGCTGCACATGGTGAAGGACTCCGACTTCGACGCCCTGTTCTGGGAGGGCGTCGCCCGCAGGGAGTCCCGCGAGCCGCTCCAGCACATCACCGGGCGGGCCTACTTCCGCTACCTGTCCCTGGAGGTCGGGCCGGGCGTGTTCGTGCCGCGCCCGGAGACCGAGGTCGTGGTGGGCTGGGCGATCGATCGGCTGCGGGAGATGGACGTCGCCTCGCCCGTGGTCGTGGATCTCGGCACCGGTTCGGCCGCGATCGCGCTGTCCATCGCCCAGGAGGTCGCGCTCGCCACCGTGCACGCGGTCGAGGTCGATCCCGGCGCGTACACCTGGGCGAAACGCAACATCATCGAACACGGCCAGGGCCGTGTCCACCTGCACCCCGAGGACCTGGCCGACGCCCTCTCGGAGCTGAACGGCCAGGTGGACCTGGTGATCTCCAACCCGCCCTACATCCCGCCGGGCGCGATCCCCCGTGACCCCGAGGTCCGCGACTACGACCCGCACCGCGCGCTGTACGGATCGGGCAGCGACGGCCTCGACGAGGTCAGGGCGGTGGAGCGGACCGCGAGGCGGCTGCTGCGCCCCGGCGGGTTCGTCGCCGTGGAACACGCCGACCAGCAGGGCACTCCGGTCTATCTGATCTTCTCTGAGGAGAACGGCTGGCGCGACGTTCGCAGCCGCCAGGACCTGACTCGCAGGGACCGCTTCGTCACCGCTCGATTCGGCCAGGAATAGGATGCACGCCGTGAGCCGACGTTTTGACTGTATGGATGCCACCCAGCGAGCCACGGGCCTCCTGGAGGCCGCGTCCGCCCTCCAGCGGGGGGAGCTCGTGGTGCTCCCGACCGACACCGTCTACGGTGTCGGCGCCGACGCCTTCACGCCCGCCGCGGTCACCGCCCTGCTTGACGCGAAGGGACGCGGCCGTGACATGCCGGTTCCCGTGCTGGTCGGGACCGTCCGGGCCGCGAACGCCCTGGTGGAGAACCTCGGTCCGTACGGCCAGGATCTCATCGACTCCTTCTGGCCGGGACCGCTCACGCTGATCTGCCGGGCGAACCGGTCGCTGTCGTGGGATCTCGGCGACGCCAAGGGCACCGTCGCGATCCGGATGCCGCTGCACGCGGTCGCCCTCGACCTGCTCAAGGAGACCGGCCCGCTCGCCGTCTCCAGCGCCAACCGTTCGGGTGCCCCCGCGGCGACCACCGCCGCCGACGCGGAGAAGCAGCTCGGCGACTCGGTGTCGGTCTATCTCGACGCCGGGCCGTGCGAGAGCGACATCCCCTCGACGATCCTCGATCTGACCACGGCGGTGCCCAGGCTCCTGCGGCGTGGGGCGATCAGCGTGGAGAAGCTGCGCGGCGTGATCGGCTACGTTGCCACGGACGCGGGTCCGGAGCCCGGCGACTGACGGTGAGGGCGGTGTGAGGACACGGGCGAGCGCCTCCACGGGGGCGCCCCGATGTCTGAGCGCGCGTCTCCGGCATATGCCGTGATCCATGCCATCTGATTATCACCGTGACGCCGGGCTGTCTCCCCGGTACCTTGAAGTGGGCCGACACTTCCTGGGAGACGTCCATGGGCAAGTTCGAAGGAATGGACCCCAAGCTGGTCCGCGATCTGTTGTCCGAGGTTCAGCGGGCGGCCGAGCGGATGCGGGACGTCGAAGGCAAGGTCTCGCAGATGATGAGCGGGGCGGGCCTGTCCTCTCAGTCGACCCACAGACCCGTCCAGATCGCCGACGCGTGCGACGTGATGGTCCGCGACGTCTCCGCCCGCGTGGCGCTGCTGGAGAAGAGGGTCAACCAGAACGGGACGGCGCCCCCCACCGAGCCGAAGGCCGGGGACACGAAACCCGAGGCGGGTTCCCAGGGCGAGGGCGCGAAGCCGGAGACGGACGCCCAGAACGGTGCCAAGCCCGAGTCGGGCTCCCAGAACGGCGCCAAGCCGGAGAGCGGTTCTCAGAACGGGGCCAAGCCCGAGACCCCGAAGGCGGACGACCTCAAGCCGGCCGTCGGGGCGGACGACAAGCCCCGCGTCGGCGACCAGTCGGCGGAGGCCACCCAGCGCGACGATCCCAAAGACTCCTCCAAACACGACAGCAAGCCTGACTCCAAGCACGACTCCCCGAAGGCCGACGAGGCCAAGCCGGAGGCCGGTTCGAAGAGCGACGAGACCTCCCCGCGGGATGAGCGGGATGATCGGAAGGAGACGCGGAAACCCGAGGCGTCCGGGGCCGACGACCGGAAACCGGAAACGGGGTCGAAGGCCGACGAGACCTCTCCGCGCGAAGGAGAGAAGGCCAAGGAAGAGCGGGAGGGGGAGAAGGCCAAGGAGGAGCGGGAGAAGCCCAAGGAGACCGCGAAACCGACTGAGACCCCGCCGCGCGAGACCTCCAGGCCCGATCCCACGCCTGAGCCGCCCAAGGCGGAGCAGCCGCGTCCTGAGCCTCCCAGGCCCGATCCGACACCTGAGCCGCCCA
Organism: Streptosporangium sp. NPDC049078; assembly: GCF_040648855.1. Classification (NCBI taxonomy): domain Bacteria; kingdom Bacillati; phylum Actinomycetota; class Actinomycetes; order Streptosporangiales; family Streptosporangiaceae; genus Streptosporangium; species Streptosporangium sp. NPDC049078. The sequence continues at coordinate 21,691 of NZ_JBEZEL010000015.1, forward strand.
AGGCCGAGGAGCCCCGTCCCGAACCTCCCAAGGCGGAGGAACCACGTCCCGAGCCTCCGAAGGCCGAGGAGCCCCGTCCTGAGCCTCCCCGCCCGGACCCCGTGCCGGAGGCTCCGAGGGACGATGCCGTGCCTCCGTCGGAGGTGTACAACCCGGACTCCCAGTCCGTACCGGACATGCCGAGGGGCGAGGACACCCGGCCGGAGGCCCCCGCGCCGGGTCGCGTCCCCGAGATGCCGAACGTCGAGGGCGCGCCCACGCCGGGTGCCCCGAACGCCGAGGGCGCGGAGGTGCCCAGGCAGGATTCCGCGCCCGCGCCGGACGTCCCCAGAACCGAGGGGACGCATCCTGAGACGCCGAGGGTCGAGGATCTGAAGCCCGCGGTTCCCGGACCGGGGGAGAACCCGCAGGGGGGAGGGCAGCCTGTCGACACCGCGCCGCGCGAGACGCCCGACCTCCCGCGTACGCCCGGGGCTCCCAACCCGGACACCGCCCCCGCGCCCGGGGCGCCGCAGGGGGACTCCACGCCCACGCCGGAGCCGCCCAGGGCCGACGACGGGGGGAGGGAGGTCATCAACTCGGGCGACACGACGCCGCGCGGGCAGGATTCGACCGGCACCGTGCCGGTGAACGATTCCGACGCCAAGGGCGACATGGGGTCCAAGGGTGATGAGACGACGCCGCGTGGGGATTCCACGGGGAACGCGCCCGTGAACGATTCCGACGCCAAGGGCGACACCGGCTCCAAGGGTGATGAGACGACGCCGCGCGGGCAGGATTCGACCGGCACCGTGCCGGTGAACGATTCCGACGCCAAGGGCGACACCGGCTCCAAGGGTGATGAGACGACGCCGCGCGGGGATTCCACGGGGAACGCGCCCGTGAACGATTCCGACGCCAAGAGTGACACCGGCTCCAAGGGCGACGAGCGCTCGCCCAGAGACGGGGGAGGGTCGTCCGGCGACACCGTTCTCGACACCCCGAGGAAGGATCACCCCGACGACATCGACCAGAGCGGCGATTCCAGGGCGAAGGTCGTGGAGGTCGACGGGGTGAAGGTGCTCCAGATCCCGCTCGACGCGCCCACGGCGGCCGAGGTCGACGAGCTGCTGAAGAACATCGAGGACATCCCGCCGCTGGAGATGCCGGGGGTCGACAACGTCTCCGTCACCGGGGGGCAGCCCGGCTGGGTCGAGCCGCACCAGCCGCTCGATTCCGCCAAGCCCGCGTACCCGCTCCTCGACACGGCGGGCCCGACCACGGACCAGACCGTCCAGCCGCCGGGCACCGGTGGCGACGCGACTCCCCAGTCCACGGGTACGACCTCGGGCGATCCCGCCCCGAGGCCCGCCGATGTGACGCAGGGAGACTCCCCTTCCCGGTCCACCGGTGAGGCCGCGCTCCGGCCCGTCGGGACGGCTTCGGGCGAGCCCGCGATCCAGACGGCGAATACGTCCTCGGGTGAGGCCGCGCGGCCGGACGGGATGCGGGTGCCGGCCGTCGGCGACGCGGTTTCCGCTGTGGCGCAGGATGCGGCGGGGGTTTCCGGACAGGCGGGAGCGGCTCCCGGGGGTGTGTCCGCGCAACCGGCCGTACAGCCGGACGCGCAGCCGCCCGTGCGACCGGACACGCAACCGGTCGCACAGCAGGACGGGGGTTCGGTCGCCCGGTGGGCGAACGACGGCAGTGACGTCGTCACCGCGGAGGCGGGTCCGCTCGACCTCGACGCGCTCAGGACGCTCGCCGACAACGCCCGCGAGATCGAACCGCTGGAGATGCCCGGCGTGAGCGTGCCCGACGGGGAGACCTGGGGCGAGGGCGCCTGGGCGCCCATGGACATCCGGCCCGACGGTCCTGCGGGTGACGTGGAGGCGGGAGATCCGCTGCGGCCTATCCCGCCTCCGGGGGACGGCCGGTGACCGTCGCGAAGGCGGCGTCGAGGCGGCGAGCGGGTGGGTGAGGGGCGCCTGGGAAGCGAAGGGCGGCAGGCGGTGAGTGTGCCGGCGGTTCGTCCTCGTCCTTGAGCGTGGTCGGCGAGTGAAGAGGGTCAGTGAGCAGGAGGCAGGGAGCGTGTCAGCGAGGGTGAGGAGCCTGTGATGTTCGTGGATCCACCCGCACCGCAGCCGATGCAGCCGGGGGAGACCCCTCCGGCCTCGGCCAGCACCGGCCTGCCGTCCCCGGACGCGGCCACGTCGTGGGAGTTCAACCCCGACTACCAGCGGCTGGTCATGATGTGGAGGCAGGTGCTCCCCGTGCTCGACACGCTGACCTCCAGCCTGGACAAGGCCTACCAGCTCGCCAGGAGCAGCGACGTCTGGGACGCGCCCGTCTCGGGCCGCTACGTCGAGGACATGACGGAGTGGCGCACCCGCCTTGGCCTCTACCGGCAGGCGGTCCTGACGTCGATCAGCGACCAGGCGGCCGACACGCCGAGGTGGGTGCCGGTCAGATCCGGAGCCCCGCACGCGTTCTCGTGAGGCGGCCCCGCCGGGGTGCCGACCCTCCGGACACGCGGTCTCGTGGGACGGTTCTCCGGGCGGCGTCGCGCCTGCCTGACGGGTGTTCCTGCGATGCGGTCTCTGCGATGAGGGCGCTCCCTCGCGACACGCCTTCCGGGGCGGCACGTCCTTGACCTGGGACAACCGGGGGCGGGCGGGCTTACAGTGGGGGTGAGTCGTCGTCTTCGGGGTGTGAGCCATGGGCGCAGAACCGTACTACGGGCCGGATTTCGGTCTTCTGCAGCGCGAGGACCCGGAGATCGCGAGTGTGCTCCTCGACGAGCTCGACCGGCTCCGTGGCGGCGTCCAGCTGATCGCGAGCGAGAACTTCACCTCACCCGCCGTGCTCGCCGCGCTCGGCTCGACGCTCACCAACAAGTACGCCGAGGGTTATCCCGGCAGGCGTTACTACGCCGGGTGCGAGGTCGTCGACCGGGCCGAGCGGCTCGCGATCGACCGCGCCAAGCTGCTGTTCGGCGCCGAGCACGTCAACGTGCAGCCCCACTCCGGCGCCTCGGCGAACCTGGCCGCCTACGCGGCCCTGCTCCAGCCCGGCGACACCATGCTCGCGATGGAGCTGTCGCACGGCGGCCACCTCACCCACGGCTCCAAGGTCAACTTCTCGGGACGCTGGTTCGACGTCGTGGCGTACGGCGTGCGCAGGGACACCGAGCTGATCGACTACGACGAGGTGAGGGAGCTGGCGCTTCGGTACCAGCCCAAGATGATCATTTGTGGCGCCACCGCCTATCCGCGTGAGATCGACTTCGCCGCTTTCCGCGGGATCGCGGACGAGGTGGGCGCCTGGCTGCTCGCGGACGTCGCGCACACCGTCGGCCTGATGGCCGGACTGGCCCTGCCGTCCGCCGTGCCGTACGCGGACGTGGTGACCTTCACCACGCACAAGGCGCTGCGCGGTCCGAGAGGCGGCGGGATCATGTGCACGGAGGAGCTGGGACCCAGGATCGATCGCGCGGTCTTCCCGTTCGTGCAGGGGGGCCCGCTCATGCACGCGGTGGCGGCCAAGGCGGTCGCGTTCGGCGAGGCGCTGCGGCCGGAGTTCGCGCAGTACGCGCGACAGGTGGTGGCGAACGCCCAGGTGCTGGCCGAGGCGCTCGCCGCCGAGGGCATGCGGCCGGTCTCCGGGGGCACCGACAGCCATCTGGCGCTGATCGATCTGCGCGATGTCGGGATCTCCGGAGCGGTGGCCGAGCAGCGGTGCCAGGCGGCCGGGATCACGCTGAACCGCAACGCGATCCCCTACGATCCCGAGCCGCCCACGGTGACCTCGGGGATCCGGGTCGGCACCCCCTGCGTCACGACTCAGGGAATGGGCCCCGAGGAGATGAAGGAAGTGGCCTCGATGGTCGCGCAGGCCGTCCGAGATCCGGACGCGACGGGGGAGATACGGGAGCGCGTCGAGGTGTTGACGAGGGCTCATCAGATATATCCCAGCGAACTATGAGCTGTTCTGTGTCGTTTTCCGGTCACAGGTGGCCGGACTATCCGCGAAACTGGTTCCGTGCGCGAATACCTACTCATGGCGCTCGTCGCGGCCGCGGTGACGTACCTGCTGGTTCCCCTGATCCGCGTTTTCGCCGTTCGGATCGGCGCCATGCCCGAGGTTCGCAGCCGTGACGTGCACACCACGCCGACCCCCAGGCTCGGTGGCCTGGCGATGTACGGTGGCCTGGTCGCCGGTCTGCTGATCGCCGGAGAGCTGCCCTACGCCGGGGGCAAGCTGGCGGCCGAGGGCCAGGGCAAGACCGTGATCGCGCTGATCGCCGCGGGTGGCCTGATCACGCTGACCGGCTTCCTGGACGACTGGCTGGGTATGGACGCGCTGGTCAAGCTCGCCGGGCAGATCGGCGCCGCGGGGGTGCTCGTCACCTTCGGTGTCAGCCTGCCGTGGCTCCCGCTGCCCACCGCGCTGGGCGGGCAGACCATCCTGGACTCGACGCTGAGCCCGCTGATCACGATCCTGATCGTGGTCGTCATGATCAACGCGGTCAACTTCGTCGACGGGCTCGACGGGCTCGCCGCGGGGATCGTCGGCATCGCCGCGATGGCCACGTGGACGTACTCGGTGGCCCTGTCGAAGGACTACGGCAACACCAGCATCAACGCGACGGCGGTCATCGCCTCGGTGCTCATCGGGATCTGCCTCGGCTTCCTGCCGCACAACTTCCACCCGGCGAAGATCTTCATGGGCGACACGGGGGCGATGCTGATCGGCCTGGTCCTCGCCTCCACGATGATCCTGGTCACGCCGCTCGACTCCAGCAGCATCAACCGTTTCCCCGTCATCCTTCCCCTGCTCGTGCCGGTCGCGATCCTGGTGCTCCCGCTGTTGGACCTGATCATGGCGGTGATCCGGCGCACGTCCAACGGCCTGTCGCCGTTCTCACCCGACCGGGGGCATCTGCACCATCGGCTGCTGGACATCGGCCACTCGCACCGCCGCAGCGTCATGATCATGTACGCGTGGACCTTCCTGTTCGCCTTCGCGGTCGTGGCGCTGTCCATCGAGGGCGTCCCGCTCATCCTGTTCCCGCTCACCGTGCTGCTCGCGATCGGTGTGCTGGTGATGATGGCGCTGCCCCGCTGGCGCGCCCGCCGCGACCTCGGCGGGGCCGAGGGTGAGGCCGAGGGGGGGACCGAGGGGCGTGGTGGGCCGGATCCCGCCTCTCCCACGGGTCCCGCGGGTCCGGCGGAGGGGCCGGGGCGGCACGCGCGTCCCGGCGGGCAGCCGCACCGGGGCAGGCCCCATCCGTATCCCTCGGAGGCGTCGGGACCCCGTCCGGCCGCCGCCGGCGACGACACGGCGACGCTCTCGGCGCTGCCCGACCTGTCGCTCAGCGCTCCCCGTCAGGGTTTCTCGAACTCTGAGACGCCGCTTTGAGCCGTTTTCGCCAACACCTTGATCGTTTACTTGAAACAGCAGGTAAAGGCGGCCTTCCGAGAGCTTGTGATAGCTTTCACTAACGGGTCCGGGGGCCGGCCGGATCTACGACGTAGCAATCGCTCGCTTGATAACAGCCACAGGGAGTGCCGATGCAGGCCAACGACGTGCGCGTCCTCAAAGGGGCCGTGATACCCACCGCCGCCGCGGGCGTGGTCGTCGTGCTCGCGGCGACGCTGCTCTCCGGTGGCAAGGGGGCGCTGGGGGCCGCGCTCGGCCTCCTGGTGGTGGCGGTCTTCTTCACGGTGAGCCTGGTCGCGGTCTCCTACGCGAGCAGGATCTCTCCCGCCATGATGATGGTCGCCGCGATCGTCACCTACGCGGTGAAGGTCCTGATCATCATGGCGCTCCTTAAAACTTTCGAGAGTGCCACGGCCTTCGAGCCCCGCGCCTTCGGCTGGTCGGCGATCATCTGCACCGTCGTCTGGACGGCCGGTGAGATGTGGGGGTTCATGAAGACGAAGATGCTCTACGTCGACCCGAGTGCGACCGTTCCCGGTCGGGGTGACCCCCGGTGAGGCGTATTATGACCGGGCGGTGGGCACCCGATATGACTAGTCATCTGCCTGGCTGCTATTGTCATGCCCGCAATGAGCGAACAAGAACGCAGGCCCGAGAGCGATGGCCGCGACTTCGCCAATGCTGCCTGGTCGGTTCCCAGTTACATTCTCTCCGGGATCATTCTGTACGGCGGCGGTGGTTGGTTGCTGAGCCGTTGGACCGGCGTGGCTGTGTTCACACCGATCGGAGTGATCGTCGGTGTCGTTCTCGCCATCTACCTGGTCTACCGGAAATACGGTCGCTGACCTCGCGCGGCGGTCGCTTCGCTGAGGAAGCAATCTTGATCCACTACCACGTTGAAGGGAACGCCGCGTGAAGGCGCTGACGGTCCTCGCCGCCGACGAGTTCAAGGCCCCCGGGCTTGAGCTGTTCGATCTCCCCCCGATCATTCCCGGCGTCGCCTGGTTCACCAAGCCGGTCCTGCTCGCCCTGCTGAGCTCGCTCCTGGTCATAGCCTTCTGCTGGTCGGCCTTCGCCAACCCGAAGCTGGTCCCCAGGGGCATCCAGAACATCGGCGAGGTCGGCTACACGTTCGTCCGCGACCAGGTGGCCCGCCCCTTCCTCGGTAAGGACGCCGACCGCTGGATGGGCCTGCTGCTGAGCCTGTTCTTCCTGGTCTGGATCTGGAACCTGATGGGGGTCGTCCCCTTCCTGCAGTTCCCGGTCGCCTCGCACATCGCCTTCCCGATCGTCCTGGCGGTGAGCATCTACGTGCTGAAGATCTACCTGGGTGTGAAGCACCAGGGCGGTATCGGCTACTTCAAGAACATGATGTTCCCGCCCGGCCTGCCCAAGCCGATCTACCTGCTGCTCGCGCCGATCGAGTTCCTCTCCAACATGATCGTGGCGCCGTTCACCCACGCCGTGCGACTCTTCGCCAACATGTTCGCGGGCCACATCATCCTCGCCTTCTTCAGCGCCGTCGGTTTCTGGTTCCTCTTCGAGCAGCTCACGCCGCTCGGGGCCCCGGTCGGTGTCGTCGGCGTCATCATGACGATCGCGATGACCGGGTTCGAGATGTTCATCCAGTTCCTCCAGGCCTTCCTGTTCGCGCTGCTCGCCGCGATGTACATCGGCGGCTCGCTGCACGCCGAGCACTAAGACCCTTCTCGTCCAGTTCAGACCGGTGAGACTCGTTCACCGGCCATCTTGTAAAGGAAACAGCAATGAACGTCATCGCTGAGGTCTCCGGCAACATCGGTTCCATCGGTTACGGACTCGCCACGCTCGGCCCCGGCATCGGTGTCGGTCTCATCTTCGGTAACGGTCTGCAGGCCATCGCCCGCCAGCCCGAGACCTACGGCCTGATCCGCCAGAACATGCTGCTGGGCTTCGTGCTCGTCGAGGCGCTGGCCCTGATCGGTCTTGTCGCGCCGTTCATCTACGGCCTCTGATAGAAAACACCCTGACGGAAGGCTGCATCGATGACTACCGCAGCTAAGCTCCTGGCGGCCGAGGGCAACAGTCCGCTCATGCCGCACCTCTACGAGCTGGTCGTCGGCGGTTTCGCGTTCTTCGTCGTCCTCTTCGTCGTCGGTAAGATCCTCACCCCGCGCATCCAGAAGACCCTGGCCGAGCGGACCGACGCGATCGAGGGCGGCATCAAGCGAGCCGAGGACGCCCAGGCCGAGGCCCAGGCGCTGCTCAAGCAGTACAAGGACCAGCTCTCCGAAGCCCGTCACGAAGCCTCGCGGCTGCGTGAGGAGGCCCGCGAGCAGGGCGCGCAGATCAAGGCCGAGCTCCGCGAGGAGGCGCAGGCCGAGGCCCGCCGCCTGGTCGAGGCCGCGCACCTGCAGATCGAGGCCGACCGCCAGCAGGCGTTCGCCCAGCTCCGCACCGAGCTCGGCCGCCTGTCGATCGAGCTCGCCGGCCGCATCGTCGGGGAGTCCCTGGAGGACGAGGCGCGTCAGCGCCGTACGGTCGACAGGTTCCTTGAGGAGCTCGAGTCGAGCAGCGCGGCGGTCCGCTGATGACGCGGCGAACCGGGCGTGACGCGCGAGTGTCGGTGAGCAGCCGATGAGGGGCCTGAGCAGGGCCTCGCTGGCCGAGGTCGAAGAGCGCTTCAACGCCGTGGCGGGAAGCGCCGACCTCGGCACGCTGGCCGACGAGCTTTTCTCGGTCGCCGACCTGCTGGACCGTGAGCACGGGCTCCGCCGCAACCTCTCCGACCCCGCACGTCCCGCGGCCCAGAAGGCGCAGGTCGTACGGGTGCTGCTGGAGGGCAAGATCAGCGGTGCCGCGCTGGAGACGGTCATCGCGGCCGTGTCCGCCAAGTGGGCGCGCCTGGGCGACCTGGCCGACGCGCTGGAGCGCCTCGGCGTCATCGCCGCCGCGGCCGAGGCGGAGGCACAGGGCAGGCTCGACGACGTCGAGGACGAGCTGTTCAGGTTCGGGCGGATCACCGCCTCGAACCTGGAGCTTTACCGGACCTTGACGGCGCCGGCGGCCCCGGCACCGGCCAAGCGGGAGCTGCTGAACTCCCTCCTGGCAGGAAAGGTGGCCCCCACCACCCTGCGCCTGCTCATCCAGCTTGTGCTGCATCCGAGAGGACGTAGCCTGGACAGTGGGCTTGCCGAGTTCGGCAGGCTGGTCGCCGCCCAGCGGCAGCGCCTCGTCGCGGTGGTGCGCAGCGCCGTCGTGCTCTCGGAGGTGCAGAAGCAGCGTCTCGCCACGTGGCTGCGCACCTCGTACGGCCGCGACGTTCATCTGAACGTCGAGGTGGATCCGCGGGTGCTGGGAGGGTTCTCGGTCCACATCGGGGACGACCTCATCGACACCACCATCGCGGGACGAATCGAAGAAGTCCGCCGCCGGTTGGCCGGCTAGGCGAATAGGGAGACTGAAGAGAGATGGCGGAGCTTACGATCCGGCCGGACGAGATCCGGGACGCACTTGAGCGCTTCGTCCAGGCGTACGAGCCGGAAGGTGCCGCGCGCGAGGAGATCGGGACCGTCGTCGACTGCGGCGACGGTATCGCCCATGTCTCCGGCCTTCCCTCGGCGATGGCGAACGAGCTGCTTGAGTTCGAGGACGGCACGCGTGGCCTGGCACTGAACCTGGACGTCCGAGAGATCGGTGTCGTCGTTCTGGGTGACTTCAGCAAGATCGAGGAGGGTCAGTCGGTCCGCCGGACGGGCGAGGTCCTGTCCGTGCCGGTCGGCGACGGCTTCCTCGGCCGGGTGGTCGACCCGCTGGGCGTCCCCCTGGACGGCAAGGGCGCGATCGAGGCCGAGGGCCTGCGCGCCCTCGAACTCCAGGCCCCCTCGGTGGTCCAGCGCCAGCCGGTGAAGGAGCCGCTGCAGACCGGCCTCAAGGCGGTCGACGCCATGACGCCGATCGGCCGCGGCCAGCGCCAGCTGATCATCGGTGACCGTGGCACGGGCAAGACCGCCGTCGCCGTGGACACCATCCTCAACCAGCGGGAGAACTGGCTCTCCGGCGACCCCGACAAGCAGGTTCTCTGCGTCTACGTCGCGGTCGGCCAGAAGGGCTCCACGATCGCCCAGGTCAAGGGCCGCCTTGAGGAGGCGGGCGCGATGGAGTACACCACCATCGTCGCCGCTCCGGCCTCCGACCCGGCCGGCTACAAGTACCTCGCGCCCTACACCGGTTCGGCCATCGGCCAGCACTGGATGTACCAGGGCAAGCACGTCCTCATCGTCTTCGACGACCTGACCAAGCAGGCCGACGCCTACCGCGCGGTCTCCCTCCTGCTGCGCCGTCCGCCGGGCCGTGAGGCGTTCCCCGGCGACGTCTTCTACTTGCACTCCCGTCTCCTTGAGCGCTGCGCGAAGCTCTCCAAGGACATGGGGTCCGGCTCGATGACCGGCCTGCCGATCATCGAGACGAAGGGCAACGACGTCTCGGCGTTCATCCCCACCAACGTCATCTCCATCACCGACGGCCAGTGCTTCCTCGAGACCGACCTGTTCAACGCGGGTGTGCGTCCGGCCATCAACGTCGGTGTCTCCGTCTCCCGAGTCGGCGGCTCGGCGCAGATCAAGGCGATGAAGAAGGTCGCCGGCACCCTGCGTCTGTCGCTGTCGCAGTTCCGTGACCTGGAGGCCTTCGCCTCCTTCGCCTCCGACCTGGACGCGGCCTCCCGCGCCCAGCTGGAGCGCGGTCAGCGCCTGGTCGAGCTGCTCAAGCAGGCCCAGTACAGCCCGTTCCCCGTCGAGAAGCAGGTCGTGTCGGTCTGGGCCGGCACCACCGGTGAGCTCGACGACGTCCCGGTCGAGGACATCCGCCGCTTCGAGTCGGAGTTCCTCGACTACCTGGGCCGTGAGAACAAGGGCGTCTTCGACGGTATCCGCGAGACCCGTGACCTGTCCGACGACACGGTGACCGTCCTCAAGGACGCCATCACCGAGTTCAAGAAGAGCTTCGAGACCTCCTCCGGTGAGTACCTGGTCAACGACGAGCCGGTCGCCGCGCTCGGCGAGGCCGAGGTCGGCCAGGAGAAGATCACGAAGCGAGTCCGCTCGGTGGAGAAGAAGTAGCCGATGGGTGCCCAGCTAAGACTGCTGCGGCGGAGGATCAAGTCGGTCAAGTCCACGGCGAAGATCACCCGCGCCCAAGAGCTCATCGCCTCGTCCCGCATCGTCAAGGCCCAGCAGCGGATGCAGGCCGCGGTGCCGTACGAGCGCGAGATCACCCACGCCGTCACGAGCGTGGTCAGCAACACCACCGTCACCGACCATCCGCTGACGGTGGCCAAGGAGCAGCCCTCCAGGGCCGCCGTCCTGATCGTGACCAGCGACAGCGGCTTCTGCGGCGGCTTCAACGCCAACATCCTTCGCGAGGCGGAGGCGCTCGGCAACCTGCTCAGGGACAGGGGCGTCGAGCCCGTGCCCTACGTGACGGGTCGCAAGGGCGTCGCCTGGCACACCTTCCGCAACCGTGAGATGGGCGGGCAGTGGACGGGGTTCTCCCGTAAGCCCGCCTACTCCGACGCCAAGGAGATCGCCGGCGCGTTGATCGAGGCGTTCTCGAACGACGACGGGGTGGACGAGATCCACATCGTCTCCACCGAGTTCGTCTCGATGCTGACGCAGGAGGTCGTGGTCAAGCGGATCCTCCCGCTGGAGGTCGAGGAGAGCGTGGAGGAGGCGTCCGACACGCCGCTTCCCTACTTCGAGTTCGAGCCCAACGCGGGCGAGGTCCTCGACACGCTGCTGCCGCGTTACGTGGAGTCGCGCATCTTCAGCGCGCTGCTCCAGTCGGCGGCCTCGGAGGAGGCTTCGCGCCGCCGGGCGATGAAGTCGGCCACCGACAACGCCAACGAGCTCATCCGCGTGTTCACCCAGCAGATGAACCAGGTCCGCCAGGCCGAGATCACCCAGGAAATCAGCGAGATCGTCGGTGGCGCGAACGCGCTGGCCGACTCCGCAGCGGGGAAAGAGTGAAATGACTGCACAGACTGTTGAGACCGGCGTGGGCCGCGTCGCGCGGGTCACCGGTCCCGTCGTCGACGTGGAGTTCCCCGTCGAGGCGATGCCCGAGATCTACAACGCCCTCAAGGTCGACGTCGAGCTCCAGGGTGAGGCGAAGGTCCTCACCCTGGAGGTCGCCCAGCACCTGGGTGACAACCTCGTCCGCGCGATCTCCATGCAGCCCACCGACGGCCTCACCCGTGGCGCCCCGGTGACCGACACCGGCGCGGCCATCTCGGTCCCCGTCGGCGACGTCGTCAAGGGCCACGTGTGGAGCACCCTGGGCGAGTCGCTGGACGTCGAGACCTCTTCGCTCCAGATCAGCGAGCGCTGGGGCATCCACCGCCCTTCGCCCTCCTTCGACACCCTTGAGTCGCGCACCGAGATGCTGACCACCGGCATCAAGGTCATCGACCTGCTCACCCCGTACGTGCAGGGCGGCAAGATCGGCCTGTTCGGCGGCGCGGGCGTGGGCAAGACCGTTCTGATCCAGGAGATGATCCGCCGGGTCGCCCGCAACTTCGGTGGCACCTCGGTGTTCGCCGGCGTCGGCGAGCGCACCCGTGAGGGCAACGACCTCTGGCTGGAGATGGAGGAGGCGAACGTCCTCAAGGACACCGCCCTCGTCTTCGGCCAGATGGACGAGCCCCCGGGCACCCGTCTGCGCGTCGCGCTCTCCGCCCTGACCATGGCGGAGTACTTCCGTGACGTCCAGAAGCAGGACGTGCTGCTGTTCATCGACAACATCTTCCGGTTCACCCAGGCCGGCTCCGAGGTGTCCACCCTGCTCGGCCGTATGCCGTCCGCGGTGGGTTACCAGCCGACCCTCGCCGACGAGATGGGTGTTCTCCAGGAGCGCATCACCTCGACCCGCGGTCACTCGATCACCTCCATGCAGGCGATCTACGTCCCCGCGGACGACATCACCGACCCGGCCCCGCACAACGCGTTCGCGCACCTCGACGCGCAGACCGTGCTCTCGCGGCCGATCTCGGAGAAGGGCATCTACCCCGCGGTGGACCCGCTCGACTCCACCTCGCGGATCCTCGACCCGCTGATCGTCGGCGAGGAGCACTACCGCGTGGCCCAGGAGACCAAGCGGATCCTGCAGAAGTACAAGGAACTGCAGGACATCATCGCGATCCTCGGTATCGACGAGCTCTCGGAAGAGGACAAGGTCACCGTCAACCGGGCCCGTCGTATCGAGCGTTTCCTGTCCCACCCGATGTACGCCGCCGAGGCGTTCACCGGTCAGCCCGGCGAGAACGTCCCGCTGGACGAGACCATCGCCTCGTTCAAGGGTCTGTGCGCCGGCGACTACGACCACCTGCCCGAGCAGGCGTTCTTCATGGTCGGCGGCATCGACCAGGCCGTGGCCAAGGCCAAGGAACTCGCCCGCTAGTCGCCTTCGGCGCCGGTACGGTCACGCGGCCGTACCGGCGCCTGGTTCGATAAGGAACTGGAGAGAAAGTGGCGAAGCTGCGAGTAGGCGTCGTCTCCCCGGAGCGTGAGATCTGGTCCGGGGAGGCCGACATGGTCATTGCCAAGACCGTCGACGGCGAGATCGGTATCATGCCTAAGCACGCGCCCGTGCTCGGCGTTCTCGTCGAGGGCGGGTTGCTGAAGATCAAGCGAGGCAACGGCGAGGCCGATCTCGTCGCCGCCGTCCACGGAGGGTTCCTCTCGGTGGCCGACGACGAGGTGTCGGTTCTGGCCGAGGTGGCCGAGCTGGGTTCCGAGATCGATGTCGCCCGCGCGAAGAGCGCGCTGGAACGGGCTCAGGCCTCGGTCGAATCCGAGCAGGAAGACGCGGACGCGGCCGCCGGGGCGAGGCGTGCCAGGGCCCGGTTGCGCGCGGCCGGGGAAGAAGTCGGATAAATTCTGCTTCTTAGGCTGTACGCGCTTTTGGGGGGCGAGCAGACATGGTGGTGGATGTTCTCATCGTGCTGGGGCTGCTCGTCGCCCTCCTGGGCCTTCGGGTTCTGATACTCACCCGCTCCCGGGGATCGGTGCTCTGTTGTCTGCGCTCCCTGTCGAAGAAGCGGGGCTGGCGGGTCGGGGTGGCCCGCTACGCCGACGGCCACCTCAACTGGATTCCGCTCATAGGTCTGCTCCCAAGGCCGCGCCACGTCATCGTGAGGCGCGGCCTTGTGGTTTCCGGACGGCGCAAGGTCGGGTCCGGTGAGTTCTTCGGGTTCATCGAGGGCGTGACGGCGATCGAGTGCCGCAACGGGAATGACGCCTTCGAGCTCGCGATGGGATACCGGGCACTGACGGGCTTCGTCGCCTGGCTGGAGTCCGCCCCGCCCAGCGCCTACCTCGACGTCGCCTGACCCACGTGCCCGGGGGCACCCGCCGGGCAGGGCGCGGTCCGCGTTCTCCGCGTGTGCCGACGGGTTTCTCCGTGGGGATCCGTCGGCGCTCGCTCTCAGCGGGTGCCGCCGGGTTTCCAGAGGATCTCGTCGCCGCCCGCGGCCACCCGGCAGAGGATGAACATCAGATCACTCAGCCGGTTGAGGTACTTCGCGGTGAGCGGGTTGACGTCGTCGTGGGCCTCCATGGCCGACCAGGCGGTCCGCTCGGCCCGCCGGACCACGGTCCTGGCGACGTGGAGCGCGGCCACGGCCGGGGTGCCGCCGGGCAGGATGAAGCTGCGCAGCGGCGTGAGGCGTTCGTTGAACTCGTCGCACCGCGCCTCCAGCCAGTCGATGTAGGAGGGCTCGACGCGCAGCGGGGGGAACTCGGGGTTCTCCACGACCGGGGCGCACAGGTCGGCCCCGACGTCGAACAGTTCGTTCTGGATCCGGCTGAGGACGGCGGTGATGTCCGCCTCCAGGGTCCCCGCGGCGAGGGCGACGCCGATCGCGGCGTTCGCCTCCTCGACGTCCGCGTAGGCGGCCAGGCGCGGATCGGTCTTGCGAGTGCGGCTCATGTCGCCGAGCGCGGTCGTGCCGTCGTCCCCGGTACGGGTGTAGATCTTCGAGAGCACCACCGGGTTGTCTCTGTCAGCTCGCGTCATGAGGCTCAGCGTATCGGCAGGAAAACCATCCTGTTTAACCTGATAGAGGACCATATGATTTGTCGATGGTTTCTGGTTTCTACCTGCGATTCCCCCACATCTCCCATGAGACGCTCACCTTCGTCGCCGACGACGACGTGTGGGCGGCCCCGGCGGACGGCGGCCGTGCGTGGCGTCTCTCCCTGGACCGAGCCCCCGCGAGCCACCCTCGTCTCTCGCCAGGCGGTACCAGGGTCGCCTGGACCGGTGTCCGTGACGGCGCTCCCGAGGTCTACCTGGCGGACCTGGAGTCCGGTTCCGCGGAGCGGCTGACCTACTGGGGAGACGCGCGGACGCGGACGCGCGGCTGGACGCCGGACGGCGAGGTCCTCGCGATCAGCGCGACCGGCCAGCCGTTCGCTTCGCAGACCTGGGCCTACGCGCTCGGTGAGGGACGGGTCGAGCGGCTGCCGTACGGCCCGGTCAACGACCTGTCGATGGCGGGGGGAACCGCGGGGGACACAGTGGCGCTGCTCGCCGGAGGGCTTCCCCGCGACCCCGCGGTCTGGAAGCGCTACCGGGGCGGCACGGCGGGCCGCCTGTGGGTGCGGCGCGGCGACGGTGACTTCACCCGGATCCTGACCGACCTGAACGGCCACCTCGCGAGCCCGATGCTCGTCGGGGGGCGGCTCGTCTTCCTCTCCGACCACGAGGGCATCGGCAACCTCTACTCCTGCGACCTGGACGGCGGCGGCCTGCGCCGCCACACCGACCACGAGGTCTTCTACGCCCGGCACGCCACCACCGACGGGACCCGGATCGTCTACCAGAACGCCGGAGACCTCTACCTCCTGGACGATCTCGACGCCGAGGCCCGCAAACTCGACGTCACCCTCGGCTCCCCGCTGCGCGGGCGGCAGCCGTACCAGGTCAACGCGGGCAGGCGGTTGCACGACCTGGCCGTGGACGCGACCGGGCGCGCCAGCGCGGTGGAGGTCCAGGGAACGGTGCACTGGGTGACGCACCGGGACGGCCCTGCGCGGCAGCTCAGCGACGGCCTGTCGGCGGGGCGGCCCCGCATGCTCGGCGACGACCGCGTGGTGTGGGTCTTCGACGACGGCGAGACGCAGGGGCTGGAGATCGTCCCGGCGGGCGGCGGGGAGAGCCGCAGGATCGCCGTGGGGACGCTGGGCGAGGTCGGTGACCTCGCCGTCGCGCCCGACGGGAACACGATCGCGGTGACCGCCAGGAACGGACGGCTGCTCCTGGTCGACGTGGCCTCCGGCGAGGCCGTGGAGCTGGCCAGGGCCGAAGGGGAGATCCACGGCCTGACCTGGTCACCCGACTCGGCCTGGCTGGCCTGGTCGCACCCCGACGGCCCCCAGCTGCGCAGGATCAGGCTGGCGAGGGTGGCGGACCGGGTCGTCACCGATGTCACCGACGGCCGGTTCGTGGACATCTCACCCGCTTTCGCGGGTGACTATCTGGCGTTCCTGTCGCGACGCGGCTTCGACCCGGTCTACGACGCGCACTCCTTCGACATGTCCTTCCCCTTCGGTTACCGGCCCTACCTGGTGCCGCTGTCCGCGTCCACGCCGTCCCCGTTCGCGCCCAGCGCCGCGGGAAGGGCGGCCGACCCCGACTCGGACTCGGGTTCCGGCCCCGACGGCGACGGCAAGAGCGACGGCGCGCTCACCGTGGACCTGGAGGGCATCGCCGCCAGGGTCGTGCAGGTTCCGGTGCCCGAGGGCCGCTACTCGGACCTGCGCGCGGTCAAGGGCGGGTTCGTCTGGCTGCGGGAGCCGCTGGCGGGGGAGCTCGGCGAGGACAGGGACGAGGTGGGCGGCGAGGCGCCCCGCCCGGCGCTGGACCGCTACGACCTGGTCAAGCGCGAGTGGAAGGAAGTGGTCGACAAGCTCGACTGGTACCGGGTGAGCGGTGACGGCACACAGCTCGTCGTCAGCGACAAGGGCACGCTCACGGTTCGTCCCGCCGGGGGCAAGCAGGGCGGCAAGAACGGTGACGACGCGACCGTCGACCTGTCCAGGATCCGGATCACCGCCGACCCGCGCGTCCTGCGGCGGCACGCCTACGCCCAGGCGGGCCGCAGGATGCGCGCCGACTTCTGGGTCGAGGACATGGCCGACGTCGACTGGGAGAACGTACTGGAGGAGTACCGGCCGCTGGTGGACCGGGTCGCCACCGCCGACGACTTCGCCGACCTGCTCTGGGAGGTTCTGGGGGAGCTGGGCAGCTCGCACGCCTACGTCGACGCCGCTCCCTGGGGCTACCCGGCCTCAGAACCGGTCGGGCTGCTCGGCGCCGACCTCTCCAGGGGCGACGACGGCCGCTGGCAGGTGGACCGGGTGCTGCCCGCGGAGTCCTCCGACGTGCACGCCCGCTCGCCGCTCGCCGGTCCGGGGGCGGGCGTCCAGCCGGGAGAGGCACTGCTCGCGGTCGACGGGCGCCCGGTGCCGCCGGAGGGACCCGCGCGGCTGCTGGTCGGCGCCGCCGACAAGCCGGTCGAGCTGACCCTGGGCGGCGGGCGGCGGGTGGTCGTCACACCGCTCCGCGACGACCGGCGCCTGCGCTACCAGCACTGGGTGGCCCGATGCCGGGCACGGGTCAGGGAGCTCGGCGGCGGACGCCTCGGCTACCTGCACATCCCGGACATGGTGGCCGAGGGCTGGGCGCAGTTCCACCGTGACCTGCGCAGAGAGATGACCTTCGAAGGGCTCGTGGTGGACGTACGGGGGAACCGCGGCGGCCACACCTCCGAGCTGGTCATCGAGAAGCTGATCCGCCGGGTCATCGCCTGGGACCTGCCCAGGGGCATGACACCGATCACCTATCCCGAGGACGCGCCGCGCGGTCCGCTCGTCGCGATCACCGACCAGAACGCCGGATCCGACGGCGACATCGTCACCGCGGCCTTCAAGATCCACAAGCTCGGGCCCGTGGTGGGCACCCGCACCTGGGGAGGCGTCATCGGTATCGAGGACGCCCACCGCCTGGTCGACGGCTCGCGCGTCACCGTGCCCAAGTACTCCTTCTGGTTCGAGGAGCTCGGCTGGGGCGTGGAGAACTACGGTGTCGATCCCGACGTCGAGGTCGACATCGCCCCCGACGACTGGGCACAGGACAGGGATCCGCAGATCGAGGAGGCGGTACGGCTCGTGCTGGCCGCGCTGGAGGAGCGTCCGGCGGCGACCCCGCCCGATCGCTCCACCCGGCCCTCCCGGCGGCGTCCCGCGCTGCCACCCCGCCAGTAGTTGACATTTGTCACCCGGAACACCGTAAAGATCACCGTTTTCCGGTGATATCCACGACTACCTGGTCAAATGCCGGACGACGACGATTGTCGTCATGAGAACACCACAGGTGACGGACCCGCCGGGCCTCGACAGTGTGATCGAGGTCGGCGGGCTCCGGCAGGCGTACGGCGACTTCGAGGCGGTGCGCGGCGTCTCCTTCGACGTCCCGAGGGGCGAGTTGTTCGCCCTGCTCGGCACGAACGGCGCAGGCAAGACCACCACCGTGGAGGTCCTGGAGGGTTTCAGGGCCCCCACCGACGGCAGCGTCCGGGTGCTCGGGCTCGACCCGGTCAGGCAGCGCCGGACGCTGCGGCCCCGGGTGGGGATCATGCTGCAGGAGGGCGGCTTCCTCGGTGACCTCACGGTCGCGGAGACCGTCGGCCTGTGGGAGGGGCTGAGCCGCGACACGGACCGTACCGCCGCCTCCGCGAGGACGTTCTCCCTTCCCGGCCGGCGCAGGGGCACGGATCCGGGGACCATGGACGCACTGGAGGCGGCGGGGCTGGCCAGGAAGGCGAGGACCAGGGTCCGGCAGCTCTCCGGCGGCCAGCGGCGCAGGCTCGACCTCGCACTGACGGTGATCTCCCGGCCGGAGGTGCTCTTCCTGGACGAGCCGACCACCGGCATGGACCCCGAGGCGCGTCGCGCCACCTGGAAGGTGATCGAGGACCTGCGGGCGGGGGGCACCACGGTGCTGCTCACCACCCACTACCTGGAGGAGGCCGAGCGCCTCGCCAACCGGCTGGCCATCATGCACGAGGGCCGGATCCACCTCCAGGGCACCGTCGAGGAGGTGGTGGCCGGCTCCGGCGACCGGATCTCCTTCCGCCTTCCCGGCATCTCCTGGACCTTCGGCGAACTGCCCCCGCTGGACGGCGTATCCCCCGTACTGACCTACGGCGGCGACACGGGCGATACGGGGGTCGCCTACACCCTGACCGGCGCGCGGGCGGCGGCCCGCGCGCACGCGGCGGTCCGGCTGCTGCTGGACTGGGCCGACGCGCGGGGCGAGACCCTGGAACGGCTGGCCGTACGCCGGGGAACCCTGGAGGACGTCTTCCTGCGGGTGGCAGGGGAGGCGTCGTCGGCCGGGGACGCCGGAGACGACGGTACGGATCGGCGGGCCGGCGGCGGGCCGGTGGCGGCAGGACCGGCGAGAAGGGGCGAGTGACCATGAGAACCGACGTGCTGCACGCGATCAGGCTCGCGAGGATCGATCTCACCCTGGTGAGCAGGAACACCACGGTCCTGTTCAACGTGCTCCTGCTGCCGCTCCTGATGGCCTGGCTGTACACCCAGGCGGTCGGCGCCGAGAAGATCGACGGCGTGGCCGGGAGGCTTTTCGTCCTGGCCGGGCTGCCAGGGGTGCTGCTGGTGTTCGCGGTCTTCGTCAACCTGGTGAACTCCTTCACCGCCCGGCGTGAGGAACTGGTGCTCAAGCGGCTGTGCGCGAGCCAGCCGTCGGGGCCGGCGATCCTCGGTGGCGGCGCCCTCGGGGCACTCGTGCTCTATCTCGCCCAGGTGGCGCTTCTGGCCGTCTGGATGCGGCGGGCCGAGGGGGTCACGCCGGCGAACGTGCCGATGCTCGTGACCGTCGCCGTCCTGGGAGTCGCGCTGTTCTGCCTGCTCGCCGCCGCCTTCTCCGGCCTCACGCCGAACGCCGAACTCGCCCAGGTCACGGTGCTGCCGGTGCTCCTGCTCGTGCTGGTCGGCGCCCCGATCGCGTTCCCCGCGGACACGCTGCCCGGTGTGCTGGGCCACGTCGCCGCCCTGCTTCCCGCGACTCCGATCGTGGAGATCGCGCGTACCGCCTTCCTGGGCGGTGACCACATCTCCGGGGGCGGCGAGGCGCTGAGCACGGGCGGGCAGTGGGTGGCCGCGCTGCCCTCGTTCGCGATCCTGCTGGCCTGGATCGCGGTGGCCGGGCTGCTGGCCCGATGGCTGTTCCGCTGGGAACCTCGGCACGGCTAACGTGCATAACGAGATGCTGGCCGACTTCGCGAGACAAGGGATGAGGCGCCTCGCGCGCCTCGTCCCCTTCGCGTTCTCCACGCACCGTGTTCCCGCCGCCCCCGCCGTTCCCGCCGCCCCTTCCGGGCTTTCCGCGAGAAGGCGGCGCTCGTCCGTCCAGCGGCTCCGCCGGATGACCGTCTTCTCCCTCACCATGGGCCTCGTCCTCGCCTGGATCAGCCCTCTCGCCGAGCTGGCGAACGAGGACGGGGGAGGCAGGCCCTCGCTGCTGACCGTCGGGATACCGGGTCTGGTGATCTTCAGCCTCCTGTACCTGAGGATCCTCAGAGCGGCCCTGGACGGAACCGGCGCGCGAGGCGAGATCGTCGCCTCGGCCGTGGTCGCGGTGGCCCTCATGCTGACCCAGGACGGCGGTCCCTGGTCCTGGGGGCTGCTCGGTCCGGCGTGGGTGTCGGGCGCCGCGCTGCTGCTCGGCAGATCCGCCACGATCGTCGCCGCCGTCGCGGCGACCGCCGCCGGACTGTTCCTCGCGTGGCCGGGAGAGGGGATCGCCGAGGTGCTCGCGGCACCGTACGAGGAGAGTTCCCTGCCCGGCATCGGCGCCTACCTCGGGGTGGCCGCGGCGGCGCCGTGGTCGAACCGGTTCCAGCTCTGGTTCTGGCAGCTGTTCAGGGCCGCGGAGGAGGGCAAGGAGGCACGGGCCAGACTGGCCGTCACCGAGGAGCGGCTCCGCTTCTCCCGCGACCTGCACGATCTGGTCGGGCACAGCCTCTCCGCGATCGCCGTCAAGAGCGAGGTGGCCTCCAAGCTGTCGGGGGTGGACGCCGGGCGGGCGGCGAGGGAGATGGACGAGGTGAGGACCCTCGCGCGGCAGACGCTCAAGGAGATCCGCGGGGTGGTACGCGGCTACCGGACGGTCGACCTCACCGCCGAGCTGCGCGCGATGACCGCGGTGCTGGAGGCGGGCGACATCCGCTGCACCCTGGAGACACCGCGCGAACAGGTGCCCGAGGGGACGGCCACCCTGCTGGCCTGGGTGGTGAGGGAGGGCACCACCAACGTGCTGCGGCACAGCTCCGCCACTCGGTGCCGTATCACGATCACCCTCCGCGGGGGAGATGCCGTGCTGGAGATGACCAACGACGGGGTGGACGAGGACGGGGGTGGCGACGGGGTGGACGGCCGGGGTGGTACCGGCCTCCTCGGGCTCTCGGAGCGGGTCGCCGCCATCGGCGGGACCGTCACGGCGGGCCCGGGCGGTCCCGGGACGTTCAGGCTGCGGGCGACGATCCCGCTGGAGGGAGAACGATGATCCAGACGATGGCCGTCGTGCCGGGCCGTCCCACCGTCTCGTACCGTCTCGCCGTGCGGGGCTGTCCGGTCGAGGTGGGGCGCCCCGGTGGGGTGAGCGGTCCGGTCGAGGTGGGCCGTTCCGGCGGGGTGAGTGGTCGGGGCGAGGCGGGCCGTCTCGCCGTGCCGGGCTGTCGGGCCGAGGAGGCATGGTGATCCGGACACTGCTCGCCGACGACGAGCACCTGGTCAGGAAGGCGATCGCCACCCTGCTCGGCCTGGAGCCGGACATCGAGGTGGTGGCGGAGGTGGCGAGGGGAGACCTGGTGGCGGCGGCCGTGCTGGAGCACCGGCCCGATGTGGTCGTGCTGGACATCGAGATGCCGGGGATGGACGGGCTGAGCGTCGCCGAGACGCTGCGGGGCCACGCGGTGCTGATGCTGACCAGCTTCGGGCGGCCCGGATACCTGCGGCGGGCGCTCGCGGCAGGGGTGCGCGGCTTCGTCCCCAAGGACGCCTCCGCCGACGAACTGGCGACGGCGATCCGCAAGGTCCACGCGGGTGGGCGCTATCTCGACCCGGAGATGGCCGCCTCGGCGATGATGGCGGGGGAGAACCCTCTCACCGAGCGCGAGCGCGGCTCTCTGGAGCTGGCCGCGCAGGGCGCCTCGGTCGCCGAGATCGCCGTCGCGCTCCACCTCACCCAGGGCACCGTACGCAACTACCTGTCCAGCGCCATCACCAAGCTGGGCGCGACCAACCGGATCACCGCGATCCGGGCCGCCCAACAAAAAGGTTGGCTTTAAACGCGTTTTCTCCTTCGAATCGGGCAAGGGACTCCCGTGTTCGCTGGAAGATCGACGTCAGGGACGAGGGAGGTTCGCACCTTCTGGTAGGAGTGACGACCTTCTTCCGCGCGGTGACATCGGATGAACGCGATGCGTGACCAGTCGGCGGGTGACGCGTCGCCGTGGTGCCGGGCCGGTTTCTCCGTGGCCGGGCGTGAGGAGGAGGCATGCGCGTCTCTGGTAACCCCCGGGCTCAGGTGGTCGGCGTCGGGAATCGTCTCGACGTGGGAACCGTGGCCCGGGTGCGCCCGCGACTGCACGAGGCGGTCGACTCGGGGCGGGGCGACCTGATCGTAGATCTTTCCGGGTTGGAAATGATCGACGCCACCGGTCTCGGGGTGCTGGTGGGCACGCATCGCCGCGCTGTGAGCGCGGAACGCCGCCTCATCCTGCGGAGGGTGCCGCCCAGGGTCATGCGGGTGCTGGCGGTGACCCGGCTCAACCGGGTCCTCACCGTCGAGCTTCCGGTGGCCGCGGTGGCCTGATCCGGAAGGTCGCCGGAGTTGGGGGAGTCCGGCGGCACCGGAGCACGATGTCGGAGGACGGGCACGGCGGGCCCGCCCTCGTGTCACACCGCTGTCGTACACCGCTGTGTTACGCCGCGATCAGGTCACGAAGGACCTGTGGAAGATGTGCGTGGCGGTGTCGATGAGCCTGGCGACCGGAGGTGGGTCGTCGGCCAGGACCCACTCGATGAGCAGTTCCTGGATCGCCCCGATCATCCCCAGCGCGAGGAGGTGCTGGTTGGCCTTCGTCGCCTCCGGCATGTCGGCGACGTTCGACTCGATCGTCCTGGTGAGGGCCGCGACGGCCGACTGCCTGGAGGTGAGGAGGCAGTCGCCCGCCCGGCGGACCTCCAGATGCATGATCTGCGCGCGACGCCTGTCTTCGGTGACGAAGCTGATATAGCTGGTGATTCCCGTCCTGACCCGGTCGGCCAGGGTGTCGGGGGCCTGCTCGATCGCTTTCGACATCGACTCCAGCGTCTCGCGCACGCATCGGGTGTACACGGTCTGCATCAGCTCCTCGCGTCCTGAGAAGCACTCGTAGAATGCGCGGTTGGAGATACGTGCCTCGGCACACAACCTCTCGATCGTCGTTTCGGGGAATCCGGGGTCGGAGAAGAGGGTGTACGCCGCGGAGATCAGACGCTCCCGGCGCTCCTCAAGTCGCTCCTCCGCTGACATTCCCCGGTAGGACCGTCCATTCATGTCAAGCTCCCACAGATCAGTGCGAGGTTGACAGATACTCGCTTTATCACTTCCACCTCATGGCTCTGGCCCCCGGAATCAACCATTATGGGTGCAAGATCCTTTTTGTGGAAGAGTCGCTATGTTATTTCTTGCATTATCCGTGTAAGAAGGTGACATGTCTGAGTAGTCGGTCAAGGTGTTTTCGGCCGCGGCGGAATGGGGGGGATTCGTCGCGGGCGGCGCGGGAAAGTCCGGCTCCGGGTCGTGAACCTCGGGGCACCGTTCTGTTCGAAGGCCGCTCGGCCTCAAGAGCGAAGCCAACCTCGGAAGAGCGGCCGGGGTGGCGCCGGTCCCGGTGGGCGACCGCCTAGCGAGTGAGCAGGCCCCGGTCCAGGGCCGTGGTCACGGCGGCGGTGCGGTCGGAGACGCCGAGCTTGCCGAAGACGCGCAGCAGATGGGGCTTGACCGTGGTCTCGCCGATGAACAGGGCCCTGCCGATCTCCGCGTTGGTCAGCCCCCTGGCCACCAGGGAGAGCACCTCCGTCTCACGCGGCGACAGCGACTCGGTCACCGGAGCCCGCATCCGGGTGACCAGCCTGGTCGCCACCGACGGCGACAGGACGGTCTCCCCGCGCGCCGCCGAGCGGATCGCGGCGAGCAGGTCGGCCCTGGAGGTGTCCTTCAGCAGATAGCCCGCCGCGCCGGCCTCGACCGCCCGGACGATGTCGGCGTCGGTCTCGTAGGTGGTCAGCACGATCACCCGGCTCTCCGGCCGTCCGGTGAGGATACGCGAGGTGGCGCTCACCCCGTCCCCGTCCGGCATACGCAGGTCCATCAGGATCACATCCGGTGTGAGCTCCGCTGCCCGTACGACGGCCTCGTCCCCTGAGGCCGCCTCGCCCACCACCGTGATCCCGGAGTCGGCCTCCAGCATCCCCCGAAGGCCCTCGCGGACCACCGGGTGATCGTCGACGATCATCACGCGAAGCATGTGTCACCCCTCCTGGTCGGGACGGCCGGTGCCGTCGCTCCGGCCGGTTCGGTCGGTGGGGGGATCGGGCCGTTCCGGAGAGTCGTCGGCGGTGAGGACGGGCCGGTCGGTGGGGACGACCACCTCAAGCACCGTCCCCTCGCCGGGGAGTGCCTTCACGGTGAGGGTGCCGCCGACCTGCTCGACGCGGGCGCGCATGCCCCGCAGGCCGTACCCCTCGCCGCCGGACGGCTCGAAACCGCGTCCGTCGTCGCGTAACCCCAGCCGTACGGAGCCGTCCCGGTAGGCGATCGAGACCGCGACGGACGCCGCGTCCGCGTGCTTGCGCACGTTGGCCAGCCCTTCCTGGGCGGCGCGGACGAGCACCACCTCGGCCGAAGCGCTCAGCGGCCGGGACCTTCCGTACGCCTCGAATCCGGCGGACAGGTTCGTCTCCTCGCCGAAGCGGTTCGTCAGCCGCCGCAGCGCCTCGTCCAGGGTCGAGCCGTCCAGCGGCGCCGGGCTCAGCGTGGTGACCAGCAGGCGGGCCTCGGTGAGGTTCTCCCGCGCCGTCCGCATGGCCAACGCCAGGTGGCGGGACGGGTCGGGCTGCGCCTCGGCCGCCTGGAGCAGCATGATGATGCTGGTGAACCCCTGAGCCAGGGTGTCATGGATCTCCCCGGCGAGCCGTTCGCGCTCCGCCTGCGCCCCGCGCTCGGCCGAGAGCGTGGACACCTTCGCCCGGCTGCTCTCCAACTCCTCGATGAGCGCGGCCCGCTCCTCGCTCTGCCGGGTGATCCGCTCCATCCAGATGCCGAACGTGGCGGAGAAGACGACGACGATCGTGGCGGCCACCAGGAAGTTGAACGGCTCCGCTCCCTCGACCAGGAACAGGTAGCGGATCATCGCGGGGAGGTTCAGCGCGGTCACGGCGATCATCGCCCGCCTGGCGGGGAAGACCATGAAACACTGCGGGCAGAGCCCGAACAGGGCGTAGGTCGCGTACGACGCGGTGAGTCCCGGGGGAGTGAACAGCGCGATCAACAGACCGATGTAGACCGCCCCCCGCAGCCGGTCACCGCGGATGATCGCCGGACGGCCGAACAGGACATAGAGCGGCAGGATCGCGCCCAGGCAGCTCGCCACGATCACCTTCTCGCGCACGGGCACGTCGATGACGAACGCGGTCGAGGTGGGCAGGAGGAGCCCGAAGGCCAGAAGCAACTCCCAGCCGCGCAGCGACTCCCACGCGTGCGGTTCGGTCCTTCGGGCGGAGGGCTCGGTGCGGTCGGCGAGACTCACCCGTCTCGGCGGCTCTTCCAGCGGAACGTCATCAGGCACAGCACCAGTCCTCCGACCGCCCAGGCTCCCAGGACCAGGGCGACCCGGTTGAGTTCGTACGAGTTCGCGACTTCAAGTGTGGCACCGGCGTCCCCCATGAAGACCGACCGGAACCCCTGGCACATCCACTTGAGCGGGAAGAGCGAGGCGATGTTCACCAGCCAGGACGGCAGCTGTCCGATGGGGATGAACACCCCGGAGATGAACTGCAGCACCACGAACGGCATCGCGATCACCGCGGAGGCGCTCTTGGCCGACCGGGGCAGGCTGCTGATCGCGACACCGAGCAGGGCCGAGCCAGCCACGCCGAGCACGAACACCCAGGCGAAGGTCACCCACCGGAACGTCTCCGACGGCAGCTTCAGGCCGAACAGCGCGACCCCGATCGCGAGCAGGATGACGACCTGCAGGAAGGAGACGAACAGGGTGTTGAGGGCCTTGCCGATGAAGTAGGAGGTGCGCGGCAGCGGGGTGCCCGCCAGCCGTTTGAGCGTGCCGTCGTCGCGGTCCACCGCGATGTTGATCCCGAGGTTCTGGAACCCCGTCATCGCGGCGGTCCCGATGAGCCCGGCCACATACAGCTGGGAGACGGTGAGGCCGGTCCCCTCCATCTCACCGGAGAAGATCGACCCGAAGATCACCAATATGATGATCGGGAAGGCGAAACTGAAGATCACCGCGTCTCGCTCGCGAAAGAACATCCTGTTCTCGACAACCGTCCGTGACAGCCCCAGTCGCATCACGGAAGGTTGCCCGACGGATGACGCCGGGGCGGAGGGGCGGGCAAGGGTCTGGCTCATCTGGTCGGTCACCTCGGGGGATCGGTTCGCGCTCGTACGGGAGACGGTCGGGCGGGGGGCTCGATGAGGCGGAGGTAGACGTCCTCCAGGGTGGGACGGGTCACGGCCAGTTCGGGGACCTCTCCGTCGAAGCGACGGGTCAGCTCCAGCACGGTCCTGGTCGGCGTGTCCGTCTCCAAAAAGTGGCGCTCACCCGCGTCGGACCAGCTCACCAGTGCCTTGCCGGCGGCCCTGCCGCCCAGCGTCTTCGGCTCGCCCTCGGCCACGATCCGCCCCCCGGCGACCACCGCCACCCGGTCGGCGAGCGCCTCGGCCTCGTCCAGGTAGTGGGTGGTCAGCACGATCGTGGTGCCGTCGCGGGCCAGGCTCTCGATCAGCTCCCAGAACCGCCTGCGAGCCTCCGGGTCGAACCCGGTGGTCGGCTCGTCCAGGAAGAGCAGCTCCGGATCGCCGATCACCCCGAGCGCGACGTCCACCCGGCGCCGCTGCCCGCCCGAGAGCTTCCGGATGCGCTGGTCGGCCTTCTCGGTGAGCCCGACCTGCTCGATCACCTCGTCCGGATTCTTGGCGCCGGGGTAGTAGCCTGCAAAATGCCGTACGGTCTCCCGCACGGTCGCCTCGGCCACGTCGTTGGCCGTCTGCAGCACGATGCCGATCCGTGAGCGCCACGCGCGGGTGGGCCTGCCGGGGTCGACCCCCAGGACGCTCACCTCCCCGGCGTCCCTGGAGCGGTGCCCCTCCATGACCTCCACCATGGTGGACTTCCCCGCCCCGTTCGGGCCGAGGATCGCGAACACCTCGCCCGCGCGGACGTCGAGATCGACTCCTGCGACGGCCTGAACGTCGCCGTAGCGCTTGGTCAGACCTCTCACTCTTACCGCTGTGTCCATGTGCCAAGCGTCGCGTCCACGCGGTTCTCGCGGTACCGACGTTCGATGGAGCCCCGTGTCCACCGAACGGAGGACACGGGGCCCGTCGTTTCTCTCTCGATCGGCGGCGTGCCGCGACGGACGGCCGCTTCATGCGTTCGGTCTCAGGCCGGATGATCCGGACGTGGTGCACATCGAGCGTGCCACCGGCACACCGTATTTGAAGAGCGATTCAGAAGGTGCGGGATAACCACTGATATTCGGCTGTTTTCCGGCAGTCGCATTGCTCGTCGAGAATTCAGTAACGCCTGTCGCGAAAAGGGTGGCCGAGCTTGAGTGGCGGACTGGGAAGAAGGGAGGCGGAAATGTCGATCAATGATCGACCGGTGACCCCGTCGGGTGCCGAATGGCGCGAGAGCGCGCGGTAATGGCCAGGGTGGTGCCCGCGTCGAGGTGGCGCGGAAACCCGCCCGGTGTCGTCGCCGTGCGCGACGGCGAGGATCCGAACGGCCTCGCCCTGGACTTCGCACCCAAAAAGTGGTCGGCGTTCCCGGGCGGGGAGCTCTGCGTGCCGTGACAGCCGTCGGATTCCGTTTCGCACGCCTCCTCCGGGCCTCGGCGGCACTCAGCTCGTCAGAACAGGGTGTCCTCGCGTTCGATGCCGCGCAGCTCGTCGTAGTCGAGGGTGACGCAGCGGATGCCTCTGTCCTCGGCCAGGGTCTTGGCCTGGGGCGCGATGCTCTGGGCGGCGAGGATTCCGGAGACCGGGGCGAGCAGGGGGTCGCGGTTCATCAGCTCCAGATAGCGGGTGAGCTGTTCCACGGCGTCGATGCCGGCGCGGCGCTTGAGCTCCACGGCGACGGACGCGCCCGTGTGGTCGCGGCAGAGAATGTCGACGGGGCCGATCGCCGTCATGTATTCGCGGCGGACGAGCGTCCAGCCCGCGCCCAGGGTGGTGATGTGCTCGGCGAGCAGCTCCTGCAGGTGGGCCTCGACCCCGTCCTTGATCAGGCCCGGGTCCACGCCCAGCTCGTGGCTGGTGTCGTGGATGATCTCCTCCATGGTGAGGACGAGCTTCTCGCCGGTCTTGCCGTGGGTCACCGTCCAGGTGCCCTCCTCCTCGCGGAGCTTGCACGGCGGATTCATCCAGTTCAGCGGCTTGAAGGCCCGGTCGTCGGCATGGATCGAGACGCTGCTGTCGGCCTTGATGAGAATGAGCCGGGGTGCCATCGGAAGATGGGCGGTGAGTTTCCCGACGTAATCCACGCTGCACCGAGCTATGACCAGACGCATGACCGAACCCTATCGGCCCGCGGGGACCCCGGTCCCCGTGATCCATCCGGACGGCCCGCCGGCGGGCCGCCGGCGGTTGGGACGTGACTCCCCGCTCGTACGGGAGTCGTACGGGCGGGGAGTCACGCCGAGAGGTCAGCGCACCGCCTCGGAGAGCTTGACGCGGGCGCCCGTACGCAGGACCGCGCGGCTGTAGATGCGGGCGCCGAGCATGAGGGTGCCCACCGTCGCGAGGAGCATCAGGACCGCCGCCAGGGCGATCTCCCAGGCGAACACCTCGCCTCCGGCCATCCGGACCGGCATGACCATCGAGGAGAACGGCGGCACCAGCGAGAGGATCCTGGCCACCGGGCTGCTCGGCTGGACCGCCGCGAAGTAGGCCACCAGGTAGGTGACCATCATGAGCATCGTCATCGGGGTGAGGACGCTGTTCGCGTCCTCCTGCCTGGACACCAGAGATCCGAGCGCCGCCGCCATCGCGGCGAAGAAGGCGTATCCGAGGACGAACCAGAACAGCGCGCTGACCACGATGCCCGTCATCCCCGGGGGCAGGTCGGCCGCGAGACCGGTCGCCGCCGCCGCGCCGAGACCGGCCACGATGATCACGACCATGTTGGCGAGCGCGAGCGCGCCCAGCCCCACGATCTTGCCGCCGAGCAGCTGCCAGGGACGGACCGAGGTGAGCAGGATCTCCACGATCCGGCTGCCCTTCTCCTCGACCACGCCCATGGCGACGTACATGGAGGAGTAGATGAGCAGGAAGAACAGCACCATGACCAGCAGGGACGCGATGCCCACCCGCACGCCCGCGTAGCGGGTGTCGGCTCCGATGGAGACCTGCTCCAGAGGGGCGACCCGCATCGCCTCCGCCACCTTGGCCGGGTCCAGGCCCGCCTCGCCCAGCCGCCTCTCGGTCTGGGCGGCCTGGTTCGCGCTCTCCAGCAGCAGACCGAGGTCGCGGTCCACCTCGCCGTCGGCGAGCACCTTGCGGCCGTCCACCACGGCGGCGTCGACGTCGCCCGCGGTGACCGCGGCGCTCGCGGCGGCCTCGTCGGGGAACTCCCTGACGGTGAGCTCCACGTCCTTGGCCGCGCCGGTCAGGGCCGGCCGCAGCGCCTGCGACTGCGCTCCGGCGAGCCCCACAGTGTAGGAGTCGGGTCCGGAGAAGAGCCTGGGCAGGAACGCCAGTGCCGCGACCAGCACGGCACTGACCACGAGCCCGATGACGAACGCCTTCGTACGGCCGCGCGTGACGATCTCCCGCCGTGCGACCAGCCACAACCCGTTCACGCTACGGCCTCCCTGAAGATCTCGGTGAGTGTGGGGCGCTGCCACCCGAAGTGCTCGACTCTTCCGGCCTTGGCCGCGAGGCGCAGGATCTCCTGGTCGTCGCCGTCGACGCCCGCGACGAGGACCTCGTCGCCCTTCTCGACGACCTCTCCCGGCAGGGAGGTGGCCCAGCCGGGGGAGGCGTCCCTGACGACCACCCTGAGCAGGCCGCGTCCCTCACGGTCGCGCAGCTCCTCGACCGTCCCGCTCGCCACCATGCGACCGGAGGAGATGATGCCGACCGAGTCGCAGAGCCGTTCGACGAGGTCCAGCTGGTGACTGGAGAAGAGCACGGGAACGCCCGCGGCGCGCCGCTCGGCGAGCACCTCGGCGAGCGAGTCGACGGCGAGCGGGTCGAGCCCGGAGAAGGGCTCGTCGAGGACGAGCGCCTCGGGATCGTGCACCAGTGCCACCGCGAGCTGCACGCGCTGCTGGTTGCCCAGGGAGAGCGCGTCCACCGCGTCGTTCGCGCGCTCGGTGAGCGAGAGACGTTCGAGCAGGTCGCCGGTGGCCTTCTTCGCCCCGCTCGCGGTCAGTCCGCTGAGCCTGCCGAAGTATTCGACCTGCTCGGCGACCTTCATCTTCTGGTACAGACCGCGCTCCTCCGGCATGTAGCCGAACCGGCGCCGGTCGTCGAACGTCAGCGCCCTGCCGTCGCGGCGCACGGAGCCCGAGTCGGCGGTCAGCACGCCCATCAGGATGCGCATCGTGGTGGTCTTGCCCGCCCCGTTGGCCCCGACGAAGCCGAACATCTCGCCGGGTTTCACGGAGAACGTCACGCCGCCCAGGGCGACCTTGTCGCCGTACCGCTTGTGCAGGTCGTCTATCTCGATCATTGGGGGGATCCCTCGGTGAGACGTCTCAACACGGAGACGTAGTCATGAAACGCCTGGCGGCCCTCATCGGTGATGGCGAGCCAGGTGCGCGGGCGCTTACCCACGAAGGCCTTCTCCACGCTCACGTAGCCGGCCTCCTCCAGGGTGATGACGTGCTTGGAGAGCAACGAGTCGCTGACCTCGATCGTGTCGCGCAGGAAGCGGAACTCGGCCTTGTCGGTGACCGAGAGCGCGGCCATGATCGACAGCCGGACGGGCGCGTGGATGACGTCGTCGAGGCCGTGCCGAGGGTGTGAGCCCGTGCCGCCCGCGGCGCTCCCGGCGCCGCGCGTCGCCCTGCCCGCGCCGTCGTCCGCCGGGCCCGGGTGTCCCGCCTCACGCGCGCTGTGGGTCTCGCTCACCGCTCCACCCGCAGCACACGCCAGGCCGCGTAGAAGATCGGGACGCTCGCGCAGGCCGACAGCGCGATCAGCGCCGCGCTCCAGGCCACGCCGGGGTCGTCGGGGCGCAGGAACGCGCCGAACACGAACACGGACAAGACCAGGGCGACGTACGAGATCGTCACGGGCCCCGTCGCCTTGTTGGCCCAGGCGACCTCCGGGTCCTGAACCCTCATGCCGCCGAGATATCCGACGAACAGGACGGTGAGGACGAGCCACGCCGCCGCGGCCGTGTTTCTGGACCAGCCGGGGCCGAGGAACATAACGGGCCAGTAGACGATCGTGCCAACGCCCACGATCACGTAGAGCAGGCCGGCGAGGCGCGCCGGTCGCCGGGTGCGCCGGCCGACCTCGTCGATCCGGCGCAGGGCGTCCTCAGGTGTCAGCTCGTCCTTCACGACTCCTCCTCCGCTCATGTTCTCAAACGCTACTGGTTACTCAACTCCGATTCAAGTACTTTCTGTCCACTCTTTGGCTACCTGCCCGGCTTTTGGGGTAGCCGGTACCTCTCTGGGAGACTGTTGTGACGCCGGAGTGGCGGTTCGCCAGGTGGGCGACCCGGTGGGCGGGGTGGGAGAGCGATGACGAGCACTTGTCGGGCGGCGCGGGCGGTCGGAAGGACCGTGATGGCCGGCCTCGGCGCGACGGGCTCGTGAGCCCCCGCAAGGCCCGCCGCGCCGACCCCTTCGACCGGGGCGGCAAGCGGGGCCTCGCCCGTCCCGTCGGGGGCTCCGTGCCCGGCGTCGACCGTACCGAGGAGTGGCCCGACGGTGACTGGCAGGTGCGCCGGGTCACCGGTGGCGCGGCGGACAAGGTCTACCGCTGCCCCGGATGCGATCAGGAGATCAGGCCAGGACTGCCACATCTGGTCAGCTGGCCCGCCTGGCCGGGCGGGGAGGACGAGCGCAGGCACTGGCACACCGCGTGCTGGCGCAACCGGGTCAGGCGCGGACCCGGCAGAAGCAGATACTGACCGGCGCACGCGGACCGGCCATCACCGACAACGACCGGCCATCACCGGCCACCATCGGCCACGACCGGCGCAGACGCGGGCCGGCCACCACTGACCCACCACTGACAACGACCGGCCATCACCGGCCACGACCGGCTCCGACGCGGGCCGGCAGGGCGGATTCGAGGAGAGACATGGAGATTCGGGCCTCTACGGTGTTGCCCGCGCGCAGGGAGCCGATCGAGTTGCACACCGGCGACGGTCTGACACTCGTCGGTGAGCTCGCCCTGCCCGCCGACCGGCCCCCGGTGGCCACGCTGGTCTGCCTGCATCCGCTGCCCACCCATGGCGGCATGATGGACAGCCACGTCTACAAGAAGGCCGCCAACCGGCTGCCCGCCCTCGCCGACCTGGCCGTGCTGCGCTTCAACACGCGCGGCACCACCTCGGAGCGGGGCACCTCCCAGGGAGCCTTCGGCGCCGGCGAGGACGAACGCATGGACGTCGCCGCGGCCCTGGAGTACGCCGACTTCCACGACCTGCCCCGGGTCTGGCTGCTCGGCTGGTCCTTCGGCACCGAACTGGCGCTCAAGTGGGGGCACGACCCGCTGGTGGAGGGGGCGATCCTGCTCTCCCCGCCGCTGCACCGGGCCACCGACGCCGACCTCGACGCGTGGGCGGAGTTCGGGCGGCCGCTGATCGCGCTGATCCCGGAGTTCGACGACTACCTGCGTCCCGAACAGGCCCGTGAACGCTTCGCCAGGGTGCCCCAGGCCGAGGTCGTCGGGGTGGACGACGCCAAGCACCTGTGGGTCGGCGAGCCGTACGTGCGCGTCGTCCTCGACCAGATCGTCCAGCGGGTGAATCCGGCGGCCCACCCCCTGCCCACCGAGGTTCCCGGATCGTAGGAGCCTGTCCGGTTGGGTCGTCCGACGAGATCATTGTCGCGTACGCCGTTCGTCGAGGCCGGGGCACCACGAAGTCCTGATCTCCGGGCCCGCCGGAACGCCCGCGTGATCCGGGCGGTGAGAAGAGACGAGACAGGAAGAGAGCCCGGCGACCGTGCAGGTCGCCGGGCTCTCTCCCCGTAGCCGTCGCGAACGCCCCGGAGTCAGCGGCCGCCTATTCCTGCCACCACTCCGCGTCGTCGTCCTTCGTCTCGGTCCTCGCGGGCGCGGGGACCGGCTTCTCGGCGCCGTTGGCGGCGGCGGGGATGGCCGGCTTCGGCGGTGCCGCGGCGATCGCGGGCTCCGGGTCGGCGGCCGGGAGCGGTGCGCCGCCGAGCAGCTGGCGCAGCTGCGCGAGGTGGCTGGTGATGCTGTCGCGCTGGCGGGTCAGCTCGTCGACCTGGCGCTGGGCGACCGTGCGGCTGCGCTCGGCCTCCGCCTTGGCCTCGGAGACGATGGAGTCGGCGCTCGCCTTGGCCTCGGAGACGACCTGGTCGGCGTTCTTGCGCGCGTTGGCCAGCAACTGCTTGGCGTGCGTGTCGGCCTCGCGACGGGTCTGCTCGGCCTGCTGCGTGGCCTTGGTGGCGCGCTGCTCGGCGGTGGCCGCGCGCTGCTCGGCGGTGGCGGTCAGCTGCTGGGCCGCGGCCTGCGCGTTGGCGTGGCGCTCGGCCTCCTGGCGCTCGGCCTCCTCGCGCCGGGCGGCGAGCTGGATCTCGAACTCCGCCTCGTCCTGTGCCCGCTTCGCCTCGGACTCCTCAAGCACCCGCTGGGCCTGGGCGCGCATCTCGTCGGCCTGGCGCTTGGCGGTGGTGAGGACCTCGTCGCGCTCGCGCTTGGTCGAGGCGCGCAGCTGGGCCACCTCGCGCTCGGTGGTGGTGCGCAGCTTGGCGATCTCGCGCTCGGAGTCGGCGCGCTTCTCCGCCACCTCGTGGTCGGCGGTGGCGCGCAGCTTGGAGACCTCGCGCTCGGTGGTGGCGGTCAGCTCGTCGGCCTCGCGGCGGGCGGTCGAGCGGATCTCCTCGGCATCGCGCTCCGCGCTGGTGCGCATCTCGTCGGCTTCGCGGGTGGCGAGGGCGCGCTTCTCGGCCGCCTCGTTCTCCGCGGCGGCGCGCAGGTCGGCGGCCTCGACCTTGGACGCCGCCTTGATCTCGTTCGCCTCGGCCCTCGCGGCCTGGACCAGCTCGGTCGCCTGCTCCTCCGCCAGGCGGAGGAGCTGCTCGATCCGGGCGCCGAGCCCGGAGTAGGTCGGTCGCTCCTGCTCCTGGAGCTGACGTTGTGAGTCGGACAGCTCCCGCTGCAGGCCCTGGAGCTGCTCCCGGGACTGCCGGAGCTCGCCGTCGAGCTGCTTCAGATGGTCGTGGACCTGGTGCCGGTCATAGCCACGAAGCACCACGTCGAATTCCCGAGCGGGGGCGTCTTCAAAGAAATTGTTGAGCTGGGCATCGATGTCGGACTGCATGGAGGCTCGATCCTGGGTTGTCGAGACGGCTACACGGGCCGGACGGGGGTTTCAGGCATCCGAAGCGGGAGCCGGGGCGGGATCCACGTCCGGTGGTACGCCAGCGTACTCCGCCGTTGCCGAGTTGGCGGTCTCGTCCGACTTTATGCGCGACTTGTTACGTATCAGCGTTTCTTGCATTCGGGGTGGGCTTGGCGTGCCTTTCCGGGGCCTGTACGAGTTCGGTGAGCATTCCCCCGACGTCTTTGGGGTGAAGAAAGGCGATGGAAGAGTCCATGGAGCCGTGGCGCGGTCGCTCGTCGAGCAGCCGGACCCCCTTGCCGCCGATCTTGTCCATCGCCTGCACGACATCCGGGACGCCGAAGGCGACATGATGGACACCTTCCCCGCGCTTCGCGAGAAATTTGCCGACCGGCGTGTCGGGGCCGAGCGGTTCGAGAAGCTGGATATACGATCCACCGCCTTCGCCGTCGGCGATGCGCAGCATCGCCTCCTTCACTCCCTGCTCGATGTTCACCTCGCGGGCCACCACCGTGAGCTCGAAGGTCTGCTCGAAAAAAGCGATCTTCTCCTCAAGGTCGTGGCAGGCGATTCCTACATGATCGATGCGCATGAACATGGGGCCATCCTCCATGGGGTCGCCGATGTACTCATGGGTATGGTGGCAAAGTCGCTCCAAGTCCCGTCAGGGAGGCCCCACTTATGTCTGGTTCCGTCATCGTCGCCGGAGCTCGTACCCCCATCGGACGGCTGCTCGGTTCGCTGTCCGGCCTGTCGGCCGCCGAGCTCGGCGGCATCGCCATCAAGGCCGCGCTGGAGCGTTCCGGCGTCGCTCCCGACGCCGTGCAGTACGTGATCATGGGGCAGGTGCTCCAGGCGGGTGCCGGTCAGGTCCCCTCCCGCCAGGCCGCCGTCAAGGCGGGCATCCCGATGACCGTGCCGTCCCTGACGATCAACAAGGTATGTCTCTCCGGCCTGGACGCCATCGCCCTGGCCGACCAGCTCATCCGCGCCGGCGAGTTCGACATCGTGGTCGCGGGCGGCATGGAGTCCATGTCGAACGCCCCGCACCTGCTGCCCGGCCTGCGCAGGGGCGTCAAGTACGGCTCCGCGGACATCGTCGACTCGATGGCCTACGACGGCCTCACCGACGCCTACGATCAGGTGGCCATGGGCGAGTCCACCGAGCGGCACAACGCGCGCCTCGGCCTGACCCGCGAGGAGCAGGACGAATACTCCGCGCGATCCCACGGACTCGCCGCCGCCGCGATCAAGAACGGGACGCTCGACGACGAGATCGTGCCGGTGTCCATCCCGCAGCGCAAGGGCGAGCCGGTGGTCTTCTCCGCCGACGAGGGGGTGCGCGGCGACACCACCGTCGAGGTCCTGTCGCGGCTGCGGCCCGCGTTCGCCAAGGACGGCACGATCACCGC
Organism: Streptosporangium sp. NPDC049078; assembly: GCF_040648855.1. Classification (NCBI taxonomy): domain Bacteria; kingdom Bacillati; phylum Actinomycetota; class Actinomycetes; order Streptosporangiales; family Streptosporangiaceae; genus Streptosporangium; species Streptosporangium sp. NPDC049078. The sequence goes on from NZ_JBEZEL010000015.1 coordinate 57,427, forward strand.
CGGATCGGCCTCGCAGATCTCCGACGGTGCCTGCGCGGTGGTCGTGATGTCCAAGGCCAAGGCCGAGGAGCTCGGCCTCGACTGGCTGGCCGAGATCGGCGCGCACGGCAACGTCGCCGGACCCGACAACTCGCTCCAGTCCCAGCCGGCCAACGCGATCGGGCACGCTCTCGCGAAGCAGGGCCTGGAGGTCGGCGACCTCGACCTGCTGGAGATCAACGAGGCCTTCGCGCAGGTCGTCCTCCAGTCGGCGAGGGAACTCGGCGTTCCCCTCGACAGGGTCAACGTCAACGGCGGCGGCATCGCCGTCGGCCACCCGATCGGCGCCTCCGGCGCCCGCATCGTCCTCACCCTCGCCCACGAGCTCAGGCGCAGGGGCGGCGGCCTCGGGGCGGCGGGGCTCTGCGGTGGCGGCGGGCAGGGCGACGCCCTGATCATCCGCGTACCCTCGGCATGATCGCGGAGGTCTCCGACCTGGTCGCGATGGCGCGCCAGGGAAGGCCGCGGGCCGTGGCCCGGCTGATCTCCATGGTCGAGAACGGCTCCCCGAGGTTGCGGGAGATCACCGAGCTGCTCTGCGCCGACCGGCCGTACCGGGCACGGATCATCGGGCTCACCGGCTCTCCCGGCGTCGGCAAGTCCACCTCGACCGGAATGCTGGTCCACGCGTTCCGCAAGCGGGGCATGCGGGTCGGCGTGCTCGCCGTCGACCCGTCCTCACCGTTCACCGGCGGGGCGCTGCTGGGCGACCGGGTCAGGATGCAGGACCACGCCACCGACCCGGACGTGTTCATCAGGTCGATGGCGAGCCGGGGCCACCTGGGAGGGCTGTCGTGGGCCACGCCTCAGGCGCTGCGTGTCCTGGAGGCGGCCGGTTGCGAGGTCATCCTCGTCGAGACCGTCGGGGTCGGGCAGGCGGAGGTCGACATCGCCTCGCTCGCCGACACCACCGTCGTGTTGCTCGCCCCGGGGATGGGCGACGGCATCCAGGCGGCGAAGGCGGGCATCCTGGAGATCGCCGACGTGTTCGTGGTGAACAAGGCCGACCGCGAGGGCACCCAGGCCACCGTCCGCGAGCTCCGCAACATGATCGCCCTGGTCGAGCGGCCCTGGAGGCCGCCGATCGTACCGACCGTGGCCTCCAGAGGTGAGGGAGGCGAGGAGGTGGTCGACGCCCTCGGCGACCACCTGGCCTATCTGGAGGCGTCGGGGGAGCTCGTCCGGCGCCGTCACGCCAGGGCGAGGGACGAGATCGAGGCGATCGCCCTCACCACCCTGCGCTCCCGCTTCGCCCACCTGCACGGCGACCGGCGCCTCGACGCCCTCGCCACCCGCGTCCTGGACTCAGAACTCGACCCCTACACCGCGGCGGACGAGCTCCTGGCCGCCACGGGCTGAGCGAGACCCGCGCGCCTCGGGCACCGAAACGGTTACCGAGCCGCGCGGGACCGCGATCCGGACTTCGGATCCCGTGGTCCGAACCTCGTCCTTGGGGCCCCGCGATCCGGCGGCCGTGGCACATGCCCGATCCGGGGGATCGAGATCACGGCTCCGGGGCTCAGGTCTCGTCGGCGAACTTGACGGTGACCTTCTCGAAGCCGAGTCCCTTCAGCAGGCCCTCAAGCATGATCTTGGTGTTCTGGTCGGCCCGGTTGCGCAGGTCGCTGGCCTGGGCGGCCTCGGCGATCTTCTTCTCGGCGAGCATGTAGAGCTCCCGCTGGTCGGCGGGGGAGGAGGACAGCAGATCCTCGACCCGGTCGAAGAGACCGCGCTGCTGGGCGTAGACGTACGAGCGCTTGTTGTCGATGTTCGGCTTCTCCAGCTGGGCGCGGGGCAGCTTCACCGTGACCTCGGTGCGGTCGGGGGAGACCGTGAGGGCGTTGCCGGCGATGCCGCCGAAGTCGACGTAGGCGTCGACACCGCCGGCACCGACGAAGAGGGTCCTGCTGCCCTTGATCGCGTCGGGCAGGAAGGCCGCGTCCTTCTCCAGGTCCACCACGACCTGGAAGTTGCCGGTGGCGGCCTCGAAGCGGCTGAGGTTGTGGATGGACTCCAGCAGCACGGGCTGGCTGCGGTCGATCGTCTCCTCACCGAACGGGTTCAGCCACGACCAGGCGAGGCGTGCGCCGACGACGAGAAGGATCACGACGACGAGCAGCCCGGCGAGAAAACGCCAGAAACGCCCGCGGCGCGCCGTAGGGGGCGCCGCGGGCGGAGCTTCTTGGGAGGCTTTCACGGCGCTTTCCTTCCCCGCACGGTGACCTTCTCACGCGGAGCCTATGCCGATCTTCCTACCCCCGGGGAGAGGGCGGCGCGCCCCGTTCCGCGAAGGGCGCGCGCCAGGGGCCGGTCGGGGTGATCACTCCGGGGGCGGGGGGAACGCCGGGTGCCTGGTGGACGGTGCCCGGCCGCGGTTCGGGGCCGGTCGAGGCGCCCCCCGCGCCCTGCCCGCTCTGCCCTGTCTGGGAGGTCTGTCCGGCCTGGCCGCCGAAGTGAGTGCTTTGTAGCCGGCAGTCGGTGAAGTCGGCGTAGTGGAGGCGGAGCCAGTCGCGCCGCTGGACGTCCGTGAGGCCGGAGAACCAGGCCGCGGCGTACCGGTGCTCGGGAAGCGGCCCGCCGGGAAGCGGCTCGCCACGCAGCCACGCGGTCACGATGTCGCGGTAACCCGACGCGGGACCGGAGCCGCACCGGGCGGCCAGGCCGTCGACGAACTCGTCGGCGGCCTTCTCCGCGAAACCGGCCGCCAGGTCGTCGACGTGGATCGCGATCACACCCGCGGAGGCGGGAGGGCTGTCGCGCCTGGGATGCTGTTCCACCCGGGAGAACTCCCCGGGCGTCCCGGCCAGCCGAGACGCGATCTTGATGAACTCCGAGCCCAGCTCGGGGAGGCCGGCGCGCATGCCCGGGTGCACACACACCATGATCGGCCATTCCTGGCAGCTGTAGACGACCTGCTGGGCGGAGACCGGCTGCGGCTCGGTGAACAGCCTGGCCATACCGGTCCCGGCGGCGAGCACCGCGATCAGCGCCGCGGCCAGCACCAGGGCCTGGCGCGTCACGACCGCCGCCCAGCCGAGCAGCAGCGCCGAGCTGATCCCCACCAGCCAGAGCGTCTGATCGGTGAACGCCGCCGCGTTCAACCCCTGGAACGGGTCGTACGGCTCCCGCGTGGCGGGGGCGAGCCGGTCACCCCAGGCAGGCCCCTGGCACAGCCAGGTGAACAGGCTGTAGCAGCCGAGCCCGGCGAGGGCCGGTGTGATCGTCCAGGGCATCAGCCAGCCGATCACCCAGCCGATGACGACGTACAGCGCGAGCCCGGCCGCCCCCATCACCAGACCGCTGGGCAGCAGCCGCCCGGCCTGCTCTGTGATCATGGTTCTGACCGCGAGGACCAGGACGGTGGCGGTGAACGCGCCTCCCGCCACCACCAGGATCGCGAGTGGTGCCCGTACCGCCTGCCACGGGCTCATCGCCCCCCCACGCGTCCCGCGCCGTCTGCGCACCGCCACCCAGGCGGCGAACGCGGCCGCCACCGGGCCGGTGAGCCGGAGTGAGCCGATCACCGCGACGACGATGTTCTCCCACGCGCTGACCCCGGGAACCAGGACGCTCCACGCCGCGACCACCCCGAGCACGAGCAGGACGGCGACGGCCATCAACCCGCTCTGCTGGAGTTCCTCGCGTGAAACGCCCCCGTGCTCACGCACCGGTGGGCGTGGTGAGAGCCCACGCCGCGTCGATGCGGTCAAGGTCTGTCCGGCGTTCGAACGCCGTTGAGTTGTCGTTCATGAAGCACCCCCCGTGCCGTGAATGTGCGGATGCCGGTCCCCTCGGCACCGGTCCGGCTCGCGTCCCCCGCAGGCCGGACTGAGTCATCGTGGCCACTTGGCCACGGCCTCACCATTCGATGTGGGAACCATAACGGAGCGTGACGTTTGGCGTCCGGGTTCTTGGTGAAGCCATCAGCGCGGTGACTCTACGTATACGGGCGAATCGGGATGAGGCCGCGCTACCGTAGCCCTGTGGTTACAGGTCAGCTGAATCTCCCGTTTGACCCCATCGAACGTGCCGCGGAGACGTGGCGCGTTCACTTCGGGCCCTCCTCGGCCATGGCCGCCGTCACATCGATCATGAGAGCGCACCAGATCCTGCTGTCGCAACTGGACACGCTGCTCAAACCGCATGACTTGACCTTCGCCCGGTACGAGGCACTGGTGCTGCTCACCTTCAGCAGGACGGGGGCGCTGCCACTCTCCAAGATCGGTGAGCGTCTGATGGTCCACCCCACGAGTGTGACCAACACCGTGAGCCGTCTGGAACGTGCCGGTCTGGTGCGGCGCCTGCCCAATCCCCGTGACGGCCGGGGCGTGCTCGCCGAGATCACCGGTGAGGGCCGCGAGACCGTCGGACGGGCGACGGCCGACCTGATGGCGGCCGACTTCGCCATGCCGATGTACGACGAGGCGAAGCTGGAGCAGATGTTCGACCTGTTCAGGACGCTACGCGTGGCGGCCGGCGACTTTCAGTATTAACGGCGACCAGTACTGATGGCGACGCTAACGCGTCGCGGTGAGGCCGCTCTTGTCCGGCTCCTTCCCTCGTCGAGGAAGATCGCTCGTTCCTCGCGACCTTCCTCTCCTCAGTCCAGTCGCCGGCGCGGCCTCACGGGGAGTCCCGCAAGTGGGGACGCTGGGGCGTTGCGGTGAGGCGGCTCTTGTGCGGCTCCTGTTGTTGGGGATGCTGGGGCGTCGCGGTGAGGTTGTTCTTCTCCGGCTCCTTCGCTCCTCGGTCCGGTCCCCGGCGCGGCCTCACAAGTTTGTTGGCGACGCTGCGCGTCGCGGTGAGGCGGCTCTTGTGCGGCTCCTTCCCTCGTCGGGGAAGATCGCTCGTTCCTCACGACCTTCCTCTCCTCGGTCCAGTCGCCGGCGCGGCCTCACGGGCTGACGGCGACGCTGTGTGTTCCCGGTGGCGGGCGGTCGCGCGCCTGGCCAAGAATTACTAGGACGTCCTAGTATCTGGGTGAGGCCACAAGCCGGATAAGAAGCCACATGCCATACAAGGGAGTCGGCCATGGACGCTGAGCGAGTCGAGGCGGGGCGGGCGCGCTGGCAGGCGCGCTTCGACGGGGCGCGCAAGCGCGAGGCGGAGTTCCGCACCCTCTCCGGGATCGACGTGGACCCGGTCTACGGCCCCGAGGGCGGCGATCCGCGCATGGAGCGCATCGGCTGGCCGGGGGAGTATCCGTTCACGCGTGGTCTGCACCCCACCGGTTACCGGGGCAAGGCGTGGACCATCCGGCAGTTCGCCGGATTCGGCAACGCCAAGCAGACCAACGAGCGCTACAAGATGATCCTCGGCGCGGGAGGTGGCGGGCTGAGCGTCGCCTTCGACATGCCGACGCTGATGGGCCGCGACTCCGACGACCCGCGCTCGCTCGGCGAGGTCGGCCACTGCGGTGTGGCGATCGACTCCGCGCTGGACATGGACCTGCTCTTCGACGGCATCCCGCTCGGCGAGACCACCACCTCGATGACGATCAGCGGCCCCGCCGTCCCGATCTTCTGCATGTACGTCGTCGCGGCCGAGCGGCAGGGGGTGCCCGTCGGGAAGCTCAACGGGACCCTGCAGACCGACATCTTCAAGGAGTACATCGCCCAGAAGGAGTGGCTGTTCGCCCCCGAGCCGCACCTGCGGCTCATCGGCGACCTGATGGAGTTCTGCGCCGCCGAGATCCCCGCGTACAAGCCGCTCAGCGTCTCCGGCTACCACATCCGCGAGGCGGGGTCCACGGCCGCGCAGGAGCTGGCCTTCACGCTGGCCGACGGGTTCGGCTACGTGGAGCTGGGCCTGTCGCGCGGCCTGGACGTCGACGTCTTCGCCCCCGGCCTGTCCTTCTTCTTCGACGCCCACATCGACTTCTTCGAGGAGATCGCCAAGTTCAGGGCCGCCCGGCGGATCTGGGCGCGGTGGCTGCGCGACGTCTACGGCGCGAAGACCGACAAGGCCCAGTGGCTGCGCTTCCACACCCAGACGGCCGGGGTGTCGCTGACCGCGCAGCAGCCGTACAACAACGTGGTGCGCACCGCGGTCGAGGCGCTCGCGGCGGTGCTCGGCGGCACCAACTCGCTGCACACCAACGCGCTCGACGAGGTCCTCGCGCTGCCCTCGGAGAAGGCGGCCGAGATCGCGCTGCGCACCCAGCAGGTGCTCATGGAGGAGACCGAGATCGTCAACGTCGCCGATCCGCTCGGCGGGTCCTGGTACGTGGAGGCGCTGACCGACCGGCTGGAGGCCGAGGCCGAGGCGATCTTCACGAGGATCAGGGACATGGGTTCGGACGGCACGATGACCTCGGGCATCCTGCGCGGCATCGAGGACGGCTGGTTCATGTCCGAGATCGCCGAGGCGGCCTTCGACTACCAGCGGAAGCTGGAGAAGGGCGAGAAGAGGATCGTCGGGGTGAACTGTCACACCGCCTCCATCGACGAGCCGCTGGAAATCCTCCGGGTCAGCCACGAGGTCGAGCGCGAGCAGAACCGCGTCCTGGCCGAGCGCCGAGCCACTCGTGACCAGGCGGCCGTGGACGCCGCCCTCGCCGCGATGACACAGGTCGCGAAGGGGGAGGGCAACATGATCCCCGCCATGCTCGACGCGGTCAGGGCCGAGGCGACGCTGGGCGAGATCTGCGACGCACTGCGCGACGAATGGGGCGTATACACCGAACCTGCCCGCTTCTAGCGGTGGCGCGTCGGGGCACCGGCCGGGATGCGGCAGGATTGGAGTCATGAGCCCAGCGGACTTCACTCGACCCGGATCGCTCTACGGCGCCGTCGATCTCGGCGCTCGCAAGCAGGCACTTGAGGCACAGGCGCGGCGGGAGACCGCCGCGCAGGAAACCGGCGGTGTTCCGGCGCCGGTCATCGACGTCGACGACGCCAACTTCGCGACCGAGGTCGTCGAACGCTCCATGAACGGCCTCGTGCTGCTGGAGCTCACCGTCACCCGTGCCGAGCAGGCCAAGCAGTACAGCGGGCTGCTGGAGAAACTGGCCGCGGAGAACGCCGGCCGGTGGGTCCTGGCCAGGGTCGACGTCGAGCTCAGCCCTCAGATCGCGCAGGCGCTCCGGGTGCAGAACGTGCCCGCCCTGTACGCCATCTTCCAGGGGCAGCCGGTGGCCGTCGTCCCGGGCATCGCCACCGAGCCGCAGCTGCGCGACTGGCTGTCGCAGCTGATGGAGGCGCTTGCCCAGTATCTCCCGCCCCCCGGTGAGGAGGCCGCGGCAGGTGAGGAGCCGCAGCCGCAGGAGCCTCCGGTCGACCCGGACGTGCTCGCCGCCGAGCAGGCGATCGACGCCGGCGACCTCGACGGCGCGGTGGCCGCGTACGAGCGGCTGCTGGCCCGCTCGCCGAACAACCAGGACGCCAAACTGGGCCTGGCCGGGCTCGGCCTGATCCGCCGCACCCAGGACGTCGACCCCGCCGATGTGCAGCGCCGGCTGGCCGACCCCGCCGACGTCGAGGCCCAGCTCCTCGCCGCCGACTTCGAGATGCTCTCCGGCGAGGTGGACAAGGCCTTCGACCGGCTCGTCGACGTGGTGCGCCGCACCTCGGGCGCCGACCGCGACACGGCCAGGGTGCACCTGCTCGGGCTGTTCGACACGCTCCCCGGGGACGACCCGTCCATCGGCAGGGCCCGCAGAAACCTGGCCAGCGCCCTGTTCTGAGTGATCGACGGCCCTCGGAGCCCGGCTCACGTCTCCTCGGCGGGGGCCGGGCGGCGTGAAGTATGTCGTGACCGCATCTATATGTGCAGGTCGGCCGACACAGGCGCGCTCACCCACGACGGGATGGCACGATGGAAGGCATCCCAACCAAAGTCAGTCGCAAAGGAGCGGATTGGCTGTGGCCACCGTGCCGAGTGTGTCGTACTCCATCACCGTGCGCCTGGAGGTGCCCGCAGGCGGCAATGCCGTCAGCCAGCTCACCCACGCCGTAGAGTCCGCCGGAGGTGTGGTCACCGCGCTCGACGTGACCACGGCCGGACATGAAACGCTGCGCATCGACGTCACCTGTGCCGCGCGTGACACCGACCACGCGCAGGCGATCGTCGACAAGCTGGAGGGCGTCGAGGGCGTCGTCATCCACAAGGTCTCGGACCGGACCTTCCTCATGCATCTCGGCGGCAAGATCGAGATGCGGTCGAAGGTGCCGCTGCGCAACCGTGACGAGCTCTCCATGGCCTACACGCCCGGCGTCGCCCGGGTCTCCATGGCGATCGCCCGCAACCCCGAGGACGCCCGCCGCCTCACCATCAAGCGCAACACCGTCGCCGTCGTCACCGACGGCTCGGCAGTGCTCGGCCTGGGCAACATCGGCCCGGCCGCCGCGCTCCCCGTGATGGAGGGCAAGGCCGCGCTGTTCAAGCGGTTCGCCGACATCGACGCCTGGCCGATCTGCCTGGACACCCAGGACGTCGACGAGATCGTGCGCACGGTGCAGATCATCGCCCCCGGCTTCGGCGGCATCAACCTTGAGGACATCTCGGCCCCGCGCTGCTTCGAGGTCGAGCGGCGGCTGCGCGACCTGCTGGACATCCCGGTCTTCCACGACGACCAGCACGGCACCGCGATCTGCGTGCTGGCCGCGCTCACCAACGCGCTGCGCGTGGTCGGCAAGGACCTGGGCGAGGTCCGCATCGCCCTGGCGGGCGCGGGCGCGGCCGGTACGGCGGTGCTGCGCCTGCTGCTCGCGGCGGGCGCCCGCAACGTGGTCGTCTGCGACTACCTGGGCGCCGTGCACCGCGGCCGCCAGGACCTGGACGACTCGCTCCAGTGGATCGCCGACCACACCAACACCGAGGGCTACTCCGGTGACCTGCGCGGCGCGGTCAAGGGGGCCGACGTGTTCATCGGCGTGTCCGCGCCCGGCATCCTCAACGGCGACGACATCGCCTCGATGGCGAAGGACGCCGTGGTCTTCGCGCTCGCCAACCCCGAGCCGGAGATCTCGCCCGACGACGCCCGCGAGTACGCGGCCGTGGTCGCCACCGGCCGCTCCGACTACCCGAACCAGATCAACAACGTGCTCGCCTTCCCCGGCGTCTTCCGCGGTCTGCTCGACGCCCAGGCCACCGTGGTCAGCCAGGAGATGCTGCTGGCCGCGGCCAAGGCGCTCGCCGCCGTGGTGACCCCCGAGGAGCTCGGTCCCAACTACATCATCCCCAGCGTCTTCCACCCGGACGTGTCGGGCGCCGTCGCGGCGGCCGTGCGCGAGTCGGCCGGTGGCCGGGCACGTACGGGCATGACGGAGGCGTGACCGCGCGGTCCACGGGCACGGCGGGGGCGGAAGAAGAGGGCTGAAGGCCCTCTTCTTCCGCCCCCGCCGCCCTTCTCGTCTCGCGCGGTGCCCTCACATGCGCGTCACGTGACACTGAGCGGGGTCCGAACCATCGGAACAGCGGGTGGAGCAGCGCGAAAGGGGGTTCACCCCTCATTATGGAGGCATGGCGGAGGCGATCTACGTCGGTGGGCTTCTGGTGGCGACCCCGCAGCTGGAGGATCCCAACTTCCGGCGCAGCGTGGTCCTGGTGCTGGAACACGATCTCGACGGCGGCACCCTGGGCGTAGTGCTCAACAGACCGAGCGACATCTCGGTGACCCAGGTGCTCCCCACCTGGGACACCATGGTCACCGGCCCGTCCGTGCTGTTCCAGGGCGGTCCCGTCCAGACGGACAGCGCCCTCGCGCTGGCCGCCGTCCCGAGCGGGCAGGAACCGCTCGGCTGGCGGCGGTTGCACGCGGGCACCGCGGCCGTCTCCAGGCTCGGCACCGTCGACCTCGACGCGCCGCCGGAGATCCTCGCCGGGGAGATCGCCCAGATGCGCATCTTCGCCGGGTACGCCGGATGGTCGGCGGGGCAGCTGGAGAGCGAGATCGGCGAGGGCGCCTGGTACGTCGTGGACTCCGAGCCCGGCGACACCTTCCACCACGAGCCCGAGTCGCTGTGGCGGGCGGTGCTGCGCCGTCAGAGAGGCGAGCTCGCCTACGTGGCCACCTGCCCCGACGACCCCTCGATGAACTAGCCCCCGCTCCGCACCCGCCGCCGGGTCCGGACGATCATCGGGATCACCGCCCGGGCGGCCGATCCCGGGATGTCGCTCCGGCGCCGATGGGTCGTGTTTCGCGCCCGACCGACCGCCGGTGCCCCGGGCGCGGCGGTACGGGCATAAAATCGCGAGGGTGAGTACGAAGATTCTCCCTGAGAGCGACGTCCGCCCGGACCTGTCGCACGGCGACGGCGACCACGAGCGCTTCGCCCACTACGTCGAGAAGAACAAGATCATGGAGAGCGCGTTGAGCGGGACCCCGGTCCGCGCGCTCTGCGGGAAGGTCTGGGTGCCGAACCGCGACCCCCAGAAGTTCCCGGTCTGCCCGGAGTGCAAGGAGATCTACTCGGGACTTCCGAAGGGCGAAGACGGCAACAACGAGTGAGTGTTGCTCATGGGTGATCGCCACAGATGAGGTTACGGTCGGGATGCCGCCGGAGAACGGCGAACGTCCAGCGCCTGGGATCTGTCGGGGGAGTCCATGTTTCGGCGTGCGATCGCCGTTGTTTCCGCATGCCTGTTCACGGTGGGAGCCTCATCTCCCGTTCCCGTCGTTCCCGGCCGGGGAAGCGCCGCCTCCGGGCCACCGGGGTGTGCCCCCGATCCCTCCGGGTGGGCCGCCCGCTCCGTGGTGCCGCGACACGCGCCCGCGCCGTCCCTCGCGCCCGCAGGCGGGCGGCGTGGGCCGAACCCGCTCAGGCCCGCGCTCCCCATCACCGTGCCCACCTGGGTGCACGTCCTCACCGACGGCAGGCTCGGCGCGCCCGACGCCGCCGTACGCGCCCAGATCACCACGCTCAACGCCGCCTACTCCGGGCAGCTCGGTGGCGCGGACACCGGGATCCGGTTCAGGCTGGACGGCGTCACCCGTACCGTCAGCGCGACCTGGTTCCGCGAGCCCGTCACCCACGAGCGGATGATCAAGCGGATGCGCAGGGGCGGCCCCGAGACCCTCAACCTCTATCTCGCCCAGCTCGGTGAGCTGGTGCTCGGCTACTCCACCTATCCCCACGGGTACGCCAAGGAGCCGGCCCTCGACGGGGTGGTCGTCGACTGGCGGAGCCTGCCCGGCGGGGCGATGCGCAGCTTCGACCGGGGATACACCGGCGTCCACGAGATCGGGCACTGGCTCGGGCTGCTGCACACCTTCGAGAAGGGCTGCGAGCCGCCCGGCGACGGCGTGGCCGACACCGAGCCCGAGGGACAGCCCACCGAGGGCTGCCCGCTGCTCAAGGACACCTGCAAGGGCGGCGGACCCGACCCGATCCACAACTTCATGGACTACTCCGACGACCGCTGCATGTCCGGGTTCACCGTGGGCCAGGCCGCCAGGATGCAGGAGATGTGGGCCGTCTACCGAGGCCGAGGGGCGAACACTACCCTTGACGGGTGACAGCACCGAAGACAGTCGACGCTCCATACGAATCCCCCCGGATCTTCGGTCCCGAATACCGGACCGCCTCCCTGGGCATTCTGCTCGTCGTCACGCTGATCGCCTTCGAGGGCATGTCCGTGAGCACGGTCATGCCCGCCGTCTCCGCGGACCTCGACGCCCTCGACCTGTACGGGGTGAGCTTCTCGGCCTTCCTCATCGCCGGCCTGCTCGCCAACGTCGTCGCCGGGCTCTGGTCCGACCGGCGGGGGCACGCCTGGCCGTTCCTGCTCGGGGTGGGGCTGTTCACCGCCGGTATGGTCATGGCCGGAGCCGCCGCGTCCAAGGAACTGTTCATCGTCGCGCGGGCCGTACAGGGCCTCGGTGGCGGCGCCGTCGTCGTCGCGATCTACGTGATGATCGCGCGGGTCTACGTTCCGGCGACCAGGCCCCGGATATTCGCCGCGCTCTCGGCGGCCTGGGTGCTTCCCGCCCTGATCGGGCCGGGTCTCACCGGGATCATCGCCGAGACCGCGGGATGGAGGTGGGTCTTCTACGGCATCGTGCCGCTGGTCGTCCCCGCCCTCGTGATGCTCCTGCCCGCCCTGCGCGTCGGCGGCCCGATGCCCGAGCCCTCCTCAGGACCCCGCTCCAGGCCGCTGGCGATGACCCTGGCCGCCACCGCCACCGCGTGCGGCGGCGGGATCCTGCTGTACGGGGTGGGCCGTCTCCACGAGGCCCCGACACCGGGAGGGATCGCCACCGCCGCGGGGCTCGCCCTCCTCGCTTCGGGCCTGCCGAGACTGCTGCCTCCCCGTGCCCTCAGGTTCGGCCGCGGCCTGCCCACCACGGTCATGATGCGCGGCGTGCTCGCCTCGGCGTTCTTCGGGGTCAACGCCTTCATCCCGCTGCTCCTCACCGAGGTGCACGGCTTCTCCGTCGCCGGGGCGGGGGTCGCGCTCACCCTCGGCGCCATAGGCTGGACCAGCGGCTCCTACCTGCAGACCCGCCGCTCGTACGACAGGCCACTGCTGGTGCGGATCGGCGCCGTCGCGATCACCGTGGGCATCCTGACGACCCTGCTCGCGCTCGTGCCCGGGGTCAGCGGCTGGGTCACCGTGCCCGCCTGGGTCATCGCGGGATTCGGCATGGGCATCGGCGTTACCAGCGTCAACGTCACCGCGATGCGTCAGTCGCCCGACGCCGAGCAGGGCGCCAACTCCGCCGCCCTCCAGGTCGTCGACACCCTGGGCAGCGCGATCACCATCGGCTTCGGCGGAGTCCTGGTCAACCTGATCGGCCACGACGACATCGCCACCGGCTACACCACGATCGTCGCCCTGATGGCCTCCATCGGCCTCTTCGGGGTCGTCGTCGCCCGGCGTATGAGGGACATCTCATGACTCATTGGTCACTCTCGTAACAGCGATCACCCATAGCCGGGTCACGCCCCCCGATGCGTGGTAGGACGGTAGGACCGTCGCCGCCGGGGAGGAGGTCCCGTGCACGAACGACCTCGCCGGTCGGACCCGCCCGACGAGCCCGGCCGTGGCGGGCGGCGCCGGTCAAGGCGGGCCCGCAGGGCCGCGCGGGCGGCCGAGGATCAGGTGTGGCCGCCCACCGACCCGGACCTCGACGACGAGCGCCGCCCCTGGCCGGCGCCCGAGGACGACGAGTATCGCCCCTGGCCGCCGCCGGAGGACGAGCCGTCCGACGCCCGCTCCAGTCTGACCTGGCCTCCCCGCATCCCCGAGCCCGGCGACGACCTGCCGCCCTCCGCCCGCTGGTACGGCACGCCCATCGCCCCTCCCGAGCGTCGCCCCGGGCGCCTGCGCCGTGTGCTGCTCGTACTGCTCACCCTGGCCGCCGGTGCCGGCGTCATCGCCGTGGTGGCCGTACTGTCCCTGCGGGCACTGCCCTCCCCGCCGCCGGAGCGGGTGGACGATCCGGTCGCGGGGGTGAGCTACCCGCTGCCGGAGCGCTGGCTCACCGGTACGGTGCCGCCGGTCACGGAGTTCACCTCGGCCGCGGGCGACGGCGTCAACACGACCGTGATGGTCATGCCCGCCGAGCCCGCGAACGACGCGCGCGCCACCACCACCGAACTCAGCGACCTGTACGCGCGGCTCCTGCTCCACGGTGACGAGGTGAAGGTCGTGGACGACACGGAGATCACCGTGGGCGCGCGTACCGGGCACACCCGCGCCCTGCGCGCGGAGTACCTGGACGTGGTGAACCGGCCGGCGTACCTGCGTGTGGTCTTCCTCACGGGGGCGGGAAAGCGCCCGGTGGTCGTGGTCGCGATGACCCAGCCGGACGACCCCGTGTCGAGGGCCGAGATCGACACGGTGATCGCGGGCCTGCGGTGAGCGGGCTTGTGGTGAGCGGGCCTGTGGTGAGCTGGCTCGTGCTGAGCGGGCGTCGCGCGAGGCAGGCTCCGCGATTCGACGATCTCCGCTCCGCGGGCCAATAGCACGAAGGGACGACCTTGGCGAGGATCTCGGCCGATCGGCACGTCTTGTCGGCGGCGCAGATTACCCTGGGGACACTGTGAGCACTTTCGCCGCATCCCACCTCTCGCCCTCATATCCGGACCGTGCCGCCTGGGGCACCGCGCCGAAGCTTCGCGCGTGGCAGCAGGAGGCCTTTGACCTGTACTCCAGCCGTGCGCCGCGCGACTTCCTCGCGGTCGCCACACCGGGTGCGGGCAAGACGACCTTCGCGCTCCGCATCGCCAGCGACCTCCTGTCACGAGGGATCATCCGGGCTGTGACGATCGTCACACCCACGGAGCACCTCAAGCAGCAGTGGGCGGACGCCGCGAGCAGGGTCGGCATCGCGATCGACCCCGAGTTCAAGAACAGTCAGGGCGCGACCTCCCGTGACTACATCGGGGTGGCCATCACCTACGCCCAGGTTTCCATGCACCCGGCGCTGCACCGCGCCCGCACCGAGGCTCGCAAGACGCTCGTGATCTTCGACGAGATCCACCACGCGGGCGACGCGAAATCCTGGGGCGACGGCGTGCGGGAGGCGTTCGAGCCGGCCGCCAGACGCCTCGCCCTGACCGGGACCCCCTTCAGGTCCGACGTCAACCCGATCCCCTTCGTCACCTACGCCGAGGACGGCGACGGGGTCCGGCGCAGCGTCTCCGACTACTCCTACGGGTACGGCCCGGCACTCGCCGACGGCGTCGTCAGGCCGGTCATCTTCCTCGCCTACGCCGGTGAGATGCGCTGGCGGACCCGCGCGGGCGACGAGATCGCCGCGACCCTCGGCACCCCGCTCACCAAGGACCAGCTCGGCCAGGCGTGGCGGGCCGCACTCGACCCGAAGGGCGAGTGGATCCGTCAGGTCCTCCGGGCGGCGGACCGGCGCCTGACCGAGGTGCGCAGGGGCGTGCCCGACGCCGGTGCCCTGGTCATCGCGACCGACCACGAGACCGCGCGCGCCTACGCCCGCCACATCCGGACCATCACCGGAGAGGGCGCCACGGTCGTGCTCTCCGACGACCCCACGGCCTCCAAGAAGATCAAGGAGTTCTCCGCCTCCGAGCAGCGCTGGCTGGTCGCGGTCCGGATGGTCTCGGAAGGGGTCGACATCCCGCGCCTCGCCGTCGGCGTCTACGCGACGAGCATCTCGACCCCGCTGTTCTTCGCCCAGGCCGTCGGACGCTTCGTCCGCGCCCGTAAACGGGGCGAGACCGCGTCGGTCTTCGTGCCCTCCGTGCCGACCCTGATGGGCCTGGCGGGGGAGATGGAGGCCGAGCGCGACCACGTGCTCGACCGCAAGCCCGCCGAGGAGGGGCTGGACGACTTCCTGCTGGAGGACGCCCAGCGTAAGAAGGACAATCCCGACGTCGTGGGCGACGAGCTGCCGTTCGAGACGCTGGAGGCGGTCGCCACGTTCGACCGGGTCCTCTTCGACGGCGGCGAGTTCGGCAGCGCCGCGGAGACCGGCTCCCCCGAGGAGGAGGACTTTCTCGGCCTGCCGGGCCTTCTGGAGCCCGACCAGGTCCGCACCCTGCTGAGCAAGCGCCAGTCCGACCAGCTGAAGGCCAAGCGGAAAAATCCCGAGCCCAAGGAGCCGGACCTCGCCCCGCACGAGCTGATCGCCAACCTCCGCAGGGAGCTCAACGGCCTCGTCGGCGCCTGGAACCACCGCACCGGCCAGCCTCACGGAGTCATTCACGCAGAGCTCCGCAGGGCCTGCGGCGGACCCGCCATCGCGCAGGCCTCCGCCGAGCAGATCCAGGAGCGGATCGGCAAGATCCGCCACTGGGCCACCCAGCGCTCCCACTGACCCGGCCACCGGGTCGGGCGGCCTTCCACCTGATCCGGTGAACTCGACCTCGATCACCTCGGCGAGGGTTCCCCGGCCAGGCCATCCGGTCGGGGGTTCGAGCCGGGTCCGGTCGCCGGGCGCACTCTCGGCCCGGCCACCTGTCCTGACGAGGGTGCGCCCGGTCCGGAGATCCGGGCGGTACGGGTCGCCCTGAACGGCGAACCGAGCGGTTCGGGCGAGCCGGGGCCCTGGATCACCGGACTCACCGGGCCGTGGACGGCTCCTCCGGTACGCGACCCGGCCTGGCGAGGGCGATCGGCCTGCCGGTCCGCCCGTCGATCGCCCTGAACGCCCCCGTGTCGCGCACCGGTACCGTGAGCGGCACCTCCAGGGAGGCGACGCCGCCGGCGACGCTCACGGGCCACGTGGTGGCGCCGGAGGAGCGTCTGCGTGCCCTGTCCTCCCGCATCCAGACCTTGATCGTGCGATTTTCGTGGTGCAGGACCACGGTCGCGGTGTCGCACTCGTCGGCTCTGGCCTTCCAGAAGAGCGTCACGCCCCGTGGTGCGCCCTGACGGCGAGCCAGCCGCACCCGCTCCGGAGCGGGCATCCGTCCCCGGCAGGAGAGGCCCCGCCTGCCGGAGGAGACACCGGGCCCGTTGCCTGGTACCCGCTCCCCTCGCACCGCCTGCGCTCCCCGCGTGTCCCACATACCCTGCCGCGCCGCGTCCGGAAGCGGTGCGGGCACCCGGGACGGCGCGAGCGGGGACCGAGGCCGGATCCAGGACTCGGTCCGGGGGGCGATCCGGGATCCGGCCGGAGGGCCTGCCAGGGAGCCGGTCAGGGCCGCCGGGCGCGGGAGCGCGGTGATCGGAGTTGGGGCGGGAACCTGGACGACGGTGGTGGCCCAGACCGTGGCCGCCTCCAGCGCGACCAGCGAGAGCACGCTCGTCAGCCGTACCAGCGTCCCTCCGCGAAACAAATTCCACAGGCACAGCGGGGTCAGGATCAGCCAGGAGACGCCGAGCACGAACATATGAGATCACCACCGGTAGTAAGAGGTATCAACTCTCCGTGATACTCCTGCCGCCACCGGTGATGGTGCTGTTTGCCCATCCATGCCGATCCGGTAATCGTTCGAATGCTCAGAGTAGGCGTCGCTGGTAGCGTGTCGCTGTCACTACCCCGGGCCCGCCACCGGGTTCCCCCGCAACGCTTTCAAAGAGGACAAGTGTTGGCCGAGATGATCCGTACCGAGATCATGGAGTACGTGGCTCCGATGTTCGAGCAGATCATGGCGAGGATGGACACCCTCGCCACCAAGGACGACGTCGCCGGACTCCGGCAGGAGATCGCCGAGATTCGGCTCGATGTGGCGAAGTGCGCCACGAAGGAAGAGCTCGCCGATGTCAAGGAAGACATCGCTGAGTTCAAGGCTGAGGTCAAGCAGGACATCGCTGAGTTCAAGGCTGAAGTCAAGCGGGATGTCGCTGAGCTCAGGACCGAGGTGGCCGAGGTCAAGGAGGATGTGGCCGAGCTGAAGGTGGGGCTCGCGGAGGTCAAGGAGGATGTGGCCGAGCTCAAGGTGGAGATGGCCGAGGTCAAGCGGGATGTCGCTGAGCTCAAGGAGGATGTGGCTGAGCTGAAGGTGGGGCTCGCGGAGGTCAAGGAGGATGTCGCCGAGCTTCGGCTCGATGTGGCGAAGTGCGCCACCAAGGAGGAGCTCGCCGAGGTCAAGGAGGAGGTCGTGGGAGTCAAGCAGGACATGAGGGCCATGGCATACGACATCGGCGAGCTCAAGGAGAACTACAGGACCATGGACGGGAAGCTCGACCGGATGATCCTCTTCCTGGGGATGCCGAAGAGCTGAGAGATCGTCAGGCCGATCGGACCACGGGGGTGCCCGTGAGGCGGGCTCCGGCGGAGCCGAGTTCGGCGAGGGTGGTCTCGGTGGTGGGGGCGGACACCCCGGCGGTGAGGTCCAGCAGCACCTGAACGGACAGCCCGTGCGCGACCGCGTCCAGGGCGGTGGCCCGCACGCAGTGGTCGGTGGCGATGCCGACGATGTCCACCGCGTCCACGCCGCGTTCGCCGAGCCAGTCGGCCAGAGAGGTCCCGTCGGAGGTGACGCCCTCGAAGCCGCTGTAGGCGGCGCTGTGGGCACCCTTGCTGAAGACCTCCTCGACGCGTGAGGTGTCGAAGGCGGGGTGGAAGTCGGAGCCGGGTGTCCCGGCGACGCAGTGGGCGGGCCAGGTGGTCACGTAGTCGGGTTCGGCGGCGAAGTGGGAGCCGGGGTCGATGTGATGATCACGAGTGGCCACGACGTGGTCGTAGCCGTGCGAGGCGGCGTGTGCCGAGATGGCGGCGGCCACCTCCGCGCCGCCGCCGACCGGGAGGCTCCCGCCCTCGCAGAAGTCGTTCTGGACGTCGACGATGATCAGCGCTGTTGGCATGCGATCAGTCAAACACGGTTGGGATCGCGGCGTAGCCCCGGGACAGCTGATAGGCGTTGGAGGGCAGCTCGGCGACGGCCTCGCGGTGCCGCGCGCGGCTCTCCTCCAGCTTCTCGCGGCCGACGACCTCCCCCTCCCTGACCAGCGAAACCTGTAGCGGGCGGGCGTTCGAGGGGTGCTCGCCGGAGACGGTGACCACCTCGGCGGCCGCCGTGCCCTCGGCGTCGAGCTCGCGGAACGCCTCCTTGCGTCCGCCCCGGCTGGGCTTGCCCACCGACTTCTTGGCCACCGGCCGCATGACCCCTTCGGCGTCCTCGCGGGCGACGAGCTTGTAGACCAGGGCGGCGGTGGGCGAGCCGGAGCCGGTGACCAGCGACGTGCCGACGCCGTAGCCGTCCACGGGCGCGGCGGCGAGCGCGGCGATGGCGTACTCGTCGAGGTCGCCGGTCACGATGATGCGGGTCTTGTGTGCGCCGAGCGCGTCGAGCTGCTCGCGGACCTCGTGGGCGACCTGGCCGAGGTCGCCGGAGTCGAGGCGGACCGCCCCGAGGGAGGGGCCGGCGAGCTCCACCGCGGTCCGCACGGCCTCGGCCACGTCGTAGGTGTCCACGAGCAGCGTGGTGTCGGCGCCGAGGGAGGCGATCTGGGCCCGGAAGGCCTGCTCCTCCGAGTCGTGGAGCAGGGTGAAGGCGTGGGCGGCGGTCCCGGCGGTCGGTATGCCGTACTCGTGGCCCGCCATGAGGTTGGAGGTGGAGGAGAACCCGCACAGGTAGGCGGCCCGCGCCGCGGCCACCGCCGCCGCCTCGTGGGTGCGCCGCGAGCCCATCTCGATGAGGGGCCTGGTCCCGGCGGCGCGGATCATGCGCGTGGCGGCGTTGGCGATCGCGCAGTCGTGGTTGAGGATCGACAGGATCACGGTCTCCAGCAGCACGGCTTCGGCGAACGTGCCCTCCACCGTCATGATCGGGGAACCGGGGAAGTAGCACTCGCCCTCGCCGTAGCCGTCCACTTTCCCGGAGAACCGGTATCCGGCGAGGAACTCCAGGGTGGGCTCGTCGACCACCTCGTTGTCCCGCAGGAACGCCAGCGACTCCTCCTCGAAGCGGAAGGACTCCAGCGCGTCCAGCACCCGGCCGGTTCCCGCCACGACCCCGTAGCGCCGCCCGCCGGGCAGCTGGCGCGCGAACACCTCGAAAACCGCCCGTCTGGAGGCGGCCCCGCTTCTCAGCGCCGCCTCAAGCATCGTCAGCTCATAGTGATCGGTAAGCAACGCGGTGCTCATGCTCTTTGTCACGAGTCGAAGACTAAGCCCGGGGTAGGGCAGACTGGTGAATGTGGGTAGCACCGCTCCAACGGAGGTCGAGCGTCCGTCAATCGACGTACGGCCCGATCTGCCATGGTTGACGATCGTCTGGAACGACCCGGTCAACCTGATGTCCTACGTGACGTACGTCTTCCAGTCCGTTTTCGGATACTCCAAGGAGAAGGCGGAGAAGTTGATGCTCGACGTGCACCACAAGGGCAAGGCCGTGGTTTCCAGCGGCACCCGCGAGGAGATGGAGCGCGACGCGCAGATCATGCACTCGTACGGGCTGTGGGCCACCGTCCAGCGGGATTCGTGAGCGCGCGAGCGGCCGGGCGCCATCTGTCGTCGCGCGGTGACCGGCCGGGCCCGAAGCGGCAGGACTCGAAACGGCGGGCGGGTCTCGGGCGGTGCCCGCGAGAAATGGTGGGCGAGAGATGAGTTCGGGGTTCAAGCCGGGGCACGAGGGCGGTGTGATCACGGTTTTCGACGCCGCCGAGGTATCGATCCTGCGCTCGCTGGTCACGCAGATCCTGGGCCTGATCGAGCCGGGGGAGACCGGTGACGACCCCCTGGAGAAGGCGCTCGGCATCGGCCCCTCCGAGCAGTCCGACGATCCGGTGCTGGCCCGGCTCTTCCCCTCGGCGTACGAGGACGGTGAGGCGGCCGCCGAGTTCCGCAGATACACCGAGGCGACGCTGCGCGAGGGCAAGCGGGCCGACGCCAAGGCGATGCTCGACAGTGCGGAGGCCGGCAGGGTCGAGCTGACCAGGGAGCAGGCGCAGGCGTGGATGCGCGCGCTGAACGACGTGCGCCTCGCGCTCGGCACCCGGCTGGAGGTGACCGAGGAGGTGCACGACGAGATCGCCGACATGCCGGAGAGCGATCCCCGCTATCCGGCGTACGTCATCTACGACTGGCTCACCTACCTCCAGGACACCCTGGTCCGCGCCCTTTGGTAACTTCCAGTCATGCTCACCATCTCTCGGGAACTGGTTGACAGGATCATCGCGCACGCTCGGGCGGACCACCCCGACGAGGCCTGTGGCGTGATCGCCGGGCCCGTCGGCTCCGACTCCCCCGAACGCTTCATCGCGATGGAGAACGCCGAGCGGTCGCCGACGTTCTACCGGTTCGACTCGCTGGAGCAGTTGCGTGTCTGGCGGGAGATGGACGACCGCGACGAGGAGCCGGTGGTCATCTACCACTCCCACACCGCCACCGAGGCCTACCCCTCCCGCACCGACATCTCCTACGCCGCCGAGCCGAACGCCCACTACGTGCTGGTCTCCACCCGCGAGGAACTGGGGGAGAAGGCCGAGTTCCGCTCGTACCGGATCATCGACGGCGTGGTGAGCGAGGAGGAGGTGACGATCACCTCCGGGTGACCGTCACCTTTTCGGGTCCTGGCGCCGGGGCCTCCGGGGTGGGGACCTTACCTCCGGGCCCTGGTGTCCCGGCTCCCTCGTCTCCGTGTTCGGGTGGCATCCGGGGTTCGTACGGGGCCGGTGTCCGGTACGGCCGTAGGACGAATGAACCCTTTGGGTAAGCTGGTGGGCATGCTGACCGCCGCCCCGAGCCAGGAGGACGTGGTGCTCTCGCGTCCCGGCCCTCGGGCACGGCGCGCGGGTGTCGCGCCCGTGCAGAACTTCCTGTTCGCGCACACGCCCTTCGTCGTCGTCTACGACTGTCGCTGACCGGCTTTTCTGGAATCCCCCGGTGCTCACCGGTGTTCTGATCCGGTGGGCCTCTCACTCCCATGACGACACAAGGAGACTGACCCGCGATGGCCATCGAGGTTCGCATTCCGACCATCCTGCGCACCTACACCGACGGCGCCAAGGCCGTCGACGCCAAGGGCGCCACGCTCGAGGAGCTGATCGGCGATCTGGAGGTCCGGCACCCCGGGCTGAAGGAGCGCCTGGTGGACAAGGGCGCGCTGCGCCGCTTCGTGAACGTCTACCTGAACGACGAGGACGTCCGCTTTCTGGGCGGGCTGGAGACCCCGGTCGCCGACGGCGACACGGTCACCGTCCTGCCCGCCGTGGCCGGCGGATCCCGCTAGCCGCGTGGCGCCGCCCGTACCGCGGGAGTTTTGTGATCTTTCGCGAGATCGGAGAGCTCTCCCGGGCCGGGCGGCGCGCGCCGCGGTTTTCGGGCTGTCACCCCGAGGCGCCAGGTCTGTCATCACAAGGTCAACCCGAGGCGGAAGCCGTACACCATGCGTTTTGACTCACTGATCGAATCGGTCGGCCGGACCCCGCTGGTCGGCCTGCCCAGGCTCTCGCCCTCGGAGGACGTACGGATCTGGGCCAAACTCGAAGACCGCAACCCGACAGGTTCGATCAAGGACCGTCCGGCGCTGTGGATGATCGAGCAGGCGGAGAAGGACGGACTTCTCCAGCCGGGCTGCACGATCCTCGAACCCACGAGCGGCAACACCGGCATCTCGCTCGCGATGTCGGCCAGGCTCAAGGGCTACAAGCTGATCTGCGTGATGCCGGAGAACACCTCGGAGGAGCGTCGCCAGCTGCTGCGCATGTGGGGGGCGCAGATCATCTCCTCGCCCGCGGCGGGCGGCTCCAACGAGGCGGTGCGGGTCGCCAAGGGCCTGGCGGAGGAGAACCCCGACTGGGTGATGCTCTACCAGTACGGCAACCCGGCCAACTGGCGCTCGCACTACGAGTCGACGGGGCCGGAGATCCTGGAGGATCTGCCGTCCGTCACCCACTTCGTGGCCGGTCTGGGCACCACGGGCACCCTGATGGGTGTCGGCAGGTTCCTGCGCGAGCACGTTCCCGGTGTGAGGATCGTCGCCGCCGAGCCGCGTTACGGCGAGCTGGTGTACGGGCTGCGCAACGTGGACGAGGGCTTCATCCCCGAGCTGTACGACGCCGACGTCCTGACCACGCGGTTCTCGGTCTCCTCGGCCGACGCGCTGCGGCGCACCCGGGAGCTGCTGTCCGGCGAGGGCATCTTCGCGGGGGTCTCCACCGGTGCCGCCCTGCACGCCGCGCTCGGTGTGGCGGCGAAGGCCGTCAAGGCGGGGGAGCGGGCCGACGTGGTGTTCGTGGTCGCGGACGGCGGCTGGAAATACCTGTCCACCGGCGCCTACGAGGGGACGCTCGACGAGGCCGAGGAGCGGCTCGAAGGCCAGCTCTGGGCCTGACCGCCGCCTGTTGAAAGGCGAATCCCCGGCGGGGCGGAGCCCTGCCGGGGATCTGGGGAGGTCCGGTCCGAACGAGATCGGGGAGCCCGGGTGGATCAGTTGAACAGGATCAGTTGAACAGGAGCCTCATCGAGAAGGTCCCCTCGTTGCCCGACTGGGTGCCGCTCACGCCCACGGCGCGGAGCACCTGGAGGTTGGCCTTCTCGTCGCCCTGGAGGTTGCCGAGATAGAGGTTCTCCACCTTGTCCAGGTCGGCGTAGAGGGCGAAGGTCGCCTCACCGGCGTTGGGGATCGCGAGCTGGAAGGTCTCGCTGTCGCCCAGGGCACCGTCCTTGTTGAGCTCGGCGGCGTAGTCCTGCGCGCTGCCCAGGACGAAGACGCCGTCGCCGGGAACCTTGGCGAGCTGCGGGACGGCCGTCCCGGAGTCCGCGAGGAACCTCTCGATCTTGCCGACGACCTCCTGCGCCTTGGCCGGGTCGGTGACGATCTTCGCGCCGAACTTCGGCTGGTTGCCGTCGAGGCCGTTGGAGTCGAGGGCGATGGTGATGTTCTTGCCGAGCAGCGTCACCAGGTCGTCGGGGAGCGCGAGGCCGTAGTTCTGCTTGGCCTGGTCGGCGAACTGCTGGACGCCGCCGCCCGCGGCCTGGTCGGCCGACTTCATGAGCTGCGCCCACTGCTTGCCGACCACCTCGCCGAGACCCGAGATCGAGATCGCGCCGGCGGTGGAGGCGGGAAGCGTGCTGATCCTGGAGGGCTCGGGATCGCCCATGTCCAGGCTCTCGACGCCGCGGCTGATGCCCGCGAGCTCGACGTACTCGCTGTCGAAGCGGAGGGCGCCCGCCACGCGGGCGTTCTTGACCTGGGCGAGGACGGTGGGGTCCTGGGCGGCCAGTTCGGGGGCCATTTCCGCGAGCTTGCCCGCGTCGGCCCAGAAGGAGAGCACACCGGTCTCGCCGAGGGCGCTCAGGTCGTCGGAGAAGTCGGCGTTGCCCGACAGCGGCTCGGCGGCGACGGCCTTGTCGGCCTCGGCCTGGGTCGGGGTGAGCAGCGCGTAGTCGTCGCGGAACGCGATGCCGTACTTCTCCTTGCCCATCAGCTTCGCGATGCCCGCCGTGGCCTTGTCCTGATCGGTGACCTGGACGGCCACCACGACGCCGGGCTCGGCGCCGGCCTTGGCCGGGGCCAGCGCGGCCACGCCGACGCGGACGCCGAGCCAGGGCTCGATGTCGGTGGCGTAGTCGACCTTGCCGAGGTCGTCGGCATCCTTCTTGATCAGGTCGAAGATCGCCTTACGCGGGTCCTCGCCGCTGAAGGAGTCCTTGGTGACCGTGAACTTCCTGGCGATGTTGAACAGCGCCACCTTCTGGTTCGCGGCCGGGTCGAGGTCGAGGCGGATGTAGCCGACGGCGTTGCCGGGCAGTACGTCGTGCGGCTGCGCGCCGCCGCCGCTGAGCAGGTTGATCGCGAAGAAGCCGCCACCGCCCACGAGGGCGACGACCAGCGCGGCGACCACCGCGAGCAGCCAGCCCTTGCCGCCCTTGCGCGCGGGAGGTCCCGGGGGAGGCCCGGCGCTCAGGAAGTCGGGTCCCTGCTGCCAGTTCCCCGCCTGCTGCCCGTGGCCCTGTTGCTGCCCGTATGCCTGCTGGCCGTAGCCCTGCTGCTGCCCGTACGGCTGGCCGGGCTGCTGTCCGTACGGCTGACCGGCCTGCTGGCCGTAGTTCTGCTGTCCGTACGGCTGCTGGCCGTAGCCCTGCTGCTGGTGGCCGGGCTGCTGTTGCTGCTGGTAGGGCCGGCCCTGCTGCGGGTAGGGCTGCCCCTGCTGGTAACCGCCGGAAGGCTGTGGGTATCCGGGCTGGCCGTTCTGCGGGTAGGCCTGCGTGCGCGGCTGGTCGTTCGGCTGTGCGCCCTCGTTCCAACGGTAGGCGATCGTCCTGTCGGGCTGCTGACCCGGATCGGGCGACTGGTTAGGGGGATTGTTGGCAGGCATGATCACTCACAAGGTGGACTTCGCGGATAGGGAGAAGTTAGTGCACGCTGCTAGCAACCCGCTTGCATTGAACTAACTATGTGATTGTCACGTCTAAGCGGGATCAGCCCCTGCTCAGTGCGGTTTCTTCGCCCATCGTGATCTTTGTCGCCCTGTTCCCGCAGGTCACTGTCGTCCCTTCCTTACCGCGGAGCTTGTTTCCCCGGTGGCTCCGGCGCCCTGGCGACTCCCGGGAAGAGAGCACCGAGGACCCGGGGAGGCGACGGTCGCACGGAATGGGTAAAGTAACCCCTCTAGAACAAGATTCGGGGGCGCGGATGGCGAAGTTCGACGAGGCGACAGCGGTGACCAAGGTGGACGAGACCACCTACGACGCGTGCCTCGACCCCGGATACTCCATCGGCGGTCCCCTGAACGGCGGCTATCTGATGGCCGTGCTGCTGCGCGCGGTCGTGGACGCCTCCCCCCACGAGCACCCGGTGAGCACGAGTGTCCAGTTCCTGCGGGCGGCGAGACCCGGCCCCGCGCGGGTGCGCCTGGAGCAGATCAAGACCGGCCGCACCGCCACGATGACCAGGGTGACCCTCGTCCAGGAAGGGACGTCCTTCATCGAAGGGCTCGTCACGACCGCGACGCTCAACGATGCCGTCCCCGACTGGACGGACGGGCCCTCGGCGGTGATGCCGCCGATCGAGCGGTGCGTCTCGCTGCCCGCCCCCAAGGACGCGTCGAACCTGACGTTCAGCGCCCAGGTGGAACTCGCCTTCGACCCTCCCACCGTCGGCTGGGTCGACGGCCGTCCCACCGGCAGGCCCGAGGCCCGCGCCTACTTCCGGCTGGCCGAGCCGCAGGACCCCGACCCGTACGTGCTGGCGCTCGCCGTGGACGCCCTCCCGCCGGTGGTGTTCTCCGCGGGGGCGCGCGGCTGGGCGCCCACGGTCGACCTCACCTGGCACCTGCGCGCCCTGCCCGCACCCGGCTGGCTCACCCTCCTGGGCGGGGGCCGCCTGATCAGTGACGGCTGGTTCGACGAGGAGGTCGAGGTGTGGGACTCTGCGGGCCGCCTGGTCGCCCAGTCCCGTCAGCTGGCCCGCGTCGGGCGGGGCTGACGTCCGCGCCACGGGACGTAGTAACAGACACCGTACGACTGAATGTCATGAAAAATACATGGCTGAGCTGGTATTCGGCGTTGTGAGGATTCTTACCGTGATCGGCCGCCCCGGGTCGCCTAGCCTGGGGAACTGTGTCGCAAGCGAGCATTGGAATCTTTGACAGCGGTGTCGGTGGCCTCACGGTGGCTCGGGCGATCATCGACCAGTTGCCCAACGAGTCGATCTTCTATGTGGCCGACACGGCGAGGCAGCCGTACGGCCCCAAGAGCATCGCGCAGGTCCGCGCCTACGCGCTGGAGGTGATGGACCACCTCGTCGAGGGCGACGTGAAGATGCTGGTGATCGCGTGCAACAGCGCGAGCGCGGCGGTGCTCCGCGACGCGCGGGAACGCTACGCCGTCCCGGTCGTCGAGGTGATCCAGCCGGCCACCCGCCGCGCCGTGCGGGCCACCCGCAACGGCAGGGTCGGGGTGCTCGGGACCAGGGCCACGATCGAGTCGATGGCCTACCACGACGCGTTCGCCGCCGCTCCCGACGTCCGGCTCACCGGGGTGGCCGCGCCGCGCCTGGTGGAGTTCGTCGAGCGGGGCGAGACGATGAGCGACGAGCTCATCGACGTCATCCGCGAATACCTGGAGCCGGTGCTCGCCGACGGGTGCGACACGCTGATCCTGGGATGCACGCACTACCCGCTCCTCACCGGACCGATCTCCTACGTGGCGGGAGACGGCGTGACGCTGGTGTCCAGCGCCGACGAGACGGCCAAGGACGTCTACCGCGTCCTGCACGACCGGGGCCTGGCCGCCGTGGGGGACGCGCCCAGGCACCGCTTCCGCGCCACCGGTGACGCGGGACTCTTCACCGACCTCGGACGACGGTTCCTCGGACCGGAGATCGAGGCGGTCGAGGTGGCAGTGGTAGGGGATGTTCCGAACAACGGGCATCGCGTGTGACGGTGCCCGGG
Organism: Streptosporangium sp. NPDC049078; assembly: GCF_040648855.1. Classification (NCBI taxonomy): domain Bacteria; kingdom Bacillati; phylum Actinomycetota; class Actinomycetes; order Streptosporangiales; family Streptosporangiaceae; genus Streptosporangium; species Streptosporangium sp. NPDC049078. The sequence continues at coordinate 84,175 of NZ_JBEZEL010000015.1, forward strand.
CGCTCCGTAGGGGGAGCGCCGGGGATCGGCGGACGAAGGGGGACGGACACCGGCCACCGGCGCCCGCGCCGTGACACGCGGCGCCGCACAGTAACCGTAGGAGGCCGCCGTGAAGTTGACGATCATTGGATGCTCGGGGAGTTTCCCCGGGCCCGACAGCCCTTCCTCCTGCTACCTGCTGGAGGCCGACGGGTTCCGCATGCTGCTCGACTTCGGCAGTGGCGCGCTCGGCGCGCTCCAGAGGCACATCGGCCTGTACGACGTGGACGCGATCTGCCTGTCGCACCTGCACGCCGACCACTGCCTCGACATGTGCCCGTACCACGTGGTGCGCACCTACTCGCCCGGCGGCCCGCTGCCCAAGGTGCCGGTGTACGCCCCCTCCGACGCCCGCGAGCGCCTGAACTCCGCCTACGCGATGCCCGACGAGCCGCCACTCGACACAGCCTTCGAGTTCGTGAGCCTGACGCCGGGGACGTTCGAGGTCGGCCCCTTCGAGGTGACGGCCGCCCCGGTGAACCACCCCGTGGAGACCTACGGGTTCAGGGTCTCCCACGGCGGGCGCTCGGTGGCCTACTCCGGGGACACCGGCGAGAGCGCCGAACTGGTCAAGCTCGCCTCGGGAGCCGACGTGCTCCTGTGCGAGGCGTCCTACCTCGACGAGCCCGGACTCCCCGCCGGCCTGCACCTGAACGGCCGCCAGGCGGCCGAGCACGCGGCCAGGGCGGGCGTGGACACCCTCGTCCTCACCCACCTGGTGCCCTGGAACGACCGCGACCGCGTCCTGGAGGACGCCTCCCGCGGGGGGTTCGCCGGACGGATGGAACTGGCACGGAGCGGGGCCCGGTATGACCTAGGGTGAACGTCATGGCTCGCGCAGATGGACGTACTCCCGATCAACTCCGCCCCGTCACCATCACCCGGGGCTGGCTCGCGCACGCCGAGGGCTCGGTGCTCGTCGAGTTCGGCGGCACCAAGGTGCTCTGCGCCGCCTCCGTGCAGGACAGCGTCCCGCGCTGGCGCCGGGGCAGCGGCCAGGGCTGGATCACCGCCGAGTACGCCATGCTGCCGCGCGCCACGAACACCCGCAACGACCGCGAGTCGGTACGCGGCAAGATCGGCGGCCGTACGCACGAGATCTCCCGCCTGATCGGCCGCTCCCTGCGCGCCTGCGTCGACTACAAGACGCTGGGCGAGAACTCGATCGTCATCGACTGCGACGTGCTCCAGGCCGACGGCGGCACCCGCACCGCCGCCATCACCGGCGCGTACGTGGCACTGGTCGACGCGGTCGCGTGGATGCGCAAGCGCAAGATGTGCGGCGGAGACCCGCTGGTCGACTCGGTCGCGGCGGTCTCCGTCGGCGTCGTCGGCTCCACGGCGCTGCTCGACCTCTGCTACACCGAGGACGTCGCCGCCGAGACGGACATGAACGTGGTGATGACCGGCTCCGGCGAGTTCGTCGAGGTCCAGGGCACCGCCGAGGGCAAGCCGTTCGACCGCGCCGCCCTCGACGAGCTGCTCGACCTCGGCGCGGCCGGCTGCGCCGAGCTCACCCGCCTCCAGCGGGAGGCCCTGGCATGAGCCCCTTTCTCCCGGTGAATCGTTCAGGAACGAGGCGGTCGGTATGAGCGAGTCCGGTACGACCGAGATCGAGACCGGTGCGGCCCGGTCCGGTGCGGCCCGTGTGGTCCTCGCCACCAGGAACTCGGGAAAGATCGCCGAGCTGCGCCGGATCCTCGCCGACGCCCGGGTCCCGGTCGAGATCGTCGGGCTCGAGGAGTTCCCCGAGATCGGCGACGTCGCCGAGACCGGCCTCACCTTCGCGGAGAACGCGCTGCTCAAGGCGCACGCGGTCGCACAGCAGTCCGGTCTGCCCGCGATCGCCGACGACTCCGGCCTCTGCGTCGACGCCCTGAACGGCATGCCGGGCATCTTCTCCGCCCGCTGGGCGGGAAGGCACGGCGACGACCAGGCCAACCTCGACCTGCTGCTCGCCCAGGTCTCCGACGTGCCCGCCGAGCACCGGGGCGCGCACTTCGCCTGCGCCGCGGCGCTCGCACTCCCCTCGGGGGAGGAGCGGGTGACCGAGGGGGCGCTGCGCGGCGTGATCATCGACGCCCCGCGCGGCAGCGGCGGCTTCGGCTACGACCCGATCCTCGTCCCCGAGGGCGAGACCCGGACCACCGCCGAGCTGTCCGCCGCGGAGAAGGACGCGATCAGCCACCGTGGCCGCGCCTTCCGCGCCCTCGCCCCCGTCATCGCCGAAATGATCGCCTGACGGCGCGAGCCGCGCGGACGACGGCCGAGGAGCCCGAGACGTCCAGGTCGCGCCTGTAATCAGCGCGTAAGAACCTGCGGCCCCTTGTGGGCGTAGCGTCGGGGGTATGCAGAGCAACAAGCGTGTGCCCTCCTGGGCCCCGGCGCTGATCGGCCTGGTGTCCGGCGCGGTGGCGGTGGCGGTGTCACTGCTCGTGGCGGGCCTGGTGAACCCCGTCGCCTTCCCGGTCGTCGCGGTCGGCAACTCCGTCGTCGACCTCACCCCTGCGCCGCTCAAGGAATGGGCGATCCGCACCTTCGGCGAGAACGACAAGACCGTGCTGCTCGCCGGGATCCTGCTGGTCATGGCCGCGATCGCCGTCGCGCTGGGAAGGGCCGCCGTCCGCGACCTCCGGTACGGGATGGCGGGTCTGGCCGCGTTCGGCCTCGTCGGCGTCGTCGCCGTGCTGACCCGGCCAGGGGCCGGGCCGGTGGACGTCGTCCCGACGCTCGTCGGGGTGGGCACCGGCATGCTCGTTCTGCGGTGGCTCGTCCGTCGCGCCCTCGTACCCGACGACGCCTCGGCCGGGTCGTACGCGAGGGCGTCCGGGGGCGCCTATGTCGTGGGTGCGGCGGGGGCCGCGCACGACACCGGGCCGGGTCGCCAGGAAGAGATTTCGCACGACACCGGGCCGGAGCGCCCGCGACCGGTCTCGCCCGAGTCCTCATCGGAGGCCGGGGAGCGGACCGACCCGCAGGTGCCACCCGTCATGCGGGCGGGGAACGACCTGCGCGCCTTCGACCGCCGAGGCCTGCTGACCGGCGCGGTCGGCGGCGTGGCTCTCGCGGGGGTGGCGGGGCTGGCCGGGCGCGCGCTCTCCGGGCGGGCCGAGGTGAACGCGGCACGCAGCGGCATCACGCTGCCGCTGCCCGCGAAACCCCTCCCCGCGCTGCCCGCCGGGGCCGACCTGAGGATCAGGGGCCTGTCGTCGTTCGTCACCCCCAGCAACGACTTCTACCGGGTCGACACCACCCTGTCGGTCCCCCAGGTCGACCCGCGCGACTGGACCCTCACGATCCACGGCATGGTCGATCGGCCCGTGGAGCTCACCTTCGCCGACCTGATGAAACGCGCCGTGGTCGAGGCCGACGTCACGCTCTGCTGCGTCTCCAACGAGGTCGGCGGCCCCTACATCGGCAACGCCCGCTGGCTGGGCGTGAGCCTGGCCGCGGTGCTCCGCGACGCGGGCGTCCGCAAGGACGCGGACATGCTGCTCAGCACCTCCGCCGACGGCTGGACCGCGGGAACCCCGGTCGACGTCGTGATGGACGGCCGCGACGCCCTGCTCGCCTTCGGCATGAACGGCGAGGTGCTCCCCGTCGACCACGGCTTCCCGGTCCGTCAGGTCGTCCCCGGGCTCTACGGCTACGTCTCGGCCACCAAGTGGGTCACCGACATCAAGGTCACCCGCTTCGACCAGGACGAGGCCTACTGGACGCCCAGGGGCTGGTCCGCGAAGGGGCCGATCAAGACCCAGTCGCGCATCGACCTGCCCAAAGACGGCGCGAGCGTCCCCGCCGGCAAGACCGTCGTCGCAGGTGTCGCCTGGGCACAGCACAAGGGCGTGGACGCGGTCGAGGTCCGCGTCGACCAGGGCGAGTGGCGCCAGGCCCGCCTCGCCGAGGCCCCCACCGCCGACACCTGGCGCCAGTGGGTCCTCGACGACTGGGACGCCACCCCCGGCGAGCACACCATCGAGGTCCGCGCCACCGACACCACCGGCTACACACAGACCGCCGAGCGCACCTCTGTCGCCCCGGACGGCGCCACCGGCTGGCACACCATCCGGGTACGGGTCGGCTGACCCTGGCTGTGACGCTTCGCGATCACTGACCTCGATGCCGTTGTGACGAGGACTGGAACGACAGGTGGGGGTTGAGCCTTTAAACGGTCAACTCCTTCGTGTCGGGTGGGTGGGCCGTCCTACTATCTGGCTCCCAGGGGGTTGGGGACGGGGGAGCCGTGAGCGAGTGGAGTTTGGCGTCGGGGGTCTACAACCCCGTGGTGACGATGGACGGGCAGCGGTGGCGGGACTTCGAGCTGGAGGTCCAGGTGCCGGTGGTGACACCCGCGCCGCGCGAGAGCGAGCGGGAGCGGATGCGCTGGGGTCCGGCGCGACTGGACCAGTGCAGGCCGTACGGGCTGGCGGGCGGGCTGGCCAGGCCCGATCCGCAGACCGAGGAGGACATGCTGCGGGCCGTTCCCCTCACCGAGCAGGGCACCCCGCGCCGTTTCCCCGACCCGCGCGGCATGTGGATCAGGCTGATCAACGGGAGCGGCCCGGCCGACGATCCGTTCCGGGCGACCAACGCGATCGACTGCGCGCTGTCGGTGCTCTCCACCTGGTACGGCACCCCCGCGGTGGCCGCGCCGCGCAGGCCCGAGTACGACCGGGTGGGCAGGCCGCTGCTCACCGGGGAGGCCGGGGGAGTGGCGAGGGCGGAGCGGTGGCTGGGGCAGCGCTTCCACTATGTGGGGCAGGGACGCCACGCCTACCTGCCGATCGCGCAGGCGTTGCTGGCCGGGGGACACGGCTCCTCGGCGCTCATCATCAACCGGTGGCCGGCCGGGGGCAGTCACGCCTGGAACGCGGTGAACTTCGACGGCGAGGTGATCTGGATCGACGCGCAGCGGGGGCACATGGCGGTGGAGCCGCCGTACGAGTCGGTGACGGGTGTGTTCTGCGTCGTGATCGACAGGGAGGGACGACGTCTGTGAACCCGGACCAGGCGAGGGCCGTGGCGGAGGAGTACTTCAACGGGGTCCGGGGCGCGGGTGCCGCCGTCGAGATCAGGATTTATGCCTTTCAGGAGGGCTATGTCGCCTGGGCGAACGAGCCCGAGCCCGACGATCCCAGCGTGCTGCCCGACACCGTCGGGTCCGGCTGCGTGGTGATCGACAGGGCCACCGGTGAGATCGTGATCCGGCCGCTGCTCAACCCAGAGACCGTGGCGGAGCAGTGGCCGGGACGCCGCCCCCGATGACGAAGGCGTCCCGGCCACCACGCTCAGCCGCTCGCGAGTGAGCCCACGACCGAGGCGCGGGCCGCGCGCCGGGCGGGCAGGACGGCCGCGAGCACCCCGGCGAGGCCGGACAGGGCGACGAACGACAGGATCTGCGGCACCGGCAGCTGGAAGACGACGTCGTCGGTCATCGTCTGCGCGGCCGCCCAGCCGAACGCGACCCCCAGCGCCACACCGACCAGCGCGCCGATGAGGCCCAGGACCAGCGCCTCGACCGAGAGCATCCGCCGCAGCTGGGGCCGGGTCAGGCCGAGGGCACGCAGCAGCGCGGACTCGCGGGTGCGCTCGTGGACCGAGAGGGAGAGCGTGTTGGCGATGCCCAGCAGGGAGATGAGCACCGCCAGACCGAGCAGCCCCGTGATGATCATCAATATCATGTCGAGCGCCTCGTCGAACTGGCCCCGCAGCTCCGTCGAGCTCGCGACCTTCGCCGTCGGGTACGCCTCCGTCGACGCCTCGACCGCCGCGAGCGCCCGGTCCGGGTCGACGCCGTCACGGTGCTTGATCATCACGCGGCTGTCGCCGACCTCGCCGAAGTAGCGGTCGAACTCCCGCTCGGGCACCGTCACGTCGGAGAGGCTCGCGTCGACGTTGGAGATGCCCACGATCGAGAGGTCGACCGTGCCCGCCTTCGACGTTCGTACGGTGATCCGGTCACCGACCCCGAGCGTGAGCCGCTCGGCGACGCGGTCGGCGACGAGCGCGGTCCCCGGGACGAGCCGGTCGAGCGAGCCCGCGTCGAGCGGCGGCTTGAAGCCCGGGACGGGGGTGAAGGTTCCCACGTCGTACCGGGTGGTCCCGGTCGCGAGCCTCGCGCCGGTCTCACGGAAGGCGATGACCGAGTCCAGCTCGGACCGGCTCCGGAGGTCCTCGGCGATCGCGCGGGGCAGGCCAGAGTCGTGCCCCTGGGTCTGCACCATGTAGTCGAAGGGGAACTGCTCGTCGAGCTGCTGGGTGAACGTCACCCGAACGGTGCCGGTGACGACGGAGATGACCGTCATGAGCGTCACACCCACGGTGAGTGCCACGGTGGTGGTCGCCGACCGCTTCGGGTTGCGCCGGGAGTTGTCCACGGCCAGCCTGCCGGGTACGCCGAAGAGCTTGGCCGGTACCCACCCCGCGAAGGCGGAGAGCGGCCTGACGATCACCGGCCCGAGGATCAGCACCGCGAGGAAGACGGACGAGCATCCGGCCATCACCACCATCAGGGCGGTCTCGCCGGGATCCGTGGAGATCCCCGCCACCACGATGCCCACGCCCGCGAGCAGGAACAGCCCCGCGAAGATCATTCGTACCAGGCCGGCCCTGAAGGTCTGCTCCTCGGTCTGCGAGCGCAGCGCCGCGATCGGCGCCACCCGCGTCGCGGCCCGCGCGGGCAGCAGCGCCGCGCCGACCGTGACCGTCAGGCCGATCACCAGGCCAAGGACGATGGTGGTCGGCGTCAGGGTGGCGGCGGCGGCCGTGGGCAGCGGCGCGTCGAACGCCGCCAGCACGGAGAGTGCCCCCGCACCCAGGCCGTAGCCGAGCAGCAGGCCGAACACCGACGACAGCAGGCCGACCACCGCCGACTCCAGCATGATCGAGGAGAAGACCTGCCCGCGCGTCGCCCCGACGCATCGCAGCAGCGCCATCTCGCGGGTCCGCTGGGCCACCAGGATGTTGAAGGTGTTGTAGATGACCAGCGCGGCCACGAACATCGCCACCACGCCGAACAGCAGCAGGCCCAGCTTCAGGAAGTCGCCGTTGGCGCCGTTGCCCTTGGCGAGGTCCGCCGCGTAGCGCTCACCGGTCTTGACCTCGTGACCCGAACCCACGACCGCGGCGACCGAGCCGCGCAGCGCCTCCTGGGTGACCCCCTCGGCGGCGGCGACGTCGACCTCCCGATACCCCTTCTGCCCGGTCATCTTCCTGGCCGTGTCCGTGGTGTAGCCGACCGCGCCGAAGTATCCGAGCTCCTGGTCCAGGCCGACGTCGAACAGGCCCACCAGGGTGAACTCGTGCCTGGCGTTGCTCGCGTCGAGCACCGCGATGGTGTCGCCGACCTTGAATCCCCTGGTCCTGGCGGTGCCCTCGTCGAGCACGGCCTGCGTCGCGGTCTTCGGGGCCGTACCGCTCACGATCGGCATACGGTTCAGGTCGCCCTCGGGCAGGGAGATTCCCGCGGTGGGGAAGTCACCGGCGGCCTTGCCGTCCTTGCCGATCAGGGCGGACGTGCCCCGGATCAGCCCCTGTGCGTCGGCCACCCCGTCCACGGCGCGCACCTTTTCCAGGGTGGCCTCGGAGACGACCGGAGGCTCGTCGCCGTTCCCGCCGGACGCCGGGAGTACGGCGACGTCGATTTTGTCGGCCGCTGCGGAGAACTTCTCGGTGAACCCCGCGTCGATGGTGTCGGTCAGCACGAACGTCCCCGCGATGAAGCCGACCCCCAGCGCGATCGCGAGGGACGTCAGCATCAGGCGCAGCCGGTGCGCGAGCAACCCGGCCAGCGTCGTCCTCAGCACCTCACGCCTCCAGCTTCATCAGCGTGTCCAGCACCGACTGCGGCGTCGGCCCCGTCAGCTCGCTCACCAGCAGGCCGTCGCGGAGGAAGACCACGCGGTCGGCGTACGAGGCCGCCACCGGGTCGTGGGTGACCATCACGATCGTCTGGTCGAGTTCGCGCACCGACGTCCGCAGGAAGGAGAGCACCTCGGCGCCGCTGCGCGAGTCGAGGTTGCCGGTGGGTTCGTCGGCGAAGATGACCTGCGGCCTGCTGATCAGGGCGCGGGCGACCGCGACGCGCTGCTGCTGTCCGCCCGACAGTTCCGCGGGCTTGTGGCCGAGCCGGTCGCGCAGGCCCACGGTCTCCACGACCCGGTCGAACAGCGCGGGGTCGGCCAGCCGCCCGGCGATCTCCAGCGGGAGCCGGATGTTCTGCTCGGCGGTGAGCGTCGGCAGCAGGTTGAACGCCTGGAAGACGAAGCCGATCCGCTCGCGGCGGAGCATGGTGAGCTTCTTGTCGTTGAGTCCGGTCAGCTCCACGTCCCCGACGCGCACCTGCCCGCCGCTCACCGTGTCCAGTCCGGCCAGGCAGTGCATCAGCGTGGACTTGCCCGACCCCGAGGGGCCCATGATCGCGGTGAAGGCGCCGGTCGCGAAGGAGACGTCCACTCCGCGCAGCGCGTGCACGGCGGTGTCCCCCCGGCCGTACACCTTGGTGAGACCTCTGGCCGTCACGGCCGGCGCCGCGCTTTCCCGCGCGTCCCACGCGCCGACCTCTCCGGTGATGGTCACGACAGCTCTCCTCAACAACGTGTGATGTTATGACGCACCAAACGGTATTGATGGGGAAAGAGGGATCCATCAGGCGTTAGGCCTGACTTATGGCGATACGGAGGGGGTCGGGAGAAGGAGGGGCGCGACCTCCGCCGTAGTGCGGCCTCGGCCATTCGGACGAGGCGGGCGAGGCGAACGGGGCCTCACCCTCGATGGGATTCCTGCCCGAAGGCCGGGGCGCTCGCGGGTTTCCGATCCAGCGGGGTTCTCCCGAGGCTCTCGCCTCCGACCCGAGGCTCTGTCTCCGGCCGAGGCTCTCGCCTTCGGTCAAGGCTCGCGCGGTTCTCGTGTCCGATGGGGAGACTCGCGCGGTTCCTGTCTCCGGCGGAGGAGGTTCCCGGCGGGGAAGGTTCCCGCCTTCAACCGGTATTACCTCCGCGGATACTTGATTTTCAAGGTGCCCAGGCCCACCTTGCCGGTGACGCGCAGCACCGGCGCGTCAGGGTGTCCGGGGTCGGTGGCCTTGTTTTTGATCGTGCCCATGTTCGTCGTCAGCGAGTCGATCCACACGGTCCACCCCCGTGGCACGGTCACCAGGATGGTGCCCATCCCACAGGTCGCCTCCAGCAACACCTCGCGGTGCGAGCACACCGCCTCGGTGAAGTCGATCTTCACGGTGCCCGAGCTGCAACTCGCCACGATGCGCGGGGGCACCACCCAGTAGTCCTTCTGGTGCACCTCCCCATGCTTCGTCCGCAGCTCCAGGACCCCGCCTCCGATGCCCCCGACGCCCAGCATGGCGAGCCCCGCGTCGTCTCGCGGCAGGTCGGCGGTGATGGCCCTCAGGTCGTCGTACGTCCTCGCCGCCTGCGTCCGCTCGATCCGTTCCTCCAACTCATCCAGAGAGAGCCGTCCCTCTCCGGTGGCCACGCGCAACCGCTCGATGACCGCGTCACGATCGGAGTGCGACGCGCGGAGCCGACCGTCAAGGTTCGTCATAACAACGATGCTAATCGGCGGAATGCGGGGTTACGATTCCTGATTCATAGGCATATACGACGACCTGTGCCCGATCCCGCAGGCTCAGCTTCGCCAGGATCCGGCCCAGATGCGTCTTGACCGTCGCCTCCGCCAACTCCAGACGACCGGCGATCTCCGTGTTCGACAACCCCCTCGCCACCAGCACCAGCACCTCCCGCTCCCGTGCGGTCAGCCCGGTCAGCACCGCGGGCTCGGCCACCGCGGAGGGAAGGTGCACCGCGAAACGCTCCAACAGCCGCCGCGTCGTACTCGGCGCCACCACCGCGTCCCCGCTGTGCACCGACTGGATCGCGCTCACCAGATCGGCGGGCGGCACATCCTTCAGCAGGAACCCCGACGCACCCGCCTTCAACGCCGCGAACGCGTAATCGTCCAGATCGAACGTGGTCAGGATCAGCACCCGAGGCCCATCGGCCGTCGAACGGATCAGCCGCGTCGCCTCCACCCCGTCCATCACCGGCATCCGCACGTCCATCAGCACCACGTCCACGGCGACCGTCCGCACCGCCTCCACCGCAGCGGCCCCGTTACCCGCCTCCGCGACGACCTCGATGCCGGGATGGGCGTCGAGAACCATGCGGAAACCGGTGCGCAGCAACTCCTGATCGTCGACCAGCATCACCCGAATCACCTGGTCACCCACCGCGTGCTCCGTCAAGCCGCTCGCCCCGCCCCGGTATCGCCGATCGGCAGCCGCGCCACCACCTGGAACCCGCCACCGGGAACGGGGCTCGCCTTCACACTCCCGCCGAACATCGCGACCCGCTCGCGCATGCCGACCAGGCCGTGCCCACCCTCACGCTCCGGCGTCGCCGCGCCACGACCGTCGTCGGTCACCCGCACGAGCAGCTCCCGCACGCCGTACTCCATCTCCACCGTGGCCCTGCTCTCCGGGCCACCGTGTTTGAGGGTATTGGTGAGCGCCTCCTGAACGATCCGGTAAACCGTGAGCTGCTCCCCCTCGGGAAGCTCCGCGGGAACACCGGACACCCGCAACTCCACCGGCAAACCCGACTCCCGCACCTGCGTCACCAGATCGTCCAACTGCGACAGGCTCGGCTGCGGAGCGTACTCCTCCTGGACACCGTCGGCCCGCAACACGCCCACCATCCGCCGCATCTCCGCCAGCGCCCTGCGGCCCGTGGCCGAGACCGCCTCCATCGCCCTGCGCGCCTGCTCAGGGTCGCGGTCGATCGCGTACCCCGCCCCATCGGCCTGAACGATGATCACACTCACGTTGTGCGCGACCACGTCGTGCAGCTCACGGGCGATCCTGGCCCGCTCCGCGGCCGCCGCCAGCCTGGCCTGCTGATCGCGATCCCGTTCCGCTCGCTCGGCCCGCTCCTCCAGACCCTCCAGATAACGGCGGCGGGTGTTCGCGTAGATCCCCGTCATCCAGATCGCGGCCGCGAACGCCGAGGCCGTGGCGAAGGCACGCAGGTCAAGTCCCTGAGGCACCCGCCCGAACACCAGGAACAACCCCAGCTCCACCACCAGCCCCGCCCCGACCGCCCAGCGCAGCGGGCGCCGCGACGCCACCCCGTACATGGCGACGAGCACGGAGACGTTGAAGAACAGGGGAGGAACCCCGGCGAGCCACTGGAGGAACGAGGCGAACGAGACGGTCGCGAAGACCGCGACCGGACGCTCGCGCATCCAGAACAGGGGTACGAACAACAGCAGCGTCAGCCCCGCGAACCCCCACAGCCCCAGCCTCTCCGCCCCCCAGGCCACCAGGTCGACCACCCCGACGGCCCAGACATTGAGCAGCGAGACCAGCAGGAACGGAGTCAGCCACAGGGCGTCCGTGATCCTGGGATGGCGCACGCTCCAGGCGCGCAATCTGCCGAACACATCACTACGATACGTATGCGCAGATCAGAGCCCTTCCCCCTCAAGGTGGAGGTCGATGTACGACTCAGGTCGCACACCGGGCCGCACATTCGGCTTGGCTTACACAGCCTTTACGGTCTCTGGGGCACCATGGTTTTTGGGAGCGCCCTCCGGGGTGAGTAAAGGGAGATAGTTTGTGGTGATCAATCACAACGACGCCGGGTCGCGCGGCTAGGAAGACAGGCCGCGCGACCTGACGTTTTCTCTCCCGTCCCCCCGCCGCGACGGATAGCCGCCACATCGGACAGAGCTCCCTCGCCGCATACCGCTCATGGCCTTCCCGGCCGCTTCGGCGGTCTCACCGGGATCGTCGGCTTACCCGCGCACCTGCCTACCCGCTACCCGCGCGGATCCACAGGGGTCTTCCCTCCGGCGGTGAACATCGTGCCGTCTCGTGTGGTCCTGGGCGACGCCGGCCCCGCGGGCGGTCGACCTGGGCTCACGGGGGCGACTCGCCGAATCCACCACCCACGGCGAAGCCGGCCGAACGCGCGCCCCCGGGTCCCCGGCCTCAACCCGCCGGATCAGACGCGACGGCACGGTCCTCCGCGAGGACGGATTCGCGCAGTAATTGAATGGCTCTGCGTATGACCGCGGATCTCGACGCGAAGCGTCTTTCGCTCCGACAGTATTCTATGAAAAATAGATCCTGGGCCGATATTGTCACGCTGGTGTCTGTTGACTTTATGTCGATCGATTGATTCTTAATTGTTTTGTGGGGTCGACGGGATTCGAACCCGCTCTGGACGGTACCTAAAACCGCGGCCTCTGCCGTTGGGCTACGACCCCTATTCTTTCCTGCGAAATTCTCTGTCTGTGAATGGCAATTGGGGCAGAGAAAGCGCAGGTTTTCTTTTCTGTTGTCCAGCCAGTTGCCATTGATATGGTCAACGTGCAGTGTCAATGCCTGACCTCGCCAGGCGCCCTCGATCCTACATCCCGCGCAGCGGTACGGCATCCCGGTCTCGATCAGGCAGCGCCTGAGCTGCCCGGGGTCCGGGCGTGGGCTGCCCTCCGGTCGCATGGCGAGAACCTGTTCCGGACGACTGCGTCGCGGCGAGGGCTTCCCTCTGTTGGGGGAGACCCTGCGAAAGTGCGAGGTGTCGATTTCGAAGCGCCTCAGCTGGCGGCTGATATGGGCGTAGTTGCCGCCCGCGACGGTGATGCCGAGGCGGCGGAGGACGTCGGCGATGCTGAGGGACGCTGCCGCGGCCTCCGCCAGCATTTCCGGGGTGTATTTGTACTTGGTGGGCACGCCCCAAGCCTAGGTAATGGGACCGACAATTCTTGGGGCGTGCTCATGTCATATTAAATGGCGAAAATCGGGTGTCAGTCGACGCCGAGTTCGCGGCGGAGGCGGGCCACGTGGCCGGTCGCCTTCACGTTGTAGAGGGCCTTCTCGATCTTGCCGTCCGCGTCGATGACGAAGGTGGAGCGGATGACCCCGAGGGTCGTCTTGCCGTACATCGTCTTCTCCCCGTACGCGTCGTAGGCCTTGTGGACCTCAAGGGAGGGGTCGGACAGGAGCGGGAAGGTGAGGGCGTCGTGCTCGACGAACTTGGCGAGCTTGGCCGGGCTGTCCTTCGAGACGCCGAGCACGACGAATCCGGCCGAGGTGAGTGAGGCGAGGCTGTCGCGGAAGTCGCAGGCCTGCTTGGTGCAGCCCGGGGTCATCGCGGCGGGATAGAAGTAGAGGATGACGCGCTTACCGCGGTGGCTCTCCAGCGACACGGTGGTGCCGTCGGCGGCGGGAAGGGTGAAGTCCGGGGCGGCGTCGCCCGGCTCAAGTTTCATGGTGTTCCTCCGAGGAATGGTTCCCCGGTCAACTTACCGGCCTGCCCGAAGTGCCGTGGGTGGGTAGGACCTGACAGACTGATCAATGTCAAGGAGTAGGGGAGGATAGCCATGGCGGACACCGATCCCGCGGAGTTGGAACGACAGATCGAGCGCACGCGCGCGGAGTTGGCCCAGACGGTGGACGCCATCGCGGACCGGGTGAGCCCCAAGCGGGTCGCGGCGCGTGGTGTGGCGAAGGTCCGGGCGAACGCGGAGCATCTCGCCGCTCAGGTCGGTGACCTGGTGGGGGGCGCGGCGGGGCCGAAGCCGGTCAGGCTCGCCGGCGAGCCCGAGGACCTGTGGGCGGACGAGCGGCCGGACCTGGCGCCGATCCTGATCGGGGTGGGGGCGGCGCTGGCGCTCGGCGCGGTGGTCATGCTGTGGCGGCGCCGTCGTCGCTGACCGTCGCCGGCCGAGGGAGCGAATGTCGCCGGCTGAGGGAGCGAATGTCGCCGGTGACCGATCGGCTGCCCGGAATTGAGTAGGGGTTTACTCATGTGACCTTTTTCCCGCTCGCGGACCATCGCGAGTAGGAAAAAGGAGGGGTAAATCCATGAAAAACATCATTCGCGCCGCGATCGCGGTGGCGGCGACCACGAGCGTCATGCTGACCGTGGCTCCGGCCGCCTTCGCCGCGACACCGACGTCCGCGTCGGCTGCGTCCTCGGCGTCCTCGGCGTCCTCTGCGCGAGACTTCGACGACAACTTCGAGCAGGAGTCCAGGAACGGCCTGGCCACGCTGGAGGCCGTGTACTCGGTCAGGGGTGACGACGAGGAGGACAACACCTTCAGGCTGCGGGGCGATCTGTACGACGGTGACAGGCGCACCCTCCGCCAGGGTGGTCGCTGCGCCTACGCCGAGGTGCAGGTCACCTCGTCCGATGACGAGGACTGGGACGTCGCCAAGCGCGTCAAATTGTGCAGCTACGACGACACCAAGCGCTTCCGCGTCACGGCGCACGACGTGAGCGAGGTGCGGGTCAAGACCTGCCAGGTCAAGTACCGCGGCTGGTCGACCTACAAGTGCAGCAGGTGGGAGGAACTCGACCTGGGCTTCTGAGATCTCTCCGAGGTCAGGCACCTCCGGGCGCGGGAGCACCGCGGGCCGTCGTGCCCGGAGGGCGGGGTCGAGATGTGAGGGGGAACGGGCACTCGCCGTGGAGCGGCGGGTGCCCGTTTCGCATGCCGGGCCAGGTTGGAGGCGCGCCGGACCCGATCGAAGGCGTGCCCTGCCCGGGGTCAGGGGCGTACCGGGCAACGGCTGGAGGCACAGTTGGCGGCAGGATCACGGCAGGGTCAGAGGAAGGTGCGGCCCTCGCCGCGATAGGTGGGGACCTCGTCCACGACCTCGTCCCCGTCGATCAGGTGCAGGCGCGCGAAGCGCTCGCAGAGCTCGCCCGCCTTGGCGTGCCGGAACCAGACCCGGTCGCCGGCGCGCAGGTCTTCCGCCGCCTGCCCGATGAGGGGGGTCTGGACCTCTCCGGCCCCCTCGTTGGAGTCGTAGCGCAGCCCGCACGGCAGGTAGGGCTGGGGCAGGCGGTCGTCGCCGGGGGCGCCGGAGGCGGGGTAGCCGCCGCCGAGGACGGTGACGACGCCGGGGGCGGGGCGGCGTACGACGGGCAGGGCGAACAGGGCGGCGGGCCGGCCGGTGAATCCCCGGTAGAAGTCGAACAGGCGGGGATGGAAGAAACCGGATCCGGCCGCGATCTCGGTGACGGCCCTCTCCTCGGTGGTCTTCTCGATGCTGCCGGTGCCGCCGCCGTTGACGAACTCCAGGTCGGTGACCTGGCGGACGGCCTGGACGATCCGGCCCCTGCGGGTGATCAGCTCGCGGCGGGACCTGGCCTGCATCAGGCGGACGGCCCGGGTGAGGGCGGGGTTGCCCGGCGGGTCGTCGCCGACCCCGGCGATCTGGGCCTCGTACGCCATCAGGCCCACGAGCCGGAAGCCGGGCCTTTTGGCGATCTCGGTGGCGAGGTCGGCGGCCTGGTCGACCTCGCGGACGGGGGAGCGGCGGACGCCCGCCCTGAACCGGCCGCCGAGGGCGAGGTAGCCGGCGTCGACGTCCAGGCAGAGCCGGATCTCGTGGCGGTCGCGGACTCCGGCGACGGCGGATTCGACGAGGTCCAGGTGCTCGGCCCGGTCCACCATGATCGTGATCTCCCGCGCCGCGATCGGCTCGGCGGCGAGTTCGGCGAGCGCGGCGCGGTCGACGGTGGGGTAGGCGACGAGCACGTCGCGCATCCCGGTGGAGACGAGCCAGAGGGCTTCGGGGAGGGTGAAGGCCATGATCCCGGTGAAGCCGTCCATGGCGAGGACGCGTTCGAGCACGGCTCGGGACCTGATGGACTTGCTGGCGACCCTGATCGGCTTGCCCCGGGCGCGGCGGGCCATGCCTTCGGCGTTGGCGCGCAGGGCCCGCAGGTCGAGGACGGCGAAGGGAGGGTCAAGGTGCGCTGTGGCCCGGTCGTAGCGCTGGCGGTCGTCCATGTCCGCAGGATAACCCCGATACGGAGAAGATGAGCATTGTTCATGTTGCTGTATCGGTGATCAATGCTCCCGCCAGGGAGGGCTCAAGATCGTGCAAGTGGGCGGTTGATCCCCGGCCCGGCCCTGCGGGAACGCGTACACATGGCCGGATGACGACTACTCTCCAGGACGTCCTGGCGGGCTCGGGAGGCACCGGTGCCGCGGGGAACACCCCGGGCTCGGGAGGCAAGGCGGGGGCCGAGCGGTTCCAGGACGTCCGGCGCAGGTCGGTGCGGATGCTCAGGCCGGGCAGGACCCTCGCGGGTGTCCCCACCGCGCTGACGGTGTCCGCCGTGCTGGCGGCCTCGGCCGCGGTGACGGTGGGCCTGCTCATGGACTCCCCGCTCGCGCGGGTGCCCTACCGGCGGATCGTCAAGGGCGTCGGCGCGTGGAACTGGTCGGATCCCGCCGTGTTCGCCGCCTCGGTGCTCGCCGTCGCGATGGGCCTGGTGATGCTCGCGCTCGCCGTGCTGCCGGGGCGGTCACGGCTGGTGCCGCTGGAGGCGGGAGACCCGCACATGGTGATCGGCATCACCAGGTCCGGACTCCGCCGCACGCTGCGGGAGGCCGCCGAGTCGGTGGAGGAGGTGAACGGGGCACGGGTCCGGCTCACGTCGCGGATCGTCGAGGTCACCGTGTTCACCGACGCCGAGCGGACAGGCCCCGTGCTGCGCCGGGTGGGTGCGGCGGTGGGCGACCGGCTCGGGGGCCTGGGCGCGATGTGCGCGGGAGAGGTCGTCGTACGGCTGCGCAGGAAGGGGGCCTGATGAGGCCCTACCTGGGCAATCGGATCGGCCTGGCCGTCACGGGGACGGTGCTGGTGTGCGCCGGGCTCTACGCCTTCCTGCGGGGACGCGGTGACCTGCCGGGACAGGCGCCCGGTGCCAGGCTCGTGCCCCGAGGGTTCCCCGGGTGGCTGGCCGCGCATCCGTTGCCGGGCTGGCTGGTCGCGCTGCTGCTGGTGACGCTCGCTCTCGCGGCGCTGCGGTGGCTGCTACACGCCCTGGGATGGGGACGGTGGGGCAGGCGGACCGGGACGGGGACCGCCATGCTTGGAGTCGCTCTTAAAGAAGTCGAAGGGCTCACTCGTGTCCGCGTCAGGTACGTACGGCACGAGCGGCTGCGCATCGGGGTGGGCTGCGCGCCCGCGACCGATGTCGGCAGACTCGTGTCCCGGCTGAACAGAGACGCGGTGGGGAAGGTCCGACGGGCGCTCGGGGAGGTAGAACTCGGCGTGGTGGTTCGCCTTCACGTTCGCCGCCGCTGACTCCCCGTACTCCGGCGAGCCTGCCGCGCCTCCGTACGCCGACCGCTCACTCGCCCTTTCGTACGCCGACCGTTCGCCTGTCCCCCCGTACACGGGCCGTTCGCCCGTCGCCCCGTACGCCGGCCGTCGCTCCGGCTCCCCGTAGGCCGGGCGCTCACCCGTCCCTCCGTACACCATCCGGTCCGCCGTGTTTCCGTACGCGGGTGTCTCGCCCGTCGTGCCGTGCCCCGGCCGGTCCGCCGCCTCGCCGTACGAGGTCCTCACGGACGTGCTCTCCTCGGGAGCCCGCCCGTCGTACGACCCGTGCGCCGTCTCGTCGAAGGGGCTCGCGTACACCGGTCGCTCGGCCGTCGCGCCGCGCGAAGGGGCCTCGTCGCCGGGTCCCTCGCCCGAAGACCCCTCGTCCGCTCTCCCCGCCGCGACCTCGGCCGCGTTCTCAGCGTTCCCTGTGTTCCCTGTGTTCCCTGTGTTCCCTGTGTTCCCTGTGTGCTTCTCGTGCCTGACGCCGAAGGCCAGTCCGGCGGCCAGGCAGAGCAGCGGGAGGGCGGGGACGACGTAGCGGTGGTCGAAGGCCGCGATGAAGGGCGGCAGGATCAGCAGCATCGTCCCCGCCGCCCAGGGCAGCAGCACCGCGCCGCCGAACCTCCGCAGCCGCATCAGCACGCCGACCAGGCCGACCAGCAGGATCACCGCGAGGTACGGGCCCCGCACGAAGCCGTACTCCTGGTAGTCGCGCAGCAGGCCCGCGTAGGGTTCGGCCATCGTCGGCGCTCCCGACGAGCCCTGGTAGGCCACGGTCAGCTGCTCTGCGGTCTTGCCCTGCGAGGCGGCACCGGAGGTGAAGGGCCGCACGGTGTCGGGGAAGACGTAGGCGCTCTGCGGGCCGGGAGCCGGGTAGACGCGCCGGGTCCAGTCGAAGATGTGGGCCGCGTCCTCCAGGCCCGCCCGCAGGAAGTCGAGCGGCTGGGCCATGATCGCCTGGGTGGCGAAGGCGCCCGCGAGGGCGTCGCGCTCGGCCCAGCTGCCCTTGACCTTGTTCAGCGGCGACTCGCCGTCCCAGATGTAGACGGGTGGCGCCGCGCGCTGCCCCAGCGGCTCGACGGGGCACAGGGCCGCCTCGGGGCCGGTCGGCTGGATCGCGGCGCAGTCGGCGAAGGTCATCGTCCGGGCCCAGAGGAAGGTGTTTCCCCTGGTCAGAGCGAAACTGCCGTGCTCGGCCCTGAACCAGGCCGCGTACGAGCCCAGGCCGATCGCGGCGGCGAGCGTCGCGGAGAGGACCGCCCGCCACCCGGCTCGGCGGATCACCATGCAGACCAGCGCCACGGCGATGAGCGGCAACCCGATCGTGCGGGTGACGGTCGCCGCGGCGAGCAGCGCCCCGGCCAGCGCGGCGACCCACGCCGCCGGGCGTCGCCGCCACAGCAGCAGCGTGACCGCGAGCACCGCGAGGAACTGGAAGAGCAGGTCCGCCATGACGAGGTGTTCGAGCTGGATCTGGTAGGCGTCGAACAGCACCGGCAGCGCGGCGAGCGTCGCACCCCACCCCGGCAGCCCGCCCAGCCTGCGCAGCAGCAGGTAGACGCAGACGGCCACGGCCAGTCCGAGCAGGTGCTGCACCGCGACCACCGCGGGGATGCTGGACAGCGGCTTGAGGATCCACAGGAACAGCGAGTAACCCGCGGGACGGGACTCCAGGGGGCGGGGGGCGAGCCCGGCGTTCAGGTAGACGAAGGAGTCGGCCCAGAACCACAGGGCGGGCCGGTAGCCGAGCATGGCGAGGAGGCGCAGGCCGCCACCCGCGAGCAGGGCGGTGATGAAGAGCCAGTGCGACCCGAGGAAGCGGAGCGCCCGCAGGGAGCGGGAAGGAGTCTCCGGAGCAGGAGAGCGGCGGGAGCGGCGGGAGCGGCTTGCCGGGGGCGTTCCCGTGACCACCGCGACCTCCCGAATCCCGCGCATGGCCACCCAGCATAGGCGTGGGATCGGAGGAGGCTGCACGTGATGCGAAATTTGGTAGCGATCGAGTTGTATGTCGTCAAGGTTCCGCAGTCCCGAGTCTCCCGCGCGCCCGTCAGAGGCCCCACCGCCCAAACCCCGGGGTCAGCACTCGATGACGTTCACCGCGAGCCCTCCCCGGCTGGTCTCCTTGTACTTGTCGAGCATGTCGCGGCCGGTGTCGCGCATCGTCTTGATGGCCTTGTCCAGCGAGACGAAGTGGCGGCCGTCGCCGCGCAGCGCGATCCTGGCGGCGGCGATGGCCTTGATCGAGGCGACCGCGTTGCGCTCGATGCACGGGATCTGCACCAGGCCGCCGATCGGGTCGCAGGTGAGCCCCAGGTTGTGCTCGATGCCGATCTCGGCGGCGTTCTCGACCTGCTCGGGGGTGCCGCCCATCACCTCGGTGAGCCCGGCGGCGGCCATCGAGCAGGCCGAGCCGACCTCGCCCTGGCAGCCGACCTCGGCGCCCGAGATGGAGGCGTTCTCCTTGAACAGCACGCCGATCGCCCCGGCGGTGAGCAGGAAGCGGATCACGCCCTCGTCGTCGGCGTCCTTCGTGAAGCGGTCGTAGTAGGTGAGCACGGCCGGGATGATGCCCGCGGCGCCGTTGGTGGGCGCGGTGACGATCCGGCCGCCGGCGGCGTTCTCCTCGTTGACCGCGAGGGCGAAGAGCGAGACCCAGTCCATCGTCTGCAGCGAGTCCTTTTCTCCCGACTCGCTGCGCAGCTGCCGGTGGAGCTGGTGGGCGCGGCGGCGGACCTTCAGTCCGCCGGGCAGCATGCCCTCCTTGTCGATGCCGCGCCGCACGCACTCGCTCATGACCTGCCACAGGACGAGCAACCGGTCGCGAACCTCGGCCTCGGTGCGGCCGAACGCCTGCTCGTTCTCCAGCATCAGCCCGGAGATGGACAGCCCGGTCTCCGCGCACTGGGCGAGCAGTTCGGCGGCCGTGGTGAAGGGGTGGGGCAGGACGGTGTCGTCGGCTTTGATCCGGTCGGCACCGGTGGCGTTCTCGTCGACGACGAAGCCGCCGCCGACCGAGTAGTAGACCTTCTCGCGGACCGTCTCGCCGGACTCGGACAGGGCGGTGAAGCGCATTCCGTTGGGGTGGCCGGGGAGCGAGATCTTGCGTTCGAAGACGAGGTCCTCGCCGATGACGAAGGGGATCTCGCGCGAGCCGTACAGGGAGATGGTGCCCGACTCGCGCATGGCGGCGAGCCGTCCCTCGACCGCGTCGACGTCGACGAGCTCGGGCTTCTCACCGGACAGGCCGAGCAGCACGGCCTTGTCGCTGCCGTGCCCCTTGCCGGTCAGGCCCAGCGAGCCGTACAGGACGGCGCGCACCCTTGCCGTCTTCTCCAGGAGCCCGTCCTGGTGGAGGCCGCGGGCGAACTTGTGGGCGGCGGCCATCGGGCCGCCGGTGTGCGAGCTGGACGGGCCGATTCCGATCTTGAAGAGATCGAAGACGCTGATCGTCATCTGAATCCTTCCAGCGTGGACGGCCACGCGCGCCCTCCGGCGCGCGTGACCGTGACGCGAGGGGGGAAAGGCTTAGGACTCACCCGAGGTGAGCGCGGCGTACTCCTCGGGCGACAGCAGGTCGTCGGCGGAGCCCTCAAGACGTACGCGGAACAGCCAGCCCTCACCGTAGGAGTCGCTGTTGACCAGCGAGGGGTCGTCCACGACGGCCTGGTTGACCTCCACGACCTCGCCGTCGACCGGCGCGAAGATGTCGCTCACCGACTTGGTCGACTCGACCTCGCCGACGGCGTCACCGGAGGCGACCGTCGCGCCGACCTCGGGCACCTGCACGTAGACCACGTCACCCAGCGCCTCGGCGGCGTAGGCGGTGATGCCCACGGTGAGGGTGAGGCCGTCATCGATGCCGGAGATCCACTCGTGTTCCTTGGTGTAGTGCAGGTCCTCGGGAATGCTGCTCATTTTTTCCTCCTGTAGAAAGGCAGTGCGACGACCTCGACCGGCTCGTGGCTGCCCCTGATGTCGACGGCCAGTCCTGACGACAGGCCGTTGTCCACGTAGGCCATCGCGATGGGCCTGCCCAGTGACTGGGAGGGCGCCCCGCTGGTGACCTCGCCGACGACCGCGCCGTCACCGGCGACCACCACCGGATACCCGTGCCGGGGCACCCTGCGGCCGGTCGCGACGAGGCCGACCAGGCGGCGGGACGGCGGGACGTCCTTGAGGGATTCGAGGGCGGCCCGGCCGACGAAGTCGCCCGGTTTGTCAAACCTCACCACACGGCCCAGCCCGGCGTCGAACGGGGTCAGGGCGGCCGACAGCTCGTTGCCGTACAGCGGCATCCCGGCTTCCAGCCGGAGGGTGTCGCGGGCGGACAGGCCCGCGGGGATCAGGCCGTGCGGCGCGCCCGCCTCGGTGAGGGCGGCCCAGAGCGGCTCGGCGTCCTCGGCCGCGACGAACAACTCGAAGCCGTCCTCGCCGGTGTATCCCGTACGGGCGACGAGGGCCTCGCGACCGGCGACGACGGCGGGCAGACCGGCGTAGTACCTGAGCCCTTCGAGGTCGGCGTCGGTGAGCGAGCCCACGATCTCCGCGGAGCGCGGACCCTGGACCGCGACCAGCGCGTACCGCTCGGAGCGGTCCTCCACCGCGGCGTCGAAGCCCTTGGCGCGGCCGGTCAGCTCGGCGGCCACCCGGGGGTAGTTGGAGGCGTTGGCGACGACCATGAACTCGGCGGGGGCGAGCCGGTAGACGATCAGGTCGTCCAGCACGCCGCCCTCGGCGTCGACGATCATCGTGTAGCGGGCGCGGCCGGGCTCCAGCGCGGAGAGGTGGCCGACCAGCGCGTAGTCGAGGGCTTCGGCGGCCTGCGGCCCCGTCACGAAGATCTCCCCCATGTGGGAGAGGTCGAACAGGCCGGCCGCCTGGCGGACCGCGTTGTGCTCGGCCGACTCGCTGCCGTAGCGGAGCGGCATCAGCCAGCCCGCGAAGTCGGTCAGCGTCGCGCCGAGGGACTCGTGCACGCCGCGCAGCGGCGTAGGTCGGGACATGTGCGCACCTCAGACAAGGGACAGATGAGAGCATCCTCCCCCTCTGTCGTGGGTGCCTGAGAGTTTCATCCGGGTTTTACCGGACTTTCACCTTCGGCGAGGTCGTGGGACCTGCTTTCCAGAGGGCACCTACCCGCACGGTCCTTTGCCTTGAGAGGTTCGCGGGGAGGGCTTGCTCCTTCAGGGGTCCTGGGCTGGGTGTCAGGACGCTCTCCCGCACGGGATTCATCGGTGTCATCGGCCAGCCTAACCGCCCGCACCGGCCGAGCGAAATCCCCTCGCGGCCCCGATCCGTGCCGGTCAGGGGGCGGCGTGCCGGACCAGCGCCTCGAACAGAGCCGACTCGTCGTCGGTCTCGGGGTGCCACTGGACGGCGACGGCGAAGGGGTGGCCGTCCACCTCCACGGCCTCGACCGTGCCGTCCTCGGCGTGGGCGGTCACGGTCAGGCCCTCGGCGAGCCGGTCGAGGGCCTGGTGGTGGTAGTGGGCCACCTCCACGGTCTCGGTCCCGAAGATCTTCGAGGTGTGGCTGCCGGGGGCGAGCCGCACCGGCATCCTGCCGTAGTGGCCGGGGGCCGGGGCGTGCCCGGCGTGGCCGACCACGTCGGGCAGGTGCTGATGGAGGCTGCCGCCCAGCGAGACGTTCAGGATCTGCATGCCCCGGCAGATCCCCAGGAAGGGGGTGCCCCGCTCCAGCGCCGCCTCGACCAGTCCCAGCTCGGCGTCGTCGCGGAACGGCCGGACGTAGCCGGTCCGCTCGTGCGGCTCCCGCCCGTACCGCTCGGGGCCGACGTCACCGCCTCCGGCCAGGATGAGCCCGTCCAGGCGTTCCACCAGCGCCGAGGGGTCGCCCGCCGGGGGCAGGATCACCGGCTGCCCGCCCGCGCGGGCCACGTGGTCGACGTAGTCGTACGGCAGGAGCGCGGTGGTCGTCTCCCAGACGGTGAAGCGCGCGGGCTCGACGTAGCAGGTGATGCCGATGACGGGACGGGACATGATCTCTTTCTTACGCGGACGCCGGGGACATGGGAGATGGGCCCACGTCCTCGCACGTTATCGGGGCCGGGGTATGGCCTGGGCAAATCCCGCCACCGCCGGTCGCGAAGGTGGCGGGGCGAGGTCTGCAGCGGGTCTACAGCGGGTCTACAGCGGGGTGACGTACGCGCCGGAGATGCCGCCGTCCACCAGGAACTCCGAGCCGGTGATGAAGCTCGCGTCGTCCGAGGCGAGGAACGCCACCGCGGCGGCGATCTCGGACGCCTCGGCGAAGCGGCCCACCGGGATGTGGACGAGCCGGCGCTGCGCCCGCTCGGGGTCCTTGGCGAACAGTTCCTGCAGCAGCGGCGTGTTCACCGGCCCCGGGCACAGCGCGTTCACCCGGATCCCCTCGCGGGCGAACTGCACGCCCAGCTCGCGGGACATGGCGAGCACCCCGCCCTTGGAGGCGGTGTAGGAGATCTGGCTCGTCGCCGACCCCATCACGGCGACGAACGACGCGGTGTTGATGATCGACCCCTTGCCCTGTCGCCGCATGTACGGGATGGCGTGCTTGCAGCACAGGTAGACCGAGGTGAGGTTCACCTCCTGGACCCGGCGCCAGGCGTCGATGCCGGTCTCCAGGATCGAGTCGTCCTCGGGCGGCGAGATGCCCGCGTTGTTGAACGCGATGTCCACGCTGCCGTAGGTGTCGAACGCGGTCTGGAACACCCGGGCGACGTCGTCCTCGTCGGTCACGTCGGCCCGCACGAACAACCCTCCGACCTCCTCGGCGGCCGCCGGACCGGTCGTCTCGTCCAGGTCCACGCACACGACGCGGGCGCCTTCCGCGGCGAACCGGCGCGCGGTGGCGAGGCCGATCCCGCTTCCGGCGCCGGTGATGACGGCGACCCTGTCCTGCAAACGTTCCTGCAAACGCAGCATCGCTTCTACTCCTCGGAAATGAAGACGTTCTTGGTCTCGGTGAACGCTGACAGGGCGTCGGGACCCAGCTCGCGGCCGAGGCCCGACTGCTTGAAGCCGCCGAACGGGGTCCAGTAGCGGACGCTCGAATGCGAGTTGACGCTGAGGTTGCCCGCCTCCACCGCTCTGGCGACCCGGAGTGCCCGGCCGACGTCGCGGGTCCAGATGGACCCGCTCAGGCCGTACGGGGTGTCGTTGGCGATCCGTACGGCGTCCGCCTCGTCGTCGAACGGCACCACCGACACCACGGGGCCGAAGATCTCCTCGGTGAACGCCCGGTCGCCGGCCGACCGGGGCGTCAGGACCGTCGGCGGGAACCAGAACCCCGGCCCCGACGGGCACACGCCCCGCAGGTGGGGCGGCTCGGTGACGAAGGAGGCCACCCGTTCCCTGTGCTCGGCGCTGATCAGCGGGCCCATCTCGGTGGCCTCGTCGCGGGGGTCGCCGACTCGGACGTTCAGCACCGCCTCGCCGAACCGCGCGAGGAACTCGTCGTGGACCGAGCGCTCGACCAGGATCCGGGAGCGCGCGCAGCAGTCCTGGCCCGCGTTGTCGAACACCGCGTACGGCGCGGTCGCCGCGGCCTTCTCCAGGTCGGCGTCGGCGAAGACCACGTTGGCGCTCTTGCCGCCCAGTTCCAGGGTGAGCCGCTTGACCTGTCCGGCGCAGGTGGCGGCGATCTGCTTGCCGACCTCGGTCGAGCCGGTGAACACGATCTTCGCCACCCCCGGGTGCTCGACCAGCCGGGCACCCGCGACCTCCCCGGCCCCCGGCAGGACCTGCAACACCCCCTCGGGCAGGCCGGCGGCCAGGGCCAGCTCGGCCACCCGCAGGGCGGTGAGCGGCGTCCACTCGGCGGGCTTGACGATCACGGTGTTGCCCGCGGCCAGTGCGGGGGCCGCCCCCCAGGTCATGATGACCATCGGGAAGTTCCACGGCACGATCACGCCGACGACGCCCAGCGGCTCCTTGAAGGTGACGTCGAGCCCGCCGGGCACCGGGATCTGCAGGCCGTGATCGCGCTCGGGCGCCCCCGCGTAGAAGTCGAGCACGTCGGCGACGTTGCCCGCCTCCCAGCGGGCGTTGCCGATCGTGTGCCCGGCGTTGGCGACCTCCAGCAGGGCGAGCTCCTCGGCGTGCTGGCGCACCAGCGAGGCGAAACGGCGCAGCAGCCGGGCACGGTCTCCCGGTGCGACGTTCCTCCAGTGCGCGAAGGCGCGCCGGGCACGCTCCACGGCCCTGTCGATCTCGGCGGCGTCGGCCATCTCGATCTCGGCGACCGCCTCTTCCGTCGCCGGATTGATGATCTTCACATTCACATCCGTTCGAATCCCCGGAAAAGCTCCCAGTCGGTCACCGCCGCGTCGAAGGCGGTGAGCTCGACCCGGGCGTTGTTCGCGTAGTGCGCCACGACGTCCTCACCGAAGGCGGCCGCCGCGAACTCGGAGGTCTCCCAGAGCTCCAGCGCGTCGCGCAGCGTGCTCGGCACGGTCTCCGCGCCCGAGGAGTAGGCGTTCCCCGTGAAGGCGTCCTCAAGCGGCAGCTCGTTCTCGACGCCGTGCAGGCCGGCCGCGATCAGCGCCGAGACCGCCAGGTAGGGGTTCACGTCGCCGCCGGGCACCCGGTTCTCGATCCGCAGCGAGGGGCCGTGGCCGACCAGGCGCAACGCGCACGTCCTGTTGTCCACGCCCCACTTGACCGCGGTGGGGGCGAAGCTGCCCTGCACGTACCGCTTGTAGGAGTTGATGTTCGGCGCGTACAGCAGGGTGAGCTCGCGCATCAGCGCGATCTGCCCGGCGATGAAGTGCGCTCCTGTCGCCGACAGCCCGTGCGGCCCGGAACCGGCCATCACCGGCTCCCCGCCCGCGTCCCTGAGCGAGATGTGGATGTGGCAGGAGTTGCCCTCGCGCTGGTTCGGCTTGGCCATGAAGGTGATCGCCATGCCCTCCTGGGAGGCGATCTCCTTGGCGCCGTTCTTGTAGATCGAGTGGTTGTCGCAGCTGGACAGGGCCTCGGCGAAGCGGAAGGCGATCTCGTGCTGGCCGAGGTTGCACTCGCCCTTGGCCGACTCGACGTACATGCCCGCGCCCTCCATGCCGAGCCTGATCCTGCGCAGCAGCGGCTCGACCCTCGCGGTGCCGAGGAGGGAGTAGTCGACGTTGTAGAGGTTGGCGGGGGTCAGGTCGCGGTAGCCGCGGCGCCAGGCGTCCTCGTAGGTGTCGCCGAAGACGACGAACTCCAGCTCGGTGCCGACGAAGGCGCCCCAGCCCCGCTCGTCCAGCCTGGCGAGCTGCCTGCGCAGGATCTGGCGCGGCGAGGCGGTCACGTCGGAGCCGTCCTCCCACACCAGGTCGGCCATCACCAGGGCCGTCCCCTCCTGCCATGGCACGCGGCGCAGGGTGGACATATCGGGTTTCATGACAAAGTCGCCGTATCCGCGCTCCCAGGACGACATGGCGTAGCCGTCGACCGTGTTCATGTCGACGTCGACCGCGAGCAGGTAGTTGCAGCCCTCGGAGGCGTGCCGCAGCACCTCCTCCAGGAAGTAGCGCCCCGACAGGCGTTTGCCCTGGAGACGACCCTGCATGTCGACGACCGCCAGCAGCACGGTGTCGATCCGCCCCGCCCGCACCTCGTCATGAAGCTCGGTGACGTCCACACGCCCTCCTCGTCGGGGTCTTATTGGGCTAGTGTTAGACCATTGACGTGCAGCGGGGGGAGCGTTGTCAAGGGCCGGAGGAGATAATTGGACGAGCTGTCGCGGTTGACGGCCGTGTTGCGGCCGGTGCGGGCCGGCAACGCGTTCGAGGAGACGGTGGAGCGTCTGCTCCAGGTCATCAAGCTGGGGCTGGTGTCGGAGAAACTGCCGCCCGAGCGGGAGCTCGCCGCCCAGCTCGGCATCAGCAGGGTCACCTTGCGCGAGGCCATCCGCGAGTTGCAGGAGGCGGGCTATCTGGAGGTGCGCCGCGGCCGGTACGGCGGCGCCTTCCTCACCCACAACGTCCCGCCGCAGCCGCATCGGGACGACCTGCGCCGGGCCGTGGCCGACATGGGCACCGACGACCTGTCCGACGCCCTCACCTTCAGGATGGCGGTCGAGTGCGGCGCGGCCCAGGTGCTCGCCACCACCCCCCTCACCCCGGAGCGGCGCGAAACCCTGCGCGAGAGGCTGCGCGAGGTCAACTCGGCGGGCCCCGAGGACTACCGCCGCCTCGACACGGCCTTCCACCTCGCCATCGCCGAGCTCACCGGCTCCGCCCTGCTCGCCGGGGCCTGCGCCGACGCCAGGCTCCGGGTCACCGACCTGCTCAACGCGATCCCGGTGCTCCAGCGCAACATCGAGCACGCCGCCCTCCAGCACCAGGCGATCGTGACGGCCATCCTGGCCGGGGACCCCGAGGCCGCGCGCCGCGCCGTGGCCGAGCACCTTGAGGGGACCGCGGCGCTGCTGCGGGGGTTCCTCGCCTGAAGCGCGGCGCGCCTCGTACGGGCGACCTGTGCTTCGTACGGCGCCTCGCGGGCGCCGGGGAGACCGCCGTGCCGTCGTGACGCCGGGTGACTCCCGCGCCGATCCGGCGGTGTTCCTCGCATAGCCTGGGGGACGGTGGGGGATTTGTTCCGAGAGCGGATCATGGACACAGGGCGGCTGCCGCTGTTCTGTTTCTTCGTCGCGCTGATCGTCGTCTTCCTGCTCACCAGGATCAACGTCCGGCTCATCCGCGCCAGGATCGGCTGGTTCGGCAACGTCAACGTCGGCGAGATGCACATCCACCACGTGGTGTTCGGCGTGGTGCTCACCCTGCTCGGCGGGGTGGCCGGCCTCATCGTCTCGGGGGTCTCGGAAGGCTGGTACGCGGTGACGGCGGCCGTCTTCGGCGCCGGGGCCGCCCTGATCCTGGACGAGTTCGCGCTCATCCTGCACCTGCACGACGTCTACTGGGAGGAGGAGGGCAGAGCCTCGGTCGACGCCGTGTTCGTCGCCGTCGCGGTCACCGCCCTGCTCCTGATCGGCCTGCGTCCCCTCGGCTGGGAGGACTACGCCGGCGAGTCCCAGGGCCTGTGGCTCACGATCGGTTTCATCGTGACCAACCTTGTGCTCGCCGTGATCACGTTGCTCAAGGGCAAGATCTGGACGGGGCTCGTCGGGTTGTTCGTCCCGATCCTCCTGGTGGTCGGTGCGATACGGCTCGCCCGCCCGGGATCGCCCTGGGCCCACTGGTTCTTCGCGCCCGGCTCCCGGCGTCCGCAGCCCCGCAAGATGGCGAGGGCGGAGGGCCGCGAGGAGCGCTGGCGTCGCCCGGTGATCCGCGGGAAGATCGCCTTCCAGGAGTTCCTCTCCGGCCGCCACGACCTCCCCTCCACCCGCCTTCGTTCCCGTCACTGAGCCCGTCACCGAGCCCGCCGCTGAGTCCGTCGTGGGCCCGCGCGCCCCGTGGACCTCGGGCGAACGGCGGGCATACTGGGGGACGTGAGTACGCTTCCTTCCCGATGGGACGGCGTGGAGCGGCGCGTCCCGGAATCGCTGGCCGACCTGCGCGGCCCGGCGACGGGGACGGTCGCCCTGCCCGTCCACCTCGGCTGGTCCGGGCTCACCGAGTTCGATCTGGTGAACCCGCTGCTACGGATGAGCCTCTACCGCACGGTCATCACCGGCGGTGGCCGCTCCGACGCCGAGTCGTATCTGAACGCCGAGCATCTCGTCGCCGACTGGCCGACCCTGCGCCGGGGCATCGGGCCGAGTTACCGGAGGGCCTGGGAAACCAAGATCACCGCCCTGGGGTGGGGGACAGAGACGGGCCGCGACAGCGGGCCGGGCGACCGTGACGCCGAGGCGGGCACCGCGGCGCCGGGGTGGGAACGGTGATCCTGCCTCCGTTCCAGCAGCGGATGCTGGAGGCCGCGCTACCCGCCTGCACCCGGTTCGGGCTTGTCCTGGCGGGCGGTTACGCGATGAACGCCCATGGCTTCACCGAACGCCCGAGCGACGACCTCGACTTCGCCACCGCCGCCGAGACGCCGCTGCCCGAGGTCGCGGAGGGGATGGCCGAGGCGTTCAGGAAGGCCGGGCTGGAGGTCACCATGACGGAGGTGACGCCCCGGATGGGCCGCCTCGTGGTGAGCGACCCGGTGACCGAGCAGAGCTGCGAATTCGACCTGCTCAGGGAGGCGTTCCAGCAGCAGCCCGTGATCGTCGGCGACATCTCCGTCGTCTCCCTGGACGACGCGGTCGGCCTGAAGATGCGGGCGCTGCACGAGCGCAGCCTCGCCCGCGACGTCATCGACATCGCCTCGATCTCCCACCTGTACGGCTTCCGCGAGCTCGAACACCTGGCCCGCCTGCACAACGAGGAGTTCGAGCTCGCCGAGCTGGTGATGAGGCTGGAGTTCGTCGACCTGATCGCGGACGAGGACTTCGAGGCCTACGGCGTGGACGACGAGCGGATCACGGAGATCCGCCGGTTCGCCCGCGCCTGGGTGGAGGACATCGGTCTCCGCCGCGCCGAGGAGGGTGACGTCGACTACGACGACGTTCCCGACCCCGACTGAGAAGACCGGAAAGGACACCGGCTATGCCACCATGAGTGGCATAGTTGGTGTATGGCGATGCCCCAGCCCGTGGATCCAACGGTCAAGAAGTCGGTCACCCTGCGTCGATCCGTCGCCGAGGAGGTGGAGTCCAGAACGGGCCCTCGGGGCTTCTCGCACTTCGTCGACCAGTCGGTCGAGTACGGGCTCGCGCTGTTGAAGGCCCAGGAGATCGTGGAGGATCACGAGACCAGGGTCGCTCCTCTGTCCGAGGCGGATTTGGAAGAGGCCAGGCGCGCGTGGCACGGAGAGTGAGAGGACGGAACACGCCACCGGAGGTCGCTTTTCCCACACCTTTGTTCGTTCTCGACGCCCAGCCCTTCTCGCTTCTCGCCGAGGACGATCCCAGGATCGTGGCACGTATCGCGATCGCCCGGCAGGAAGGATTCGTCCCCGCCATCAGCACTGTGACCTTGGCGGAGGTACGCCGTACCGGCCAGGTGGGAAGGCGTCTGGCCTGGCAGCGATCGCGCCTCACGGTGATCCCCGCCTCCGAGGCGGTCGCCGACCTCGCCGCCCTGCTGATTGAGGACGCCGGCCTGGACGGGCACGAATGTGTGGTCGACGCCCTCGTGGTCGCGACCGCCGCGACCGGAAGCGGGCCGGCGAAGGTGACGTCCGGTGACGCCTCACACGTGCCCAAACTGATCGCGGCCGCCAAGCTCAGGCGGACTTCTCCGCTGGGCTGGGTTCCCCTCTGACGCCCCTGATCCGGAAGGCGCCGGGATCGGGCCGACGGTGAGGCCGGGGACCCGAGGGGGGGAGGGGGTTCCTGTGACGCATACTCGGCCCCTCGCGGGGCAGGTGGGGGTCCTCTCTGCCGAAGGGTGCTGATCATGGGTCTTATGGAGAAGCTCAACCTGCGTGAAATGAAGGCCAAGGCCAAGCTGAAACTGGCCGGTCGGGTGGGTGACCGCCGCAAGGTGGCCGAGGCGAGGACGGAGGAGGCCGAGGCGAGGCTTCTGAAGACCAAGGACGAGATCCTGGACACCGTCGCGGAGATGCGCAGGGAGTACGGCGTCCGCCGCCGCTGACTCCCGCCCCGGGTGTCCTGCCGCTCGCCAACTCCCTTCCGATCGGTTTTCCGGCGCCTTTCCCGCCGCATGACGTCAATGTAGGTTGACATCCTCGAGAGTGTCAACCTACATTGACGTCATCGTTTTCATCTCCGACCAGGGCGAGCCGCCCGAGATGGATTCGTGCGCGGTAGACAGGAAAAGCGGCCGAAGGCCGATCGCGTCGTTTCTGAGGGGGACACGTTGGCGGGGGTCGTATTGCGGGACGCGGGAAACGACGCGGGAAACCCCGAAGAGCCCGGCGAACCGGGGAAACCGGGGGAATTCGGCAACACCGTGCCGGAGTCCGCCTCCTGGCGGTTGCTGGTCGCCTACATACGGCCCCACAGAAGGGCCCTGCTGCTGGGCGGGGTGCTCAGTCTGGTCGGCTCGCTGGCGGGGCTGGCGATGCCACTCCTGGCCAAGACGGTCATCGACGCCTTCGGCGAGCAGCGCTCCCTGCTCGGTCCGGTGCTCGGCCTGACCGCCGCCGTGCTCCTGGGCGCGGTCATCGGCGCGCTGGGTAACTACGTGCTGGAACGGATGGGCGAGGGCATCGTCTTCTCCGCCCGCCGTACCCTCGTCGACCGGATGCTGCGGCTGCGGGTCTCCGAGGTCGATCGGCTCAAGCCGGGTGACCTGATGTCCAGGGTGACCTCGGACACCACGCTGCTGCGGGCGGTGTTCACCAACGGCGTGGTCGAGACGGTCGGCTCACTGTTCATGCTCGTGGGCGCCGTGGTGATGATGGCGCTCATCGACGGGATGTTGCTGCTCATCACGCTGGGAGTGATGGTCGTGGTCGGCGGGTTCGTCAGCCTGATCATGCCCCGCATCCAGCGGGCCTCGATGCAGGCGCAGGTCGCGGTGGGCGAGATGGGCGCGGTCCTCGACCGGGTGCTCCAGGCGTTCCGTACCGTGAAGGCGAGCGGCGCGGAGGAGCGGGAGATCGCCGCGGTGGGCGAGGCGGCCCGCGAGGCGCGTGACCGGGGGATCGCCGTCGCCTGGCTGACGTCGATCGCCGGCGTCTCGGCGTGGGTCTCCGCGCAACTGGCGTTCGTGGCCGTGCTCGGCGTGGGCGGCGCGCGGGTCACCTCCGGCGTGCTGGAGGTCTCCTCGCTGATCGCCTTCCTGCTGTACCTGTTCTATCTGGTCGCCCCCATCGGCCAGCTGGTTCAGGGCTTCACGCAGGTGCAGAACGGCCTGGCCGCGGTGAAGAGGATCCGCGAGATCGAGGAGCTTCCCGCCGAGAGAGCGGACGGTGCGGCGTACGAGGTCGGCAGGGCCCCCGCCGGGGTCGTCTTCGAGAACGTCGCCTTCCGCTACGGCGACGACAGACCGGTCGTCCACGACGACGTCTCCTTCGAGGTGCCCGCGGGCGGCCTGACCGCCCTGGTGGGCCCCTCCGGAGCGGGCAAGTCCACGGTCTTCGCACTGCTGGAGCGCTTCTACGAGCGGCAGGCGGGGGCGATCACGATCGACGGTCGCGACATCGCGGACTGGCCGCTCGCCGAGTTGCGCGCCTGCCTCGGCTACGTCGAGCAGGACGCGCCGGTGCTGGACGGCACGCTCAGGGAGAACCTCGTCTTCGCCGCGCCGGGTGTGGCCGAGGCCGACATCTGGCGGGTGCTCGCCCGTACCCGGCTGGAGGATCTGGTCTCCCGGCTCCCCGAGGGCCTGGAGACCCGGGTCGGCCATCGAGGGATCATGCTCTCCGGCGGCGAGCGCCAGCGGGTCGCCATCGCCCGCGCACTGCTGCGCAGTCCTCGGCTCCTGTTGCTCGACGAGGCCACCTCCCAGCTCGACGCGGTCAACGAGCTGAGGCTCCGGGAGGTGGTCGCGGAGGTGGCGGCGGAGACGACCGTGCTGGTGATCGCCCACCGCCTCTCCACCGTGGCGGGGGCCGACCGGATCGTGGTGATGGAGGCGGGCCGGGTGAGGGCCGTGGGCACCCACGACGAGCTGCTCGCCGACGACGCCCTCTACCGCGAGCTGGCCACCACCCAGTTCCTGCTGCCCGGCTGAGGCCGCCTGCCCGTTCCCTTTCCCACCTGGTCCTGCGGGGATCGGCTTGGTTACGTAAATTCATATCGTTCATAAAGGAATAATTCGGACGCTGAGTCGAGGGGCTGATTCGCCGTCCGGTGAACCGGGCATCCCCGCCTGTGCGGAGCCTCTCCTTCGCATCGGAGCGCCCATCGGGCGCGCGCCGCATTCGATCACCCGGTCCCGTCCGTGCGGGACGGAGGAGCCGGGGCGTGGCGATCGTTACGGCTACATCAGGGGGTGCCACGGGCGTGCTGCCCGCGGCACCCCTTTTGCCGGGTTGACCGGTGGCCTCCGGGTGACCAAGTATGAATACGTTCATTCATTCTTGAGGGGGAGGTCGGGCATGTCCGGCAGCCGGATCGTGCGCGCGCCGCGCGGCACCACGCTCACCGCCAAGGGGTGGCCGCAGGAGGCGGCGCTCCGCATGATCCAGAACAATCTCGATCCCGAGGTCGCCGAGCATCCCGAGCAGCTCGTCGTCTACGGCGGCTCGGGCAAGGCCGCCCGCGACTGGCGCTCCTTCGACGCGATCACCCGTACGCTGACCACCCTGGAGGGCGACGAGACGCTGCTGGTGCAGTCGGGCCGCCCCGTCGGAGTGTTCCGCACCCACGAGTGGGCGCCCCGGGTGCTCATCGCCAACTCCAACCTGGTGCCCGACTGGGCCAACTGGGAGGAGTTCCGGCGTCTGGAGGCCGCCGGGCTCACCATGTACGGGCAGATGACGGCCGGCTCCTGGATCTACATCGGCACCCAGGGCATCCTGCAGGGCACCTACGAGACCTTCGGGGCCGTGGCCGCCAAGCGGTTCGGCGGGAGCCTCGCCGGGACGATCACGTTGACCGCCGGGCTCGGTGGCATGGGCGGCGCCCAGCCGCTCGCCGTGACGATGAACGGCGGCGTGGTGATCTGCGTCGACTGCGACCCCAGGTCGATCGACCGGCGCATCGAGCACCGCTACCTGGACGTCCGCGCCGCCGACCTCGACGAGGCGCTGCGCCTGGCGTACGAGGCCCGCGACCGGCGCGAGCCGCTGAGCATCGGGGTCGAGGGCAACGCGGCCGAGGTCGTGCCGGAACTGCTGCGCAGGGGCGCCGAGATCGACGTCGTCACCGACCAGACGTCCGCCCACGACCCGCTGATGTACCTGCCGGTCGGCGTGGCCTTCGAGGACATGGCCGGCGAGCGCGAGAAGGACCCGGCGGGCTTCACCCGCAGGGCCCGCGAGTCCATGGCCGCCCACGTGGAGGCGATGGTCGGTTTCCAGGACGCCGGGGCCGAGGTCTTCGACTACGGCAACTCGATCCGGGGCGAGGCGCTGCTCGCGGGCTACACCCGCGCGTTCGACTTCCCCGGCTTCGTGCCCGCCTACATCCGGCCGCTGTTCTGCGAGGGCAAGGGCCCGTTCCGCTGGGCCGCGCTGTCCGGCGCCGCCTCCGACATCGCCAAGACCGACCGCGCGATCCTGGAGTTGTTCCCCGACAACGAGCCGCTCGCCAGGTGGATCCGGATGGCCGGGGAGAAGGTCCACTTCCAGGGGCTGCCCGCCCGCATCTGCTGGCTCGGGTACGGCGAGCGTCACCTGGCGGGGGAGCGGTTCAACGACATGGTCGCCTCGGGGGAGATCGAGGCCCCGCTGGTGATCGGCCGTGACCACCTCGACTGCGGCAGCGTCGCGAGCCCGTACCGGGAGACCGAGGGCATGGCGGACGGCTCCGACGCGATCGCCGACTGGCCGCTGCTGAACGCGATGCTCAACGTCGCCTCCGGCGCCGCGTGGGTCTCCATCCACCACGGCGGCGGTGTCGGCATCGGCCGTTCCATCCACTCGGGGCAGGTCACCGTGGCCGACGGCACCAGGCTGGGGGCCGAGAAGCTCAACCGGGTCCTCACCAACGACCCGGGCACGGGCGTCATCCGCCACGTCGACGCCGGGTACGACGAGGCCGTCACCGTGGCCGAGGAGCGGGGTGTGCGCGTCCCGATGCGCGAGTCCTGACCGGACGCGCCGCGACCGGGTCCCCGCGGGAACGTACGGGTGCCGATTCGCGTGCCGCGTCCCGATCGCGGTGCGCGAATTCCCCCGGTGCCGCTCGTTTTCGTCTCCGCGGGTGTATGAACGACAGCGGGGCGGGACGGGAGGGGAATGCTCGTGGGGGTTCGAGCGGTTGGAGGGGGCGTGGGTGACGGACTCGATCGGCTTCTGGAGGGGCGGAGACTGTCGCCCGTGCAGCGGCGGATCGCGCGTTACCTGGGCGACCACCTGTCCGAGGCCGTTTTCCTGTCCAGCGTGGAGCTCGCCGACCGGGCCGGGGTGAGCCAGCCGTCGGTGACGAGGTTCGCGATGGTGCTCGGCTTCGGGGGATATCCCGAGCTGCGGCAGGCGCTGCGCCCCCTGGTCGTGGGCGGCAGGAGGCCGTCGCGGGCCAACGACCTGCAGACCGCGATCGACGTGGAGATCGACAACCTGCGGAGCGTGCGCGACGCGCTGAGCGACCCCTCCGACCTCTCCGAGCTGGGCGCCAACCTGGCGGGATGCGAGCCCCTGCCGGTGCTCGGCCTGCGGGTGTCGAGCGGGCTCGCCACCACGTTCGCCTACTTCGCGCGGCGGATCCACCCCGATGTCCGCCTGCTCACCCACGGCGGCTCCGAGCTGGCCGACGGCCTGTACGCCGCGCGCAGGGCGGGAGCGGCCTGGCTCGTCGCCGTCGTCCTGCCCCGCTACCCGGCCGAGGCCGTGCAGGCCCTGCGGGACGCCCGCCACCTCGGCCTGCGTACGGCGGTGATCACCGACCGGCGGGACGTGCCCTTCGCGGCGGACGTGGTCCTGGCCGCCCCCGTCGGCGAGCGGCTCGTCTTCGACTCGCACGCGGGCCCTCTCGCCCTGGCCATGGTGCTGGTGGAGGCGATGGCCGACGCGGCGCCGCTGCGCACCCAGGCCAGGCTTGAGGAGTACGAGCGGATGACCGACCAGGCCGGGGTCTTCACCGAGCAACTCGACTGACGGCGATGACGGTCAGATGACGGTCACGGTGACGCTGCGGTGGCTCCGACCACCGACTGACCGACGTCTCGACTGTCCCGCTGAGGGCTTGTGGTGATCGTTTTCGCCATGGGTAAGGTGATCGCCATGTCAGAACGACCTACCGCGCTGATCACCGGCGCCTCCAAAGGGATCGGCGCCGCGATCGCCCGTGCCCTGGCCCCCACGCACGACCTGCTGCTCGGCGGACGCGACGCCGAGGCACTGTCCGGGATGGTCGCCGAGCTGCCCGGCGCGCGGCCCTGGCCGGTGGAGCTCACCGCCGTCACCGAGGCCGACGTCGCCGACATCGACCGGCTCGACGTGCTGGTGCACAGCGCGGGCGTGGTGCACCTGGGCCGTGTCGAGGAGACCCCCGCCGAGGTGTGGCGGCGCACGATGGAGATCAACGTGGTCGCGGTGGCCGAGCTCACCCGGCTGCTGCTGCCCGCCCTGCGCGCGGCGCACGGCCACGTGGTGCTGATCAACTCCGGTTCCGGGCTGCGGGCGAACCCGAGCTGGGTCTCCTACGCGGCGAGCAAGTACGCGCTGCGCGCCTTCGCCGACGGGCTCCGCCTGGAGGAGCCCGAGCTCCAGGTCACCACGATCTACCCGGGGCGGGTCGCGACCGACATGCAGCGCGAGGTACGGGCACAGGAGGGCGGCCCCTACCGGCAGGAGGATCACCTCGACGCGGACTCGGTGGCCAGGGTGGTGCTGACCGCTCTGACCGCGTCCCCGGACGCCAACATCACCGAGATCACCATTCGTCCCACCGGCAAGCCCTCGAACTGAGCACGGTAACCGAAGGCGCCTCAGGTTGGGAGGGCGCCGGGCCGAGGGCGCGGCGGGCTCGCCAATGAATGGTCTCATTCACATAATGGGAGGGTGTTCGACGAGATGTGGGGTGCCATAGAGCACCTCGGACGTGACGGCCGGACCCGGGGCTACCTGCGAGACGCGTGGTCGCCCGCGGATCTGGAACTCCGGCGATGGTTCGGGCAGGAGGCCGACAGACGCGGCCTCGACCTGAGGGAGGACCGCAACGGCAACCTGTGGGCCTGGTGGGGTGACCCCTCGGACCGGCCCGGCGTGGTCACCGGCAGTCATCTCGACTCGGTGCGCCAGGGCGGCGCCTTCGACGGCCCCCTCGGCGTCGTGTCGGCCTTCGCCGCCCTCGACCTGCTGCGGGCGAAGGACTTCCGGCCCGCGCGCCCCGTGGGAATCGCCTGCTTCACCGACGAGGAGGGCGCCAGGTTCGGCGTCCCGTGCGTCGGCTCCCGCCTGCTGACCGGCATCCTCGACCCCGACAGGGCCCGCGCCCTGAAGGACGACGAGGGCGACTCGCTCGCCGAGGTGCTGCGTGCGACGGGGCGCGACCCCGGCGCTCTGGGCAGGGACGAGGAGACCTTGCGGCACATCGGCGTCTTCGTCGAACTCCACGTCGAGCAGGGACAGGACCTCGTCCACACCGGCGCCGAGGTCGGCGTCGCCTCGGCCATCTGGCCGCACGGCCGCTGGCGGTTCGACTTCCACGGCCAGGCCAACCACGCGGGCACCACCCGCCTGGCCGACCGCGACGACCCCATGCTGCCCTTCGCCCGTACCGTCCTGCACGCCCGCCAGGCCGCCCAGCGCGGCGGCGTGGTCGCCACCTTCGGCAGGACGCGCGTGTCGCCCAACAACGCCAACGCCATCCCCGGCCTGGTCAGCGCCTGGCTGGACGCCAGGGGCGGCGACGAGGACGCGGTGAGGGAGCTCGTCGCCGAACTCACCGACTTCTCCGGTGCCGAGGTCACGGTCGAGTCGTGGACCCCGGTCGTCGACTTCGACGCGGCCCTGCGGGAACGGGTCGCCGAGGCCGCGGGCGGCGCACCCGTCCTGCCGACCGGCGCCGGACACGACGCGGGCATCCTCGCCTCCGCGGGCGTGCCCAGCGCGATGGTGTTCGTCCGCAATCCAACGGGAATCTCGCACTCTCCTGAGGAACACGCGGACCGCGCCGACTGTCACGCCGGGGTCACCGCCCTCGCCGCCGTCGTGGAGGACCTGTGCGGGAGCTGAACTACTGGTGCGAGCTGGCCTGGCTGCCGCCGGGCGAGGCCGTCGCGGGAGTACTCGTCAAGGTCAGGGACACCCTGATCGCCGAGATCGTCACCGGCGTGACGACCCCGCCCGGCGGAGCCGTCCGGCTCGCGGGCCTCACCCTTCCCGGGCTCGCCAACGCGCACTCCCACGCTTTCCACCGCGCCCTGCGCGGGGTGACGCAGCGCGAGAAGGGCAGCTTCTGGACCTGGCGCGAGCGGATGTACGGCGTGGCGGGAACGCTCGACCCCGACTCCTACCTCAGGCTCGCCAGGGCCACGTTCGCCGAGATGTCGCTGGCCGGGATCACCTGCGTGGGGGAGTTCCACTACCTGCACCACGGGCCGGACGGCAGGCCGTACGACGACTCGAACGCGATGGGACACGCGCTCGTCCAGGCCGCGCGGGAGGCGGGGCTGCGCATCGCGCTCCTGGACGCCTGCTACCTGACCGGCGGCGTCGGCACCCCGCTGAGCGGTGCGCAGCGGCGTTTCGGCGACGGGGACGCCGACGGGTGGGCCGCGCGGGCCGAGGCGCTCGTGGCCGGATACCGGGAGGATCGGGACGTGGAGATCGGCGTGGCCGTGCACTCGGTCCGCGCGGTGCGGGCCGAGCAGATCCCCGTGGTCGCCGAGTTCTCCCGGCACCACGCGGTCCCGCTGCACGCCCACGTCTCCGAGCAGCGGGCCGAGAACGCCGCCTGCGTGGACGCCTACGCCGCGACCCCGGTCCAGCTGCTGGACGCGCACGGCGCGCTCGGTCCCCGCTCGACCGCCGTGCACGCCACGCACCTGTCGGACGTGGACGTCGCGCTGCTCGGCGCCTCCGGCACGCGCGTGTGCATGTGCCCGACGACCGAGCGCGACCTCGCCGACGGCATCGGGCCGGCGAGGAGGCTGTTCGAGGCGGGCTCGCCCATCACGCTCGGCTCGGACAGCCACGCGGTGATCGACCTGTTCGAGGAGGCCCGCGCGGTCGAGCTGGACGAGCGGCTCGCGACCGAGCGGCGCGGTCACTGGTCGGCCGCCGAACTCCTGAACGCGGCCACGGCCGCGGGGCACGACTCGCTCGGCTTCGCCGACGCGGGCATGCTCGTTCCCGGTGCCTGGGCGGACCTGGTGTCGGTGCGCCTGGACTCGGTCCGTACGGCCGGAGCATCCCCGGCGCACCTGGCGGAGACCGTGGTCTTCGCCGCGACCGCCGCCGACGTGCACTCCGTGGTGTCGGGCGGGCGTCACGTGGTCGTCGACGGCGGGCACGTACTCGGCGACGTGGGCGCGATGCTCGCGCAAGCGGTCGGCGAGGCACTCGCCGAGGCGCGGGAGGAGAGGTCGGTATGACGAGCGAGGACCGTCCGGTGACGAGCACCCTTTTCGACGGCATCGGCCTGCTCTACACGGGCGACCCGGCGCGGGAGGAGATCGAGAACGCGGCGCTGGTGGTCGAGGGCGGCGAGGTGGTGTGGGCGGGTCCCGCCGAGGGGGCTCCGCACGCCGACGAACGGGTGGACGTGGAGGGGCGCTGCGTCATCCCCGGTTTCGTCGACAGCCACGCCCACCTCGTCTTCGCGGGCGACCGCAGCGCCGAGTTCGCCGCCCGCATGGCGGGGCGCCCGTACACGGCGGGAGGCATCCGTACGACGGTGTCGGCCACCCGCGCCGCCTCCGACGCCGAACTCGCGGCGCGTACCGCCGCCCTGGTCGCCGAGATGCTCGCCCAGGGGACGACCACGGTCGAGATCAAGAGCGGCTACGGTCTCACGGTCGAGGACGAGCGCCGGTCACTGGAGATCGCGCGGAGGTTCACCGAGGAGACCACCTACCTGGGCGCGCACGTCGTCCCCCCCGACGCCTCCTCGGCCGACGAGTACGTCCGCACCGTCACCGGGGAGATGCTGGAGGCGTGCGCGCCGCACGCCCGGTGGATCGACGTGTTCTGCGAGCGCGGAGCCTTCGACGCCGACCAGAGCAGGGAGATCCTCCTCGCCGGGGTGAAGGCGGGACTGCTGCCGCGGATCCACGCCAACCAGCTGGGTGAGGGGCCGGGGGTGCGGATCGCCGCCGAGGTGGGCGCGGCCTCCGCCGACCACTGCACCCATCTGAGCGACGACGACGTCTCGGCGCTGTCGTCGTCGGGGGTGGTGGCGACCCTGCTGCCCGGCGCGGAGTTCTCCACCCGCTCGCCCTACCCCGACGCCCGCCGCCTGCTGGACGCCGGGGTGACCGTCGCGCTCGCCACCGACTGCAACCCCGGCTCCTCCTTCACCTCCTCCATGCCGTTCTGCGTGGCACTGGCGGTCCGTGAGATGCGGATGACACCGCTGGAGGCGATCAGGGCCGCCACGTACGGCGGGGCGAGGGCGCTGCGCCGCGGGGACGTCGGCACGCTGCGGGCGGGCAGCAGGGGGGATCTGGTGATTCTCGACACACCCACCTACGTCCACCTCGCCTACCGGCCGGGGGTACCGCTGGTAAGGCAGGTCTGGAAGGAGGGGCGCCGCCTGGTTTGAGCCCCTTTGCTGGGGTTAGTGGTGGCCCTCGTCGCGGCGCAGGGAAACATCCTCCTTGAGGAGGAAATCCAAAACCATTCTCCAGGCGTACTTCTTGAGGGAATCTTTGCCCTGATCCGTCCGTTGAAAAGACAAGCGATGTGTCTGAGCGCACGGGGCCTTGAGCGAGCGGTCGGACACGTCATAAGCACGCGGAGCGAGGTGCCATCGGATGGCAAGGCCGACGGGGAATCGGACGCAGGATCAGCATGTCTCTGATCGAGACCTGCTCGGGACCTACCTGGCAGAGATTGGACGGGTGCCCCTGCTCACCGCGGAGGAAGAGGTCGAGCTCGCCAAGCGGATCGAGGCGGGTCTCTTCGCTGAGCAGTTGCTGGACGGTGGGTTGGGCGGATTGACGGAGCCGCGGATCGGTGACGCGGCCGATGAGGAGCTTGAACGACTGGCCGTTTCCGGACAGAGGGCCAAGGATGAATTCATCCAGGCCAATCTACGTCTTGTGGTGGCCGTCGCGCGTAAATATTCCGGGCGGGGAATGCCGCTGATCGATCTGGTCCAGGAGGGAAACCTGGGGCTGGTCCGCGCGGTCGAGAAGTTCGACTACCGGCGCGGTTACAAGTTCTCCACATACGCCACGTGGTGGATCAGGCAGTCGGTGGGACGCGCCATCCACGAGCAGGCCAGGCCGGTGCGACTGCCCACCCACGCGGGCGAGCAGATGACCAGGCTGATGCGGGTCCGCCGCGACATGCTGGCCGAGTTCGACGTCGAGCCGACCGACGCCGATCTGGCCACGGTGCTCGAACTCCCCATCGAGCGGGTCCGTGAGCTCCGCCGCTGGGCCTCCGACCCCGTCTCCCTGCAACTGGGCGTGGGTGACGAGGACGAGACCGAGCTCGGCGACATGATCGCCGATGACACGTGGGCCGACCCCGAGCAGCAGGCGATGGACATCCTGGAGCGCGAGCGCCTTGAGGTGTGGCTGACCGGGCTTGAGGGGCAGACCCGTGAGATGCTCCGCTGGCGCTACGGCCTGATGGACGGCCGCGAGCACACGCTGACCGAGGTCGGCGAGCGGTACGGCATCGGCCGCGACCGCGCCCGCCGGATCGAGCGTGACGCTCTGGCCCGGCTGCGGAAGATGGCGACTGCGGCCTGAGCCTCGTGATCCGGCACGGTCTCGTTTGGACCGTGCCGGATCGT
Organism: Streptosporangium sp. NPDC049078; assembly: GCF_040648855.1. Classification (NCBI taxonomy): domain Bacteria; kingdom Bacillati; phylum Actinomycetota; class Actinomycetes; order Streptosporangiales; family Streptosporangiaceae; genus Streptosporangium; species Streptosporangium sp. NPDC049078. The sequence goes on from NZ_JBEZEL010000015.1 coordinate 125,831, forward strand.
GGGGTTCGGCTTTTACGGCGGTTCGCTGCGGCGGTTCCGTGGTGTTCGGGCTGTGGTGGTGAGTTCCATCGCCGCTCACGCCTGGTTGGTTCCGTCGAGGTCACGCTTGGTCTGTTCCATGGCTGTTCGGGTTGTGGTTCGTCGCGGTGGGTTTCTTCGCCGTTCACGCTGCGGTGGGCGGGTGTTCCGGCCGGCCGTCTCAGTTGCGCTCTGGTGGTTCAGGCCTCCGGCCTGCTCGGGCGCGGTGGTTGCGGGCTCTTTTTAAGCCGGCCGGAACACCCGCCCACCTCCGCTGCACGTGCTCTCGCCGTACGGCGTGCGGACCGTAGTGACTTTCTCTCCGGCCGCCCTGGGTTCCGTGGGTGGCTGAAGCGATCCGTACGGGACCGTCGGGAGGGAGCGCCGTAGCTGAAGCTCCACCTCGGAAAGGTGCGCAGGGCGGGCGTCGATCTTCCACGGGGGAGAACACGACGGGCGTGAGGAGGGGGCAGCGCGGGTCAGAGGTTCTGTGAGAGCGGCTGCTTTCGTCGTCGGAATCGTGCGCCGATGTTCGATCCGAATGCGTGGTTGTTGCGCAGGATGTGAGACTCGCCTCACGGGACGGGCAACGTGACCACTGTGGCGAATGCTCGCTACTCCTGCGTTATGGGACGTCGGCTATTGGTAAGGGTCTGAACCGGCATGGTTCGGGCTGTTTCGTGGTTTGTTTATGTGTTCCGCCGCATTGTGTGGTGAGAGGGATCGGTGCGGTGGGGGTCTGGTTTTCTACGGTGCGCGCCGTGCGCTCCTTTCGAAAGTAACGCTTCAGTTACGGCGGCCCGCTCTGAGCGGTCTCGTACGGATCGCTTCAGCCGCACAGAGGTCACAGGGCGGCCGGAGAGAGAGCGACTACGGTCCGCGCGCCGTGCGGTGGGGGCGTGCGCAGCGGAGGTGGGCGGGTGTTCCGGCCGGCTTGAAAAGAGCCCGCAACCACCGCGCCCGAGCAGGCCGGAGGCCTGAACCACCAGAGCGCAACTGAGACGGCCGGCCGGAACACCCGCCCACCGCAGCGTGAACGGTCGCGGGCCCGATCCGTCCCCAGAAGCCTGCCGGGGTCCGTTCCGGGGAAGGGGACCGAGGGTGACCAGGGGTTACGGGCCAGCCTATTCGCCCGGACCGAGGGGGTCCGGTGGGCGTGGCGTAGGGGTGGCGGAAGCCCTGGTAACCGCCAAGTGGAGTTGACCTGGGCTCTTTTAAGGCCATCTCCAAGTCATGGCACACCTTGTCCGAAACACATCTGAAACACCCTGCTGCCGAGATTCACAGATGTGAAACACACAAGGTCACACCTTGAAACGGTAGAAGAACACGCTGTGGCGCAACGTCAGTGCGCGGCCGGTCGATGGAGCCCAGAAGCGATCACTGCATGTGAAACCGGCAAAAGCCAATTGGAAGGAGGGTCGCTTCGCATGGAGATCGATAGCGGCTCCACAGCCTGGATGCTCGCGAGTACCGCACTCGTCCTACTCATGACACCGGGTCTCGCGTTCTTCTACGGGGGCATGACCAGGGCCAAGAGTGTTCTGAACATGATGATGATGTCGTGGGTCAGCATCATCGTCGTGACGATCGCCTGGGTGCTCTACGGTCACTCGCTCGCCTTCGACACCGTCGGAGACGGTTCGGGATTCCTCAACAAGATTATCGGTGGACTCGACAACATCGGTCTGAGCGGCCTGGTCGAGACGGCGACCAAGGATGACGGCACCGGTATGCCGAGCCTGGTCTTCTCGACGTTCCAGATGACTTTCGCGATCATCACGGTCGCGCTGATCAGCGGAGCGCTCGCCGACCGGGTGAAGTTCGGCGCGTGGGTCGTCTTCGCCATTGTCTGGGCGACGGTCGTCTACTTCCCCGTGGCCCACTGGGTGTGGGGCGGCGGCTGGCTGAGCAGCCTCGGCATCGAGGACTTCGCCGGCGGTACGGTCGTCCACATCAACGCCGGAGCCGCGGCCCTCGCGGTCGCCCTGGTGATCGGCAAGCGCGTCGGCTGGCGCAAGGACCCGATGCGACCGCACAACCTCACGTTGGTCCTTCTCGGCGCGGCCCTGCTGTGGTTCGGCTGGTTCGGCTTCAACTCGGGCTCCGAGCTCGCCGTTGACGGCACGACCGGCCTGGCGTTCATCAACACCCAGATCGCCACCGCCGTCGCGGCGGGCGCCTGGATCCTCGTCGAGAAGATCCGCGACGGTCACTCCACCACCCTGGGTGTCGCCTCCGGTGCGGTCTCCGGCCTGGTCGCGATCACCCCGGCCTGTGGTTTCGTCGACCCCTGGGCGGCGTTCGTGATCGGCGCGCTCGCCGGTGTCGCCTGTGCCTACGCGGTCGGCCTGAAGTACAAGCTCGGCTACGACGACTCCCTCGACGTGGTCGGCGTCCACCTCGTCGGCGGTGTCGTGGGTGCGGTGGCGCTGGGCTTCGTCGCCGCCTACCCGTTCGCCGACGGCCAGGAGAAGGGCCTCTTCTACGGCGGGCCGATCTCCCAGCTCGGTGTGCAGGTGCTCGGTCCCGTCGCGGTCGGCGCCTACTCCTTCGTTATCTCCTGGATCATCGCTAAGATCATCGACAAGACAATGGGCTTCCGCATCTCGCAGGAAGACGAGATCACCGGCGTCGACATCACCTCCCACGCCGAGACCGGTTACGACCTCGGCACCATCCACTCCTCGGGTGTGGCCGCCGTCAACGGTCCGGCCCCCACCCCGGCGTCTAAGAAGGTGGACGCATGAGACTCATCACAGCGATCATCAAGCCGTTCAAGCTCGATGACGTGAAAGCGGCCCTGGAGCAGTTCGGGGTCAAGGGAATGACGGTCAGCGAAGCGAGCGGTTACGGCCGCCAGCGTGGTCACACCGAGGTCTACCGGGGTGCCGAGTACCAGGTCGACCTGGTGCCCAAGGTCCGCCTTGAGGTGCTCGCCGAGGAGGAGGACGCCGAGGATGTCATCGACGTCATCGTCAAGGCCTCGCAGACCGGCAAGATCGGTGACGGCAAGGTGTGGTCCGTCCCTGTGGACACGGTCATCCGCGTCCGCACCGGGGAACGCGGACCTGAGGCGCTCTAACCGGTGAGAGGCGACGCTCGCTCGTACGCCGCGGCCCGTAAGGAACGGGCCGCGGACATCGACCGCTGGTTGACGGACCTGGTCCGCACCGCCTGCGGTACGCCGTACGGGCCTAACGGGGGAACGACGAGAAACGACGAGCGCGGCGCCCTCAACGGGGTCGCGCTCGTCGCGGTCGGGAGCCTTGGCCGCTCCGAACTCGCGCCGGGCAGTGACCTCGACCTGGTCCTGCTGCACGACGGGCGGGAGGACGTCGCGCGTGTCGCCGACCGCATCTGGTATCCGATCTGGGACTCGGGGGTCGGTCTCGACCACTCGGTGCGGACGGTGGACGAGGCGGCCAAGGTCGCCAGGGAGGACCTCAAGGCGGTCCTCGGCCTGATCCAGGCGCGGCACGTGGCCGGAGACCCGGAGCTGACGCGCTCGGCGCGTGAGATCGTGCTCGCCGAGTGGCGTGCCGACTCCCGGCGCCGCCTGGGCGAGCTGCGTGACGCCGCGGACAAGCGGGCGGAGGCGAGCGGCGAGCTGGCGTTCCTGCTCGAACCCGACCTCAAGGACTCCCGCGGCGGCATCCGCGACGTGCAGGCGATGCAGGCGGTGGCGGCGGCCTGGGTCGCCTCGGCCCCGGGTCCCCGGGTCCGTGAGGCCTATGAGTTGCTGCTCGACATCCGGCACGGTCTGCACCTGGTGACCGCCCGCGGCGCGGACAGGCTGGTGCTCCAGGAGCAGGACGCCGTGGCCGGGATGCTCGGGCTGCTCGACGCCGAGGCGCTGATGCGCAGGCTCGCCGAGGCCGCCAGGACGATCGGGCACGCCTTCGACGCCACCTGGCGCACCGTCGACCGGTTGCTCACCGGCCCCACCCCCCGTGGTCGCCGCCCGCTCGCCGACGGCGTCGTCGAGCACGGCGGAGAGGTCGTGCTCGCTCGCGGGGTGAACCCGCGCAAGGACCCGGTGCTGGTGCTGCGCGCCGCCGCGGCGGCGGCCGAGGCGGGGCTGCCGCTGGCGCCCGCCACGGTCACCACGCTGGCCGCCCAGTCGCCGCCGCTGCCCGTGCCCTGGCCGGACGAGGCGCGTGACGCGCTGGTGGCGCTGCTCGGGGCCGGCCGCGCGGCCGTGCCCGTCTGGGAGGAGCTCGACCAGGCGGGAGTGCTGGTCCGCCTGCTGCCCGACTGGGAGCGGGTGCGGCACCGACCGCAGCGCAATCCGGTGCACCGCTACACCGTCGACCGGCATCTGATCGAGGCCGCCGCGGGGGCCGCCTCGTTCACCCGCGAGGTCTCGCGGCCCGATCTGCTGCTCATCTCCGCGCTCCTGCACGACATCGGCAAGGGCTATCCCGGTGACCACTCCACCACCGGCGCCGTCGTCGCCCGCGACATCGGGACCCGGATGGGCCTGCCCCCGGCGGACGTCGACATCCTGGAGACCGTGGTCCGCCACCACCTGCTGCTGCCCGAGACGGCCACCCGCCGCGACCTGGACGACCCGGTGACGATCTCCCGGGTGGCCGAGGCCGTCGGCTCGCGTGAGGTCCTCGAACTGCTGGCGGCCCTCGCGGTGGCCGACGGCCACGCCACCGGGCCCGCCGCCTGGAACTCGTGGAAGGCCTCGCTCGTCGCCGACCTGGTACGCCGGGTGCGTTCCGCGCTCTCGGGAACCCCGCTGCGTCCCGCGCCCTCGCTCTCGGTGGAGCAGGCTTCCCTCGCCCGCCACGGCGGCGGCGCCGTGCGCATCAACGGGGGAGCGGTCACCGTGGTCGCGCCCGACCGCGCCGGCCTGCTCTGGCGCGCGGCCGGGGTGCTGGCCGCGCATCGGATGGTGGTCCGCTCCGCGTCGGCGGCCTCGGCGGGGGCGACCGCCGTCATCGAGTTCTCGGTCGTTCCCGAGTACGGTTCGCCGCCCGACCCCGCGACGCTGGAGGCCGACCTGCGTCTCGTCCTGGCCGGTCGTCTCGACATCGAGCAACGCCTGGCCAGGAGGACCAGGTCGATGCGCCCGGCCCGGGTGCCGGTGGCGCCGCCGAGGGTGAACCTGGTGGACGACGCCTCCAACACCGCGACCGTCATCGAGGTACGCGCCCATGACCGTCCGGGTCTTTTGTGGCGGATTGGTAGAGCATTTGGTGAATGTGGCCTTGACGTACGGGCCGCCCGTGTGGAGACTCTCGGCGCAGAGGCGGTGGACGTCTTCTACGTGGTCGACAGAGCCGGTCGCCCACTGACCGACGAGGTCCAGCGGGCACAGGTACGCGATCAAGTGCTCGCTGCCCTGCGATAACCGTAAAAAATCGGTCCCTAGTCGCCTTCGTAACGATTAAAGGCGCTATGTCGGTTTTGCCGATTCTTACTCGTGACCTTGTGGTGTGATGTTGTCCACTTGTGTCGTGATTGAGGGGTATCGAGAGCGGTGACTACGGCGACATCCGAGGGCGGGGGCGCTTCGGCACCCGACCGCGCTAAGCGGCCTGCCGCCCGCTTCGGCTTGAAGAACTGGCGCGTCCGTTCGCGCCTGACGGCCCTGATCCTGGTTCCGACGGCGGTGGGCGTCGTGCTCGCCGGCACGCGGGTGGTGGCCTCCATCGACAGTGTGGCGGTCTACCAGCGGACCGCCGCCGCGGCGGAGTACTCCGGTGGACTCCGCGACCTCGCCCAGGCGCTCGGCCTGGAGCGTGACCGCGGTGCCTGGTCGTCGTTCCAGCCCACGAACAAGAGCCTGAAGGACAGCTCCGACGCGCAGCGGAAGACCGTGGACGCGCTGGTGAGGAAGGTGCGGCAGGAAGTCCAGGCGATCGACGACTCCTACGGAGCCAGGATCGTCGAGGCGGCCAAGAACGTGACCTACCATTTGGACGGCCTCCCCGCGCTGCGTGCTCTGCCCGGTATCAACCGGATGGAACGATACAGTTTCATGATCGCTCCGTTGCTGACCCTCCACGAGGAGCTCACCCTGGTCAGCGACGATCCGGAGATCGTCGGTAACACCCGCGCGCTCAGCGATCTGGCGTACGCCAAGGAGGAGGTCTCCAAGCAGCGCGCCCGGCTGCTGGCCGGTTACTACGCGCCCACGCTCATCACCCCGCAGGAGATCGAGAAGTTCATCGCCTCCCGCTCCCGGATGGACGAGTACCAGGCCGACTTCGGCGTCGAGTCGACCCCGGCGAACGCGCAGCTTCTCGCGAGCGCCCTGATCGACGAGAGGGTCCACCGGGCCGAGCTCACCAAGGCCAGGGTCATCGTGCTCGCCAGCAATCCCGCGCGCACCGGGCGGCTGCTGTCGAACTTCAACGAGGTCAAGCAGTGGTTCTCGGACAACGCCGTGGTCCTCGACCAGATGCGGAAGGTCGAGAACAAGGTCGCCGGTGACGTGGTCACCAGGGCCAGGGATCTGCAGGACGCCGAGCAGCGCAACGCGATCATCACCGCGGGGCTGATCCTGCTGCTGCTCCTGCTGGTGCTCGGACTCACGGTCGTCATCGCCCGCTCGATGGTGACGCCGCTGCGTCGCCTGCGCGCCGAGGCGCTGGAGGTCGCGAGCTTCAGGCTTCCCGAGATCGTGCGACGGCTCCGGGTCTCCGGCGACGCCCGTGAGCCCGACGTCGACCTCATCTCGATCGACACCAGCGACGAGATCGGGGAGGTCGCCAGGGCCTTCGACGAGGTGCAGCGGCAGGCCGTCCGCCTCGCCTCCGAGGAGTCCGAGCTCAGGTCCAACATCAGCGCGATGTTCGTCAACCTGTCGCGGCGCACCCAGACCCTGGTCGAGCGGCAGATCTCGCTCATCGACGGTCTGGAGAAGGGCGAGGAGGACGGCCGCCGCCTGGCCGACCTGTTCAAGCTCGACCACCTGGCCACCCGCATGCGGCGTAACTCCGAGAACCTCCTGGTCCTCGCGGGTCACGAGCCGACCCGCAGGCGGAGCCAGCCGGCCAAGCTCGTCGACGTCGTCCGCGCCTCCCTGTCGGAGGTCGAGGACTACGAGCGGGTCCAGGTCAAGGTGCACCGGACGATCTCGGTCGCGGGCAGCGCCGCCAACGACATCGTGCACCTGGTCGCCGAGCTGGTGGAGAACGCCATCCAGTTCTCCCCCCGGACGAGCCAGGTCGTGGTCTCCAGCAGCATGATCGAGGGCGGCGGCGCACTGCTCGCGGTGAGTGACCCGGGCATCGGCATGACCCACGAGGAACTGGTCGAGACGAACCGCAGGCTGGCCGACCCGCCCGTCGTCGACGTCTCGGTGTCGCGGCGCATGGGCCTGTTCGTGGTCGGCCGCCTCGCGCTGCGCCACGGCATCCGGGTCCAGCTGCGCCCGCAGGAGGGCGGCGGTCTCGTCGCCATGGTCCTGTTCCCGCCCGCGCTCGTCGTCCAGGCACCCCAGCCGGTGCAGACGCCCTCGTGGGGTGGCGAGCAGGCTTCCTCGCGGGATCTCTCCGCCCAGCCGTCCACCGCGGGTCGCCCGCCCGTTCAGCAGTTCTCCTACGGGCAGTCCCAGCCGGGGCTGGGACACACCCACCCCTCGTTCGAGCAGGGGCAGTCTCCGTTCGGGCAGGACCCGTTCGGACGTGATCCTTTCGGACAGACCTCGTTCGGGCAGGCGTCCGTGGATCTGCCCTCGTTCGGCTCCGCCGACCGCCCGGCCCAGGACTGGCCGGTTTCCTCCGGTGCCTCCGAGGGAGGCGGCCAGCCCCTGCCCAAGCGTCAGGTCAACGGCAACGGTGCTCCTCCCGCCTCCGATTTCTCCGCCTGGAGCCAGTCCTCGTACGAGGAGACGGCGGAGGAGATGCCCACGGTGGGCGTCTCCTCGCTCGAAGCCGAGCAGGAGGAGTACCTGCCCATCTTCGCCTCGATCGAGTCCGCCTGGTTCCGCCGCTCCGAGGGCGCCGGGCCGGAGGGCGGGTCCTACGAGCCGGAGGAGCCGACACCCCCGACCGGCATGCCGGCTCACGAGACACCGCGGACGAGAGAGCAGGAGGGGGCGGTGGCCGCCGAGCAGTCCGTTCCGGCGGAGGAGCCCGACAGCTGGAACACCCCGGCCGACGCCGGGTGGCGCGCCGCCCAGGCGGCGAGTGAACCCTCGCTCGGCGGGGTGACCGCTGCGGGGCTGCCCAAACGCACCCCCAAGGCGAACCTCGTACCCGGTACGGCCGCGGCCGTACCGGCCAGCCCCATGCCGCCCCTGTCGCCGGACAGGGTGCGCAACCGTCTGTCGAGCTTCCAGCAAGGCGTACGGCGGGGCCGCGCCGAAGTAGTCGAAACCACCACCAGAAGCCTGGTTGACGAGGAGGAAGGCTCGTGACGACCCTGAGTCATGAGGCACGCAGGTTCGACTGGCTGATCACCGAGTTCGTCCGTGGCACACCCGGTGTCGCGCACGCGGTGTGCGTCTCCGCCGACGGGCTGAGGATCGCCAGTTCCGAGGGGTTTCCGCCGGACAGGGCGGATCAGCTCGCCGCGGTCGCGGCGGGACTGCTCAGCCTGACGGTGGGTGCCTCGCGGGTGTTCGAGGGGGGCGCCGTCACCCAGACCGTGGTCGAGATGGAGCGTGGCCTGCTGCTGGTCATGGCGATCAGCGACGGCTCCGTGCTCGCCGTGCTCGCCTCCCCCGACTGCGACATGGGTCTGGTGGCCTACCAGATGACCCTGCTCGTCGAGCGGGCGGGACAGGTGCTCACCCCGGCGCTCCGCGCCGAGCTGCAGTCTTCCCGGGGCCGGTGATGACCGCGCTCCCGTTCGGTCTCATCACGGGAGAGGCCCGTGCTCGGGATTGACGGAACCGAGGACGACGAGCCTCTGTTCCGCCCGTACGCCGTGACCGGTGGCAGGTCGGAGCCTCGTTTCCACCTGGCGATGGAGGCACTGGTCTCCTCCTCCTTCATCATGGAGGAGGACCTGGCGCTGCTCACTCCCGAACAGGATGCGATCATCAGGCTCTGTCGTTCGTATCGTTCGGTCGCCGAGATATCCGCTCTCCTGAAGGTTCCGCTCGGCGTGGCCCGCGTGCTGGTGGCCGATATGGTCGATGAGGGCTTCGTCCGTATCCACCAGCCGCATCTCAACGAGGGACAACCGGACCTCAACATGCTCGAAAGGGTTCTCAGTGGACTTCGCAGGCTCTAGCCAGAGTGGCCTGACGTCAACGAAGATCGTTGTCGCGGGCGGGTTCGGTGTCGGCAAGACCACGTTCGTGGGTTCGGTGTCGGAGATTCTGCCGCTGACCACGGAGGCGGTGATGACCGACGCCAGCGCCGGGATCGACGACCTCGGGCTGACTCCTCACAAGACGACCACCACGGTCGCGATGGACTTCGGCCGGCTCTCCCTGGACCGTGACCTGATCCTGTACCTGTTCGGTACGCCGGGTCAGCACCGGTTCTGGTTCATGTGGGACGACCTGGTCCGCGGCGCGATCGGCGCGGTGGTTCTGATCGACACCCGCCGGCTCGCGGACGGCTTCCCGGCGATCGACTACTTCGAGGAGGCCAAGCTTCCGTTCGTGGTCGGTGTCAACGGCTGGAACGGGGAGTTCCCGCACCACGAGGAGGAGGTGCGGGAGGCGCTGACGCTGGCTCCGCACATTCCCGTCGTGCGGACCGACGCCCGCTCCCGCGACTCCGTCAAGCGCACGCTGATCACTCTGGTCGAGCATGTTCTGCGGGTCCGCACGGCCTCTGGGACGTCCGCGTAGTCCGGCGTTTTCTCCGGGACGGTTCCGTGCTCGGCGGGGTCGTCTCCGGAGAAGGGGTCCGGGTCTTCCCCGGCGGGGCGTGAGCCGGGAGTCGTCAGCCCGGCACCCACTCCTTCCAGGTTAGTTTGTTGGCGTCGATCCATTTCTGGGCCGCCTGGGGGGCGCCGAGGCCATTGTCGGTCATGTCGCTCGCCACCGCGTTCTGCTGCTCGCTCGTCCAGTTGAAGTTCCTGACCAGTTCGTAGGCCCTGCCGCCGGTGTCGGCGAACCGCCTGCTCACGATCTTGTCGAGCAGGTACGGCGGGTAGTCGCACCTGATCCTGGCGGGGTCGGCGTCGCAGCCGATCGCGTACGGCGGAAGGTTGACCTTCGCCAGTTTGATCTGGCCGAAAAGCCAGTGTGGCTCGTAGAAGTACATCAGCAGCGGGGTCCGGTTGCGGGTCGCCCGCCTGGCCGCGTCGATCAGCGCTTTCTCGCTGCCCGCGTGGACGACCCTGTAGTGGAGGCCGAGATTGCGGACCAGGGCCTCGTCGTTGGTGACATGCGAGGGATCCCCGTCGAGCAGTTGACCTAAATTACCGGATTTATCCGTTTTAAAGAGATGTGCGTACTTATTGAGCTGCCGCCAGTCGGTGATCTGGGGATGCTCGTCCGCCATCCACTGGGGGACGTACCAGCCGACGACCCCCGTGGGGCCGCTCCTTCCCGCGGAGACCGCGACCTTCTTCTCCTCGATGTAGGTCCGCTTCAGGGCCTCCTGCCCCCAGTTCTCCACGATCACGTCCACCGTGCCCCTCTCCAGCCCTTCCCAGGACCGGAGCGGGTCGAGCCTCACCGTCTCCACCCGGTAGCCGAGCTCCTGGGTGAGCAGGCGGCCGACGACCGCGGCGCTCGCCTCGGAGCCCGCCCAGCCGTTGACGGCGATCCTCACGGTCTCGCCGTCGGATGCCCGGGGCGCGGGCGCGACCGCCTCCCCGGTGCAGGCGGCGAGTGAGAGGAGCAGTGCGATGAGCGCCGGCAGGACACGAACGGTCGAGCGGGAGCCGCGAACCTGACGCGCGGCGTCGCCGGGTGTGGCCACGGTCTCCTCCAGGGCCCGCCACCCGGGCTCGGCGGGCCGGGGTGCACGGTGAGAACTACGGATGCAGGGGGGCGAGGTATAGCGCGAATCGCGAATATCGTGCATCACGATGTCACGCTCCTCGGGAGCTCGTCGGGGATGCCTCCATCCTCCTCTGTTTGGAACGATGCAAACGGCCATAGAGGTCCGGAAGTTCCTAATAAGATTATTCGGCTGACCAGAACCGGAGTTCCAGTCGTAGCTGGAGCTCCGGATGCGGTCCCTGCTTCACCACGAATACGCATCTATAGAGCTTCGTTCGCTTGGCCCCACCGGTTGATATGTGCTCGAATTGCCGGGAACCACGGGAAATTCGGCCAGGGGTTCATCCACCGAGAGGGCAGCGTTCGGTGAGTACACACGAGATCCAGGGCGCGGGCAGCCGCCTGCGCCTGCGGAACTGGCGGGTGCGCCGTCGTCTCGTCGCGCTCGTTCTGGTGCCCTCCATCGCCGCGGTGCTGCTCGGCGGTGTCCAGGTAGTGGCCTCGCTGCGCGCGGCGGGCGACTACCAGCGGGTCAACGACCTCGCCCGGCTCTCCGCCCGCGTCGGCGCGCTCACCCATGAGCTGGCCGAGGAACGCGATCGCACCGCCTGGTTCATCGCCCTCGGCCGCCCTGAGGGCGGCGTAAGGAACATCAGGGCCCAGATGGATCTGGTCGACGGCTCCGCGGAGCGCGTCCGCGAGAGCGGCTCGCTGCTCGGTGAGGGGGTGAGCGGGCGTACCAGGGACGAGGTCGAGAGCGCGATCACCCGTCTGGACGACCTTCACCTGCTGCGCGAGCAGGCACTGAAGTCGACGCTGCTGCCCGACGCGACCATCGCCGCCTACTCCCTGGTCATCGCCGACCTGCTCTCCCTGCACGACGAACTCGGCAAGGGCAGCGACGACGACGTCCTCTTCGGCCAGGCGCTCACCCTGGACGCGCTCGCCCGCGCCAAGGAGGCACTCTCCCTCCAACGGGCGCTGCTCGCGGTGGTGCTCGTGGCGGGACGGTTCGAGCAGGGACAGATGGAGCAGTTCCTCGGCGCGATCTCCATCGAGCGCAACGAGCGCAGGACCTTCGCCGCCGAGGCCGGAAGCAGGGAGCGCCGCCTCTTCGACGAGACCGTCAACGGCCGCACCGCGGAACGCGCCGACCTCATCCGCGAGCTGGTCCTGCTCCGCGCCGCCTCCGGCGACTCGCTGAAGGGCCTGGACCTGGAGCGGAAGGACGACGCCAAGGAGTGGTACGACGCGGCCACCGTCACCATCGGCCACATGCGCGGGGCAGAGGAGCGGCACGCCCAGGTCATCGTCGCGCGCAGCCAGCAACTCGGCGACGACGAGCAGAACCGTGCCCTGATGGTCGCCGCGGCCGTCGCCGCCCTGATGGCGCTCGTGCTGGTGGTCACCATCTGGGTGGTGCGCTCGCTGGTCAGGCCGCTGCGGCGGCTGCGCAGGGAGGCCCTGGAGGTCGCGGGGGAGAGATTGCCCGCGTACGTCCAGCGGGTTCGCGAATCGCACGGTGGACACGGTGAGAGCATGGTCGCCGACGTGTCGCCGATCGGGGTACTGTCGCGTGACGAGATCGGCGAGGTCGCCAGGGCGTTCGACGAGGTCCATCGGGAGGCGGTCCGGCTGGCGGGGGAGGAGGCGAGGCTGCGCAACACCGTGAACGCGATGTTCGTCAACCTCTCCAGGCGGAGCCAGACCCTGGTGGAACGCCAGCTCACCCTGGTCGAGCGGCTGGAGCGCGGCGAGCGCGACGACCAGCGGCTGGCGGACCTGTTCAAGCTCGACCACCTCGCCACCCGGATGCGCCGCAACAGCGAGAACCTGCTCGTCCTCGCCGGACAGGAGGTGGCGCGGCGCTGGAGGCAGCCGGTCGAGCTGATGGACGTGGTCAGGGCCTCGCTGTCGGAGGTGGAGAACTACGAGCGGGTGACGAACCGGGTCCGGGCGGAGGTCGCCGTCGCGGGTCCCGCGGTGAGCGACGTGGTCCACCTGTTCGCCGAGCTGATCGAGAACGCCGTCTCGTTCTCGCAGCCGACCACGAGGGTCACGGTGTCCGACAGCCGGATCGACGGCGGTGGTGTGATGGTGTCGGTGACCGACAAGGGCATCGGCATGACGCTCGACGAGCTCTCCGAGGCCAACTGGCGGCTGGCGAACCCGCAGGCCGCCGACGCCTCGGTCGCCCGCCACATGGGTCTGTTCGTCGTCAGCCGCCTCGCGTTCAAGCACGGTATCCGCGTCCAGCTCCGCCCGCAGGACTCCGGTCTGGCCGCGATGGTCCTGCTCCCGGAGTCGCTTCTCGTCCTGCCGCCCATCGGGGAACAGATGCCCGGTTCCTCGCGGCCCTCGGCCGTCTTCCCCGGTACGTCGCCGAGCGCGGGGCTGCCCGCCGGTGTGGTCGGCTTCCCGCGGGGCGAGACCGGTCACCTGTTCCCCGGTGAGGCGCCCGATTCACCCGACTCGCCGTTCCCGCACGTCCCGGGTGACGCGCCCGCGCCGTTCCCGCACCGGGGAGTTCCCGTGTTCGCGGCGCCCACGGTCACGCAGGCACCTCTCACCGAGGAGGGCGGGCCGGACGCGACCGAGCGGAACGTGTGGAGCCCGCCCGCGGAGCGGTTCCGTCCTCCGGGGGAGCGAGGGGAGTTCCCGCAGCCGCCCCCCGGCCTGTTCGACCCTCTTCCGGGAGCGTCCGACCCCCTCGCCGGCGAGGTCCCGGCCGAGCGGGAGGACGACTTCCTGCCGATCTTCGCCGCGGTCGAGTCCGCCTGGTTCCGGATCGCCGATCCCGCCGGGGACTCCGGTGCGGAGACGGCCCGCCCCGAGGCGGACGACGCTCCCGACGACTCCGCGCCGGAGGGGTCGCCGGTCGAGCCGGAGCCGTGGACCTCGCCCGGTGACAGCGGCTGGCAGGCCGCGCAGGCGGTGAGCGCTCCGGCGCACGGCGGTACGACCGAGGCCGGCCTGCCCAGACGCACCCCCCGGGCCAACCTGGTCCCCGGCTCGGTCGCGCCGGTCGCGGGACCCGAGCCGTCCCCCGCGCCGGACGCGCCGCGCCTCTCGCCGGAGCAGATGCGCAGCCGCATGTCGAGCTTCCAGGAGGGTGTGCGCAGGGCACGCAACGAGCTCCCGGACAGGGAGGGGTAGCGTGCGGGCCGACAACCGGGACCAGGGGCGGGAGCTTCCCGACGGCCGGGCCTCCTCATGGCAGGAGCGGTGGGACGACACGCCTCGGTACGGGTTTTCCGCCGGGGCGCGGGGATACGGCTCGCCGGAGGAGAGGCCGGGGTTCGTGCCGTTCGTCGGCGCGGCCGGGGCGCGGGGATACGAGGCTCAGGAGGAGACGGCCGCGGCCCGGCGGGGCGGGCGCTTCGGATACGCGTCCGAGGACGAGGACGAGGAGCCGGCCGAGGAGGAGAGCTCGCTGATCCGGATGTACGCGGTGACCGGGGGGCGGGTCGTCCCGAGTTCCAAGCTCGCCATGGAGGCACTCGTCTCGACCACGACCACGGCCCCGCTCGGCCTCTCCTATATCCGGGAATATCGTTTCATCAGCGATCTGTGCCGAAGTATCCGCTCGATCGCTGAGATATCCGCGCTTTTGGGGGTCCCCCTCGGCGTCACCCGCGTCCTGGTCTCCGACATGGAGTCCGAAGGGCTGGTGCGGATCCACCACCCCCGGGTCAGCGCGGCGGGTCCCGGGCCCGACCTCCTCGAACGCGTACTCAACCACCTCAAGGAATAGGCCCGTTCCTCGCACGCGCCGCGTCTCACGGAGATCCGGTACGCGCGTGGGACGGCGGGCGTACCGCGTCAGGCGGAGCGGACGCCGGTCTCAGGCGAGCCACCAGCGGGCGGCGACGAGCTCGGCCACCAGGGTCTCGGTCAGGAGCGCCACGTCGGGGTCGTCGTCGTGGCGGTAGCGGACGGAGGCCTTGGCGCCGGGAAGCTCGCCGCCGACCGTCAGGACGGTGGAGCCGCGCTGCCGGATCCAGTCCATGGCCTGCTCGTCGTAGCGGGAGCCGGGGAAGAGGATGGCGCGGTAGTCGAGGGTCTTGGTGAGGTAGACGTCCACGTGGGCCCAGTCACCGGTCTCGCACGCGTCGGCCGCCCTGCGGGGCCCCTCGCGGAACATCAGGGCCGACTGCTCGGCCGAGGACAGGTGCTCGGCGGGAGCGATCGTGTAGACGCCGTTCGGGCCGTCGAGCAGCGTCGCGGCCGGCTCCAGCCACTCGTCGCGGCGGTCGAGCAGGTCGGCGGTGGCCTCGGCCGTACGGCGGATCAACCCGGGCACGTCCCCGCCCGATGCGGTGAGACGCTCGCCGAGTGCGAGGAGCAGGGCGAGGGTGTGCTGGAAGGTCCGGCAGGAGACACCGCCGCGCTCCTCGCCCGCCACCATCGGGACCACCAGGTCGGCGCCCTCGGTGACGGCCGAGTCCGGGTGGTTGGTCAGCGCGAGGACGAAGGACCGGCCCCGGTGGCGGGCGACCGCGTCCAGGGTCTCCCGGCTGCCGCCGGTGGCGGAGATGGCGACCACCAGGGTGTCGGGGCTCGGCGGGTAGGACGCCGCGGCGGAGGCGTACTCGGCCACGGCGTCGATCCCGGCGGCCCGCAGGCGCAGCGCGGCCACCTGGGCGGCGTACCGGGAGCTGCCCATGCCGAGGAGGAGCACCCGCCGGATCCCGGCGGGAATCCCCGCGAAGGGATCGCCCGCCTCCAGGGTGCCGGCGAGGGCGGCCAGTGCGGCGGGCTTGGCCTCCAGGTCGGCGAGGTACAGGTCGGGAATCACGGGGTCTCCTTCGTGGGGAACAGCGGGTTCGGCCGGTTCGGTGGGTTCGCCGAGGTCAGCGGTATCGGGAGCGCAGCACGCCCATCGGGGCGTAGCGCCAGCGGGGAAGATGCCTGGCCGCGTAGACGAGCTCGCGGCACTCCTGCTCGATCTCGAAGGGGCGCAGCAGGGAACGGTCCAGCAGGGCGGCGTGCCCCAGCTCGTCCAGCCGCCCGAGGTAGGCCGACTCCAGGACGGCGCGGGCCGTGGCGGACCACCCGGCGATCACCGCGGGGTCCGCGTCGCGGCGCCTGATCGCGACCTGGCCGACGTGTTCGAGGCTCATGGTGAGCTGGGCGAGGTCGCGGGCCGCGGGCTGGAAGGGGTCGGCGCCCGCGACGGTCGGGTTGCCGTCGAAGTCGATCACCGCGTAGCCGTCCCGCCAGCGCAGGATCTGGCCGACGTGCAGGTCCCCGTGGATGCGGATCAACGGGGTGGCCCCCACCCGGGCGAGGGGCGCCAGCTCGGCGCGGAGCGCGTCGGCGCGCTCCGCGAGCCAGTCGCCGTCCTCGCCGTCGGTCAGCGCGAGGGCCTCCGCCAGGGCCTCGCCCGCCCGGAGGGACCACGGGCTCTCTCCCGCCCGTACCGCGTCCGACCGCCTGACGGGGGTGGGGAAGGTCGCGGAGGGGGTCGCCATCGCCGTGTGCAGGTCGGCGGCGAGGACGCCAAGGTCGACGGCGAAGGAGGTGCCGTGCGAGACGGCCTCGTCCACGCACCACTCCCAGCCGTCACCGGCCCCGGGCAGGTACGCGGTGACGAGGGCGAGCAGCAGCTCGGAGCCGTCGTCGGCGCGCCGGGAGACGGACGCGTACGGCGTCGCGGTCGCGGTGAAACCGACCGACGTGAGGTGCGCGAACATATCGGGTGTGGGGTGGGGGAGCGGCGCGGGCGTGGTGAGCCATTTCACAACGACCTTCTCGCCGACGACCACCGAATAGTTGGTCTGATCGACCTCGAACCCTCGTTCGGCCGCTGCCCTCGATGACGATTGAGTGTCGATTGAGGAAAGAGGAGTGATCGTTACGGGGAGTGAGTGGAATCTCCGCACACCGAATGGGGCGGGAACATCACAGGTCAGAGCCTCGACGAGCTCGCTGGTCCGCCCGTCGCCGGCCCTGGGGACCGTGTCGATCCGGTGCCAGATTGAAGCAGGATTTAACAAACGGACCAAACTCTCCAGTGGTGATGTCGGTGGAAGTCTTGCTCAAGTTAATGTTGACTGCAACACTCCTGCTTTGGTCTGCCGTGTCCCTTACGGCCGGTCTACCCCACTTACACTGAATTCTGAAGGAGTAGCGGTCGTGTCCCGCATCCGGTACACCCGTCGTCTTCCGGCCGCCGCCCTGGCCGCCGGTCTCGCGCTCGCAGTCTCGGCATGTGGCGGGGAGGCCGCGGACTCGGCCGCGCCCGCCGCCGGTGCCTCGGCGGCGCAGCTCAACCCCAACGCGGACCTTTCCAAGCAGAGCATCACCATCTCTGTCTGGACAGGCTATACGCCCGAGGACCTGCCCCAGAGGATCAAGGACAACCTCAAGACGACCCTCAAGGTGACGGAGCACGCCACCAACGAGGACGTCATGGCGAAGCTCACCAGCGGCGCCGACACCGGCATCGACGTGGCCTTCGTCTCCGGCCAGTACGCCCAGGCGCTCAACGAGGCCGGACTGCTCGAGCAGCTCAGCCCCGAGCTGATCCCCAACCTCGCGAACCTCTACCCCGAGGCCAAGGAGTTGTCCTACGACAAGGGCAACGTCTTCTCGGTCCCCTACACCTGGGGCACCACGGGCATCTGCTACCGCACCGACCTGGTGAAGACGCCTCCGACGAGTTGGAACGATATTCTCAACCCGCCGGCGGACGCGGTGAAGAAGGTCACGATGATGACCACCGAGCGCTGGCTCGCCCTTCCCGCCATCAAGGCACTCGGCTACTCGGTCAACACCAGGAGCGACGAGGAGCTCGCCAAGGTCAAGGCGAAGCTGGAGGAGGCCAAGCCGAAGCTGCTCAAGTACGAGGACGTCACCTTCGGAGACATGCTCAAGAGCGGCGAGGCCGTGATGGTCGAGGCGTGGGACGGCTGGTGCCCGACCACCGAGAAGAACATCAAGTTCGTGGTGCCGAAGGAGGGCAGCGACCTGTGGGTGGACACCATGGTCGTGCTGAAGTCCTCCAAGAACAAGGAGGCGGGACACGCCTTCATCAACTACATCCTGGACCCGAAGGTCCACGCCTGGGCCGCGGAGAACATCCTCTACAAGGTCCCGAACAAGGCCGCGATGGACGCGCTGGACCCCAAGCTCAAGGCTGACAACGCCCCGCTGCAGATGAGCCCCTCCGACCTGCTCAAGGGCGAGTCGATCATCGACCTGGGCGAGGACTCGGCCAAGTTCACCCAGCTCGCGACCGAGGTCACGGCGAAGCAGTGACACGTTCCGCCGTTTCCGGCGCGTCCGCGAGATCGCGGGCGCGCCGGTCGCGTGCGCTGGGAAGGCTCGTCTTCCTGGGGCCCGGCCTGATCTACCTGCTCGTCTTCCTGCTGGTACCGCTCGCCCTGCTCATCAGCTTCACGATCTTCCGCAGGGGCCGGTTCGGCGGGGTGGTCTACGAGGTCACCGGGAAGAACTTCACCCGGCTGCTCGACCCGCTCTATCTGGAGATCGTGCTCGGCTCGCTGAAGCTGGCCACGATCGCGACACTGATCGCCCTGCTGGTGGGCTATCCGACGGCCTATCTCATCGCCCAGCTCCCGCGGAAGTGGAAGACGATCGCCCTGGTGGCGATCGTGCTGCCGTTCTGGACCAACTTCCTGGTCCGCATCTACGCCTGGATCATCCTGCTGAGCGGTCCGGGCCTGGTCAACAGCACGCTGATGGACCTGGGGCTGATCGACAGACCGCTGGAACTGCTCTACAACCAGGGCACCATCGTCACCGGCCTGATCTACTCGTACCTCCCGCTGATGGTCCTGCCGCTGTACGCGGCGATCGAGAAGCTCGACCCGCAACTGCGCGAGGCCTCGGCGAACCTCGGCGCCTCACCCGCGCGCACGTTCGTGTCGGTGACGCTGCCGCTCACCCTGCCGGGGGTGCTCACCGGCTGCCTGTTCGTCTTCGTGCCGAGTTTCGGCAACTTCGTCATCCCCGAGCTGCTCGGCGGCGGCCGTTCCATCATGGTCGGCAACCTGATCAGGGACCAGTTCCTCAAGGCGCGCGACTGGCCGTTCGGGTCCACCCTCGCGCTGGCGCTGATCGCCGTGCTGATCGTCCTGCTGCTCCTGCAGGCCTGGAGTACCCGACGTGCGTAGATCACGCCTGCTGTACGTCCCCTTCTGGGTGACCTACGTCTTCCTCTACACGCCGATCGTCGTGCTCGTCGTGATGTCGTTCAACGCGGGCGAGTCCCCCTACGTCTACGAGGGCTTCAGCCTGGACTGGTACGGCGTCCTCGCCAGAGACGCCAAGATCCGCGAAGGACTGGTCAACACCCTCGTCGTGGCCGCGGGCTCCACCGTGCTCGCCACGGTGCTCGGCACCCTGCTCGCCGTGGGCCTGGCCAGGCACACCAGGTCGCGGACGCTGGACGCGCTCGGCGTGCTGCCCGCGATCCTGCCCGACCTGGTGCTCGCCATCGGGCTGCTGATGTTCTACGCCACGATCAAGTCGACCCTCGGGCTGCACTCGGTGCTGCTCGCCCACACGGTCTTCGGCATGGCGTTCGTGACCGCCGTGGTCCGCACCCGGCTCACCGGCGCCGACACCTCACTGGAGGAGGCGTCCAGAGACCTGGGGGCGACGCCGTTCACCACGTTCCTGCGGGTGACGTTGCCGCAGCTGGCGCCGGGCATCATGGCGGGGGCGCTGCTGGCGTTCACCCTCTCGATCGACGAGTTCGTCATCGCGTACTTCACGGCGGCGCCCACCACGCCGACCCTGCCCATCGTCATCTACTCAATGGTCCGCTTCGGGGTCACCCCCGAGATCAACGCGCTGGCCACGCTGTTGCTGCTGGTGAGCTTCACCGCGGTCATCGTGACCCAGCGGATGACCCGACTGACGGAGTCGCTGTCCTAATGCTGAAGATCACAGGTGTCAGCCGCCGGTTCGGCGACGTCACGGCGCTGTCGGACGTCTCCCTGGAGATCCGGCAGGGCGAGTTCTTCGCGCTGCTCGGTCCCAGCGGCTGCGGCAAGACGACGCTCCTGCGGATCCTGGCGGGCTTCGAGACACCCGACGAGGGCTCCGTCACGCTCGACGGCGACGACCTGCTGGGCCAGGCGGCCCACCGCCGCCCGGTCAACCTGATGTTCCAGTCGTACGCGCTGTTCCCGCACATGACCGTGGCGAAGAACGTCGCCTACGGCCTGGAGCGGGAGAGGCTGGGCAGGGCGGAGATCCGCCGCAGGGTCGACGAGGTGCTGGAGAAGGTCGGGCTGGACGCCATGGCCGGGCGCAGGCCGCATCAGCTCTCCGGCGGGCAGCGCCAGCGGGTCGCGCTCGCCCGCGCGATCGTGAAGCGGCCGCGCCTGCTGCTGCTCGACGAGCCGCTGTCCGCGCTGGACAAGAAGGTGCGCGCGGAGATGCAGTTGGAGCTCAAGCGGCTGCAGAACGAGGTCGGCATCACCTTCGTCGTGGTCACCCACGACCAGGAGGAGGCGATGTCGCTCGCCGACAGGATCGCGGTCTTCAACGCCGGCTCGGTCGAGCAGGTGGACGCCCCGGTGGAGCTGTACGAGCGCCCGCGCACCCCGTTCGTCGCCGACTTCGTGGGGGCGAACAACATCTTCCCCGGCAGGGCCTGCTCGGTCGGCCTGGCCGGCGACGGGCTCGGCATCCTTCCTGGCGTCTCGAACCTGCCCGACGGCACGCCCGCGCTGCTCGCCGTACGGCCGGAGCGGCTCAGGATCGGGGACGAGGGGGTGCTGCGCGGCGAGGTCGTCGACGTGAGCTTCTTCGGCGGCGTCTCGCACGTGTCGGTCCAGGTGGGCGGGCGCTCCACGCCCGTCCTGGTGGCCACCCCGGGGGCCACGCAGGTGCGGGCGGGTTCCGTCGTCGCGCTCGGCTGGGCGGACGGGGACGGAGTGCTGATCCCTCAATGAGAAGACTTGAGCGGGTTGTTCGTCGCGGTCCTGGCGTAGACGAGGATGAGTTCCGCCGCCTCCTGCGGGCCGATAACCGGGTGGCGGGCCGTTATGCGATAGCCGTACGCGTCTTCGAGCGCGACCAGGTTGCGGGCGATGGGCAGGGAGTCGCCCGACAGCCTGAAGGTCTCCAGGGCGGCCCCGGTGTCGAGGATGCTCTGGTAGAGCGAGACCTGGCGGTCGTAGAGGGTGGTCAGCAGGAGGGCGTACATCCTGTTGCGGGCCGCGGCGCCGCCGAGTTCGTTGAGCAGCCGGACGTCCGGATCGTCCGGGCCGTGCGGCAGCCCCGAGCGGATGGTCACCACGAGCTTCTCCGCGGGGTCGCGCATCCCGCTGATCCGCTTGAGTCGCTGCTCGTAGAAGCGTTCCATCCCGGCGTGGTGGGCGTCGACGAGCAGCTCGCTCAGGCGCGGGTAGTGGTAGAGGACCGCTCCGGACGTGAGACCGGCTTCCTCGGCGACGTGGTTGAGATGCACCCCCTCGGTGCCGTGCCGGACGATCGCCCGGTGTGCGGCCGCGATGAGATCCAGGCGCCGGTCCGCCCGTCCCTTGCGCGTCATACTCCCCCGTTCGTTGAAAACCACGCTCTGTGCCGGGGTCCATAGTGGCCCTTTCCCCGCGTTTTTGCCAGCCGAGAATTGAATCATTCCTAAAGAGCCGCAACCCCTAGACGCAAGGAGGCGTGATGTCGCTCACGATCCTGTTCATGCCGGAGAGTGCCTACGGGCCCACGAACAACTGCATCGGCATCGGTGACATTCTTCGTAAGCGCGGTCATCGAGTCGTTTTCGCAGCTGAGGCCTCATGGAAGGGTAAATTGGAGGCCCTTGGATTCGAGGAGGACCTTGTCGATCTCGCGCCGCCCTCCGAAGAGGAGCAGGACGCGGGACAGTTCTGGAAGGACTTCATCAGGGACACCGCCCCTGAATACAGGAAGTCGACCCTGGAACAGCTGGAGACGGTCACCAAGCCGATCTGGGACGCGCTTATCGACGGTGCCAAGTACTGCGAGCCTCAACTGAAGGCGATTATCGAGCGCGTCCGGCCGGATGTCATCGTCGAGGACAACGTCATCGCCTTCCCCGCGCTGGTGACGGCGGGCAAGCCGTTCGTCCGCATCGTGTCCTGCAACCCGCTGGAGGTGCGCGGCGAGGGCGTCGCTCCGGTCTTCTCCGGGCTTCCCGCCGACGACCGTTCCGAGTGGGACGCATTCAACGCCGAGTACGACCGCACCCACCGCGAGATCTGGACGGCCTTCAACGAGTGGGTCGTCGAGCAGGGCGCCCCCGCGCTGCCGGACCTGGACTTCATCCACGAGGGCGACCTCAACCTGTACGTCTTCCCGGAGATCGCCGACTACACCGACGCCCGGCCGCTGGGCGACTCCTGGCACCGCCTGGACTCCTCGGTGCGCGAGACGGACGAGAGCTTCGAGCTCCCCGACTCGCTCGCCGGCCAGGAGGGGCCGCTGGTCTACTTCTCGCTCGGCTCGCTCGGCTCGGCGGACGTCGGCCTCATGCAGCGGGTCGTCGACGTGCTGGCCACCACCCCGTACCGCTTCATCGTCTCCAAGGGCCCGCTGCACGAGGAGATCAAGCTGGCCGACAACATGTGGGGCGCCGAGTTCGTCCCGCAGACGAAGATCATTCCGCTGGTCGACCTCGTCATCACGCACGGCGGCAACAACACCACCACCGAGGCGCTGCACTTCGGCAAGCCGATGATCCTGCTGCCCCTGTTCTGGGACCAGTACGACAACGCGCAGCGCGTCGACGAGCTCGGCTACGGTGTGCGCCTGTCCACCTACGGCTTCTCCGACGAGGAGCTGACCGGCGCGCTGGAGCGGCTGCTGGGCGACACCGCGCTGCGCGAGCGCCTGGCCGCCGCGGGTGAGGAGATCCGCCGCAGGGACGGCCTGCGCAAGGCGGCCGACCTGATCGAGCGGGCAGGGGCCTGATCGCTTTTCGCATCACCACGACAAGGGAAGTTCCATGGGCAAGTTGATCAATCCGGCGACCGGCGACCTCCTGCGGGAGGTGGCCGAGACCTCGATCGAGGAGGTGGCCGCCGCCGTGCGGCGGGCCCGCGCGGCGTTCGAGGAGTGGAGCACGGCGACCCCGGCCGAACGGTCCAGGGTGTTGCTGCGCTTCGCCGACCTCGTAGAGGCCGACGCCGAGGAGCTCACCCGGCTGGAGGTCATCGAGACCGGCAAGCCCGCCGCGGTCTTCCGCGACGGCGAGCTGCCGTTCGCGGCCGACAACCTCCGCTTCTTCGCCGGTGCGGCCCGCTCCCTGGACGGCACCGGCGCGGGGGTGCTCAGCTCCGGCTACACCTCGGTGCTGGTACGCCGCCCGGTCGGGGTCGTCGGATCGATCGCCCCCTGGAACTTCCCCCTGGTCATGGCGGTATGGAAGATCGGTCCCGCGCTGGCGGCGGGGAACGCCGTGATCATCAAGCCCGCCCCGCAGACCCCCGGCACCACGCTCAGGATGGCGCGGCTGTTCGCCCGCGCCGGCGCGCCCGACGGTCTGTTCCAGGTCGTCCTGGGCGACGCGGAGGTGGGCGAGGCCCTCGTCACCGACCCCGGCGTCGACATGGTGAGCGTCACCGGCTCCACCGCGACCGGCCGCGCCGTCATGCGCGGCGCCACCGGCTCGCTGAAGCGGGTCCACCTGGAGCTCGGCGGCAAGGCGCCGGCGCTGGTCTTCGGCGACGCGGACCTGTCCGAGATGGCGAGGGGCGTCGCGATGGGCGCCACCTACAACACCGGCCAGGACTGCACCGCCGCGACCCGGGTCTACATCTCCCGCGACGTGTACGAGGAGTCGGTCGAGGCGCTGCACGCGACGCTGGCCCAGATCACGGTGGGCGACCCCTGGGACCCGGCCACCGACATCGGTCCGCTGATCTCCGCCGCGCACCGCGACCGCGTCCACGGCTTCGTCGAGCGCGCCGCGGCCGCGGGCGCCTCGGTGCTCCACGGCGGTGTCCCGCTCGAAGGGCCCGGTTTCTACTACCCGCCCACCCTGATTTCGGGCGCGGCGCAGGACAGTGAGATCGTTCAGGGAGAACTTTTCGGTCCGGTGCTCGTGGCCCTGCCCTTCGACGGTGAGGACGAGGCGGTACGGCTCGCCAACGACACTCCCTACGGCCTGGCCTCCTCGGTCTGGTCCAGGGACGTGGCGAGGGCGCTGCGCGTCTCGCACCGGCTCGACGTGGGCGTGACCTGGGTGAACGACCATCTGCCCATCGCGTCCGAGGCGCCGCACGGCGGTGTCAAGGGAAGTGGCTTCGGTAAGGACATGAGTCAGGAGGCGGTTCAGGAATACTCTGTGACCCGCCATCTGATGATCAAACATCAGGCTCCGGAGGTGAGGGATTCCTTCCGACCGGCCTGACGGCTTTGATGCCGCATGTCCCTTTTGTGGGGATATATCCACACTTACTCCATTCGAAGTGACATAAAGGATGTGCTCAAATTGCTTCCGCCGCTTCCAAATCCGGCGAGGGGTTACGTAGGCCAGTGATGACACAAGACCGCCGGAGCCACCGCGCGTCAGGGGTGGGCAGTCGACTCCTGCCGGCGAACTGGCGCGTGCGTCCCCGTCTGGTCGCGCTGATCCTGCTCCCGACCGCCGCGGCCGTACTTCTCACCGGCCTCCAGCTCACCACGGCCCTGTCCACGGCCGACGGATACCGCCGGATGAGCCAGGTCGCCGGGCTGGTCGATTCGCTCGGCACCCTCTCCCACGAGATGGCCGAGGAACGCGACCTCACCGCCTGGTACATCGCCGCCACCAACCGCGCCAACCTCAACAAGGTGCGGGATCAGCGCGACGTGGTCGACCGGAGCAGTGGCCAGGTGCTGGCCGCCATCGACGCACTCGACTCCTCGCAGGCCACCCGCGTCCGTACCGAGGTCGCCCAGATCCGCCGCTGGCTCAACGGGCTCCCCGGCCTGCGCAGGCTGATGGCCGAGGGGAGCGTGCTCCCCCGAGCGGCCCTCGGCATGTACACGCGGATGATCACCGACTTCATCACCCTCCACGACGACCTGGGTCGCAGCGGCGGCGACGAGCGCCTCATCGGAGACGCGCTCGCGCTGGGCGCGCTGACCCGGGCCAAGGAGCAGGTCGCCAGGCAGCGGGGAACGCTCCTGATCAGCTTCCTCGACCGCAAGTTCGACTTCGACGACCCCGCCGACCTCCTCGGCGCCTACCGGAGCCAGCAGAGCGAGGAGAACGCCTTCCAGGCCACCGCCTCGGCCACCGACGTCAAGAGCTTCCGCGACTCGGTGAACGGCCCCAAGGTCGACCAGGCCGACGCCACCCGCGCCCTCGTCATGTCCCTCATGCGCGAGAACAAGCCGCTGGAACGGATGACCGGTCGCACCTGGGCCAGGAGCGCGGCCGTCTGGTACGACGACTCCACCGCGGCGGTGGAGGGCATGCGGACCGTCGAGCGCCGGCTGGCGTCCGCGGTGGTCTCCCGCAGCCAGGAGATGCAGAGCGCCGAGCAGCGCAGCGCGATGATCTCCGGTGCGGCGATCCTGGTCCTGCTGGTCATGATCCTGCTCATCACCGCCTGGGTGGCCGGCACGCTCGTGCGGCCGCTGCGCAGGCTGCGCAGCGAGGCGCTCGAGGTCGCCGACACCCGGCTGCCCGAGACCGTCCGGGTGCTGCGCGAGTCCGGTGACCACGCCCCCCAGGTCGAGGTGCCCTCCATCGGAGTGGTCTCCCGCGACGAGATCGGGGAAGTGGCCCGGGCCTTCGACGAGGTCCACCGTGAGGCGATCCGGCTCGCCGGTGACGAGGCCCGCCTGCGCAGCAACATCAACGCGATGTTCGTCAACCTCTCCCGCCGTACCCAGTCGCTGGTGGAACGGCAGATCGACCTCATCGACGACCTGGAGCAGGGCGAGCAGGACGAAGGGCGGCTGGGCAGCCTCTTCAAGCTGGACCACCTCGCCACCCGCATGCGCCGCAACTCCGAGAACCTCCTCGTCCTCGCAGGTCAGGAGCAGAGCCGCCGGTGGAGCGAGCCCGTCCCGCTCAGCGACGTCGTCCGCGCCTCGCTGTCGGAGGTCGAGAACTACGAGCGGGTCAACCTCCGGGTCGAGTCGGGCATCTCGATCATCGGCCAGGCCGTCAACGACATCGTCCACCTGGTCGCGGAGCTCGTCGAGAACGCCATCTTCTTCTCGCCGCAGGACACCAAGATCACGGTGTCCAGCAACGGCAACGAGACGGGCGCCGTCATCCTGGCGGTCACCGACTCCGGCATCGGCATGAGCGACGAGGAACTGGCCGAGGCGAACCGCCGCCTGGCCGAGCCTCCCGCGGTCGACCTGTCGGTCTCCCGCCGGATGGGTCTGTTCGTGGTCGGCCGCCTGGCCATGCGCCACGGCATCAGGGTCCAGCTCAGGCGCCCGGACACCGGTGGCCTCAGCGCCGTCGTGCTCCTGCCGGTGCAGGTGGTCGCCCAGTCCCCGCTGATGCCCGAGATGGCCATGTCGGGGCAGGGCATGCAGTCCGGCTCCTTCGACGGCCAGCCGGGCTCGTTCGGGTCCATGTCCAACCAGGACCCGTTCGCCTCGGTGAACCCCGACCCGTTCGGGACCGCTCCGAACCCGGACCCGTTCGGGACCGGTGCGGCGCGCGGATCCCGGCAGCCGACCGGTCTCGGCACGCCGCCCGCCCAGGCGCCTTCCCAGCCGCCTCCCCAGGTGCCGATGCCGACGTCCGCGGACATGTGGTCGGGGCCGGTGGTGCCCGCCTCGGCGGTGGAGGACCTGTGGTCGTCCCCGCTCGCGTCGACCGCGCCGCCGTCGTTCCCCTCGGCCTGGCCGGACCCGCCCGCGATCGACCCGTGGACGCCGCGCCGGCTGGAGCCGGTGGAGAACACCCAGGCCCTTCCCGTGGTCGAGGTGCCGCCGACGGAACCGGAGCCCGAGGAGTTCCTGCCGATCTTCGAGGCGGTGGGATCCGACTGGTTCCGCCGCAGCGCGCCCATCACTCCGGAGCCCGAGATCGAGCCGGAACCGGAGCCGGAGGTCAAGCCGCGGCCGATGGAACAGCGGGTGAGGCGGGGTCCGCAGGGCCTGGAGACCCAGAACATCCCGCAGATCACGCATTCCACGCCGCCGCCCGCGCAGCAGGCCCAGCCGTTGCCGCAGCGGACGCCGCAGCAGCCACAGGCACAACCACTGCCGCAGCGGACGCCGCAGCAGCAGGGGCAGCCGTCGCGGCCGGCCGAGCCCGCGGCCGAGAGGCAGCCGTGGAGCACCCCGTCCGACCAGGGCTGGGCCGCCGCCGAGGTCGCGAAGAAGCCCGTCGAGGGTGGCGTGACCGGAGCGGGCCTTCCCAAGCGGGTACCCAAGGCGAACCTCGTTCCCGGAGCCGCCTCGGCGGCCCCGGCGGCCCCGGCACCCCCGATGCCGCCGATATCGGCGGAACGGGTACGCAGCCGTCTGTCCAGTTTCCAGCAAGGCGTACGGCAGGGGCGCGCTGAGATGAGCGAGCGAGCCAACGCCGTCGAGGGAGAGAACCAGCAGTGAACAACCAACTCAGCCAGGCCGCTCGCGGCTTCAACTGGCTGATCACCGAGTTCGTGAAGGAGATGCCCGGAGTCGCGCACGCGGTGATCGTCTCCACGGACGGACTCCCGCTGGCCTACTCCCAGGGCTTCCCCAAGGACAGGGCGGACCAGCTCGCCGCCATCACGGCCGGTCTGATCAGCCTCACCCAGGGTGCCTCGCGGGTCTTCGAGGGCGGTCCTGTGGTACAGACGGTGATCGAGATGCAGCGGGGCCTCCTGCTGACCATGTCGATCAGCGACGGTTCCGCGCTGGCCGTGCTGGCCGCGCCGGATTGCGACATGGGCCTCGTGGCCTACCAGATGACACTGCTCGCAGAGCGTGCCGGCCAGGCGCTTACGCCTGCGCTCCGGGCCGAGCTGCAGTCGGTTCAGCGATAGGGGGGTGATATGGACGCACCAGGTTGGCGTGGTCCGGGGGACGACCCCCCGAGCACGCCTCAGGCCAAGAGCGGACGAGATCGTTTGATTCGCCCGTACGCTGTGACCGGGGGCAGGACCGCTCCCCGGATGCAGCTCGCTCTCGAGGCGCTGGTTTCCTCGGCGACGTTCGCGAGCGTGGACCCCACCACGCTCTCCACGGAATATCAGGCGATCATCTCGCTGTCCCGGCAGGTGCGCTCGGTTGCCGAGCTCTCCGCTCTGTTGCGCATGCCTCTCGGCGTGACCCGGGTGTTGATCGCGGACATGGCGGCCGAGGGCCTGGTGCAGATCCACCAGCCGTCGCTGGATGCGGGTAAGCCGGATCTCAATTTGCTTGAAAGGGTGCTCAGTGGGCTTCGCAGGCTCTGACGCCGGAATGACGTCGACGAAGATCGTTGTTGCCGGCGGGTTCGGTGTCGGCAAGACGACCTTCGTCGGTGCGGTCTCCGAGATCATGCCGCTGACCACGGAAGCGGTGATGACGGAGGCGAGTGCGGACGTCGACGACCTCTCGCACATTCCCACGAAGCGGACCACCACGGTCGCGATGGACTTCGGCCGTGTCTCGCTGGACCGTGACCTGATCCTGTACCTGTTCGGTACGCCGGGTCAGCACCGGTTCTGGTTCATGTGGGACGACCTCGTGAAGGGCGCGATCGGTGCGATCGTGCTCGTCGACACCCGGCGGCTGGCCGACAGCTTCCCGGCGATCGACTACTTCGAGGAGGCCGGCCTGCCGTTCGTCGTGGCCCTCAACGGGTTCGGCGGATCGCACGTCCACGGTGAGGAGGAGGTGCGGGAGGCTCTGACGATCTCCCCGCACATCCCCATCGTCCGGACCGACGCCCGGTCCCGCGACGCCGTGAAGTCGACCTTGATCACCTTGGTCGAGCACGTCCTGACGCTCAGGGTCTGACGTCACCGGTGTGGGCCTCGTCCCTTCGGGGGCGGGGCCCATACCCGTCTTCGCCCGCGGTCCGACGGTACGCGCCGTCAATCGCCCATGTGGCCACCGATTTCACGGTGGTCATTTTCTTTTTGTGCGAAAAACGGCGCCGGACGAAAGCCGGACGGCGCGAAAGGCGGGTCATATGACGGTGATCCGGATGGGAACGGCCTCGCGCGAAAACGGCCTGCGAAAACGATCCCGGGTGAAAGGCGGTCGCGGGTGGAAGAGGTTCCACCTGAAAGGCGGACAAAACAGCGACGGCCGGTGGCGTGAACCTCACACCACCGGCCGTCGTTCGCATTCCTACATCGGCAGAGCCTCGATGATGGAGGAACCGGCGGTGAGTTCTATCTGCCGGTTGAGCCGGAAACCCGACTTGCCCAGGAGTTCCGCGTACTCGTCGGTGCTGCGTTCCATCCCCTCGCCGAAAAGGGCGAGCATCCGCATGTCGACGTCCTTGCTGATGTGCGGCCGGTCGTCGTCCGGGACCACGAACTCCACGATCAGCACCCGGCCGTCGTCGGGGATGACCTCCCTGATGCTGCGCAGGATCCGTACGGAGTCCTCGTCGGACCAGTTGTGGATCACGCTGCTCAGCAGGTAGGCGTCCGCGTCGGCGGGTACGGAGACGAAGAAGTCGCCCTCGACGAAACTGCACCGATCTTCAAGACCGGCCTCGGCGAAGAACCTCCGAGCCCCGCTGACCACGCGTTCCCGGTCGAACAACACCCCGCTGAGATCTGAATACTCCTTCAGTACCGCGGCCAGGATGTGCCCCTTGCCGCCGGCCACGTCCACCAGGGTCCGCAGGCCGGAGAAGTCGTAGCGGGAGGCCACCGCGTCCGCGAACGGCTGTGCCCTGGCCACCATGTAGTCGTCGAACAGCGCGCCCGCCTCGGGGTGGGCCCCGAGGTATTCGTAGAGGGGGCCGTGCCGCTCCACGAAGGCCGACTTTCCGCTGCGAACGGTCTGCGGGAGCTTGCCCATGCCGTACCAGAAGCCGTCCTCGGCGATCATCCGTACGGCGGAGCGCAACGAGCCGGGTGTGTCCTCGCGGAGGACGGCACCGGCCTCGGTCAGCTCGTACGTGCCGGGCGCGACCGTCGTGACCATGCCCATGGAGGCGAGCTGGCGCAGCACCCTGCCCAGCGCGGACGCGTCGGCGCCGCAGCGCAGCGCGAGCTCGTCGACGGTGAGGGCGCCGTCTCGCAGGTGGTCGGCGCAGCCCAGCTCGGCCATCGCGGCCAGGGCGGCGAAACGGGATACACCGCCGATCGCATCCCAGACCGGTGCCTGTGGGTCGCTCATGAGAATCCTCTCTTCTCCGGGGTGCGGGCCGGAGGGGGAGCCGTTTTTTTCCGAAGGTCGTGTCGTCTTCAGGTGGTCGAGGCCGACGGGCTGCGCATGCCGCGTACCAGACGGCCGACCTCGGCGCGCAGGTGTACGAAGTCGGGGTGCTCGCGGGTGGTGATCTGGTCGCGGGGGCCCGGCAGGTCCACGCGCAGGTCGCCCACGATCCCGGCGGGGGCCTTGGACAGGACCACGACGCGGTCACCGACGTAGACGCTCTCGTCGATGTCGTGGGTGATCAGCACGATCGTCATGTTGTGCAGGCCGCGAACCCGCAGGGTGAGGTCCTCCAGATCCTCGCGGGTCTGGGCGTCGACGGAGCCGAAGGGCTCGTCCATCAGCAGCAGGGCGGGCCGGTAGGCGAGCGCACGGGCGATGGACACCCGCTGCTGCATGCCGCCGGAGAGCTGCCACGGGTATTTGGCCGCGGCGCCCCGCAGGCCGACCTCCTCCAGCGCCTCCAGCGCCGACTGCCTGCGGCGCTGCTTGTCCAGCCCCTTGCGGCGCAGCGGGAGCGAGACGTTGTCGGCCACCGACATCCAGGGGAACAGGGACCGGCTGTAGTCCTGGAACACCACGGCCAGATCGTCGGGGGTCCGCTCCACGCGGGCGCCGTTGAGCGTGACCTGGCCGCCGCTGGGCCGGAGCAGCCCCGCGATGGAGCGCAGCAGGGTGGACTTGCCGCACCCGGAGGGGCCGACGACGCACACCAGCTCGCCCTGGGCGACCTTCAGGTTGATGCCGCCCAGCGCGTTGTGCGCGCTCGGACCGCTGCCGTAGGTATGGGACAGGTTCGTGATTTCGAGCACAACAGGTCCTCAGGTCGTCTGCTTGGCGGATCGGTGCCAGGACAGGGCACGTCGCTCGGCCGCGAGGAACGCCGAGTTGAGCGCGTATCCCAGGACGCCGAGCACCACGATGGTCGCCCACACGCCGGGGAAGTCGTACGACCTCTGGGCGTCCAGGAGCTGGAAGCCGATCCCGTCGACGCTGCCGATCAGCTCGGAGAGCACCATGAGGATCAGCGCGAGCGACAGGCTGACCCGGAGACCGGCGAAGATCTTCGGCATCGCCGAGGGCAGGATGATCCGGAACAGTCGCTCGCGGCCCGACAGCCCGAAGACGCACGCGGTGTCCAGGTGCTGACGGTCGACGTGCCTGGCGCCGTCGCAGGCGTTGATCAGGATCGGCCAGACGATGCCGAACGCGATGAAACTGATCTGCATCCGGGGGCCGATGGCGAACAGCGCCAGGAACAGCGCGAGCAGCATGGGGGGAGGGATGGCGCGGGCGAACTGGACGAGCGGATCGACGAGACGGAAGAGCAGCGGGGAGCGGCCCAGGGCGACCCCGAGGCCGACCCCGACGATCCCGGCCAGCACCCATCCGGCCAGCAGGCGGCCGACGCTCGCCGGGAGGTTCTCCAGCGCCGCGTCGGTGAGCCAGAGCTGTTCCGCGGGGCCGGTCAGCCACATCGTGTATCCACTCGCGGCGATCTGCGACGGGGGAGGGAAACTCAGCATCTCCAGGTAGCGGGTGACCAGCTCCCACAGCAGCACGACGACAGGCACCGGCCACAGCCGGCCGACGGCACGCATCGCGCCGTTCATCACACCACCTCCGTACGGGCGGTGTGCCAGCGGAAGAGCCGCCGCTCGGCGAGCACGAACAGGCCGTTGGTGACCACCCCGATGACACCGGCCCAGATGGCGGCGGCGATGACGTACTCCGTCGTGTCCACCGCGCCCGCGCTCTCCAGGACGTAGCTGCCGATGCCGTCGGAGCCACCGCCGATCAGCTCCGTGCTGATCGCCACGATGAGCGCGATCGCCGACGCCAGCCGGACACCGGTGGCGATGAACGGCGCGGTGCTCGGCAGGGAGACCCGCCACAGCACGGCCGGCTTCCCGAACCCGAAGCTGCGGAGCGTCTCCTTGGCGAGCGGGTCGACGTCCTTGAGGCCGTACATCGTGTTGATCAGGACGGGCCAGGTCGCCGCGTAGACGACCAGGGTGACCTTCATGTCGAACCTGTCGGAGAACACGGCGAGCGCGAGGGGGATCAGCGCGATCGACGGGATCGGGCGCAGGAACTCCACGATCGGCCGCAGCGCGCTCTCCACGCGGGGCAGGCTGCCGAGCAGGAACCCGGCGGGCACCGCGATCGCGACCGTGAGCAGCAGCCCGGTCGCCCACGCGCCGAGGGTCGAGGCGACGTCGGAGAGGAACTCCCCGTCCGTCACGAGAGCGGCCGCCCGGACGAGCACCGTGGAGGCGAGCGGGAACGCGAGCGGGTCGATCAGCTCGGCCCGGCCCGCCGCCTCCATGACGCAGAACAGCCCCGCGACGCCGAGGGCGCCGCAGAGCAGTCTGTTGTCGAGCGGGTTGCGCCGTGTCACCCGAGGTTTCCGGGAAGGATGGACTTGGCCTGGATGGGGCTGGTGAGGTAGCCCTGCTCAAGCATGAGGTCGGCGACCCGCTGCAGACGGGTCTCGTCGAGGCTGGTGGGGAAGGACCCGAGCGTGATGACGGCCGCGGTCGCCGCGTCGATCTTGGTGTAGGTCGGCAGGATCTCCTCGACGGCCTTGCGGTCGGTGGCGGCGATCTGCTGGGCCTTGGCGATCGCCCGCTGGAAGGCGGCGACCGTCTTGGGGTTGTCGGCGGCGAACTTCTCGGTGACGGCCACTCCCGCGATGGGGAAGTCGGCGGTGGAGTCGACCATCGTGTCGGCGAGCTTCTGGGCGCCGATGACCTTCTGCGACGCGGTGAGGGCGGGCTCCGTCATCCAGGCGGCGTCGACGACCCCGCTCGCCAGCTGGGCCCCCATCTCGGGGAAGGGGAACTCGACGAACTCCACGTCCTTCTCGGTGAGGCCGTGCGTCTTGAGCACCGTGGTCACCGCCAGGGTGCCGATGTTCTGCTTGCTGTTGACCGCGATCTTCTTGCCCTTGAGGTCCGCCGGCGTCTTGATCGTGGAGTCCTTCGGCACCATGAGGTTGAAGGAGTTGGGGGCGGCCTGGTAGAGGTCAGAGATGATCTTCATCTTCTGGCCCTTGGAGACGGCGAGGAAGGTGGAGACGTAGTTGGTCTGCGTGGCGTCCAGGCTGCCGCCGATGAGGCCCTGCTGGGCCTGGGCGCCGCCGGGCACCGGCTCGATGTCGACGGTGAGCCCCTCCTCCTTGAAGAACCCCCTCTTGTTGGCGATGTAGAGTGCGGCGGAGTCGGGAATCGGCAGCGCCCCCATCTTGAGGCTGGTCTTCTCCAGGCCACCCGCGTTCGCCGCGGTGGTGTCAGTGGGGGTGTCAGATCCTCCGCAGGCGGTGAGCACGAGGGCCGCGGCCACTCCTGCGACGACGGCCCGGCTCGCAAGTTTGAACCTCATGGGTCTCCTTAGCTGCGTTTGACCGCCCCTGCCGGAACTCGCGATAACTCAACGGGCGACATGGAGAGGGTCCCGGGAGGCATGTTGGTCAAAGGGGGGTATGCCGACCGCGGATCAGAGTAGCGGAGTAGATCAGTCAAATTACAAATATCGCCTCTTTCGCCCCTATCGCCCCGAAGCCACAAAGCGGTCATAGCTGTCTCGGTTGTCACATGCGTATCAATCAACCGGGTGAGCGGATGTAGCGGGCATAGCGAAAGATGTCAATAAATCTGTTTGGCAACTTTGTGGAAGTTTGTGGTTACAGGGCGGAGAGTCGTCGCCCGGTTACGGGTGCTGTGTACCCGTTAAGTGAAGAATGCGAGTTATGTGCTGTTGGCCGAACTGATCCGGCTGTGCTCCAATAACCCCTACCCCATGGATGCGTCGGCGTCACTCGCACATCATTTGCGTGACGCGATCCCCTCCAAGCAGACGATCCGAGGAGAGGCAGCGGAGGCCAGTGAGGACAGCGTCAATCCCCAGCGAACGCGAATCCGGGCCGGCACCTGCCCTGGGATTCGACAACCAGGGGGGGCGGCCGCGGAGCGGCCCGGGTCAGGACCTCGACGGTCGCGACTCCGAGGAGTCCGCGAGAAACGGCAGCAAGCTAGCGCTCAAGAACTGGCGGGTGAGGTCGCGGCTCATCGCGCTCATCGTCGTTCCCACGGTGGCCGCGATCGTGCTGGGAGGCCTGCGGGTCACCGGCTCGATCAGCAGCGCCGCCGACTACGAGCGCGTGCGCACCACCGCCGAGCTCACGGCGGGTCTCAGCGACCTGGTCGACGAGCTGCAGCTTGAGCGAGACCTGTCGGCCAGGTTCGTGGCGCAGGGCCGTCCGTCCACCGGCAAGCCGAACCTGCGCAAGCAGTACGAAGAGGTCGACGAGGCCGTCGGGCAGGTGAGCCCCCGCGTCAACGCCGCGATGGCCGACAGCGGTCTGCTGGAGACCCTCGGCACCCGGGGCGAGACCGAGCTCACCCAGATCCGCCGTCGCATCGACGAGATCAAGAGCGTGCGCGAACTGGCCTCGGGGGAGAACACCCAGCTGCCGGCCCAGCCCACGATCGCCATGTACTCCCGTACCATCGCCGACCTGCTCGCCCTGCACGACGAGATCATCCAGGGCGTCTCCGACCAGGAGCTCGCCGGTGGCGCGGTCGCGTTCGCCGCGCTGGCGAGGGCGAAGGAACAGGTGTCCAGGGAGCGGGCGAACCTCGCCGTCGCCCTCGCCGTCAGGGGGTTCAGCGCCGAGGGCCTCAACGCCATGCTGGCCGCCCGCGCGCAGTTCGACGGAGAGCTCGCGACCTTCCGCTCCGAGGCGTCGGTCGAACAGCGCCAGTTCTACGACGACACGGTCAGCGGCCAGAAGAAGGACCGCGCGGCGGCGATGCGCGCCCGCGCCGTCTTCATGGCGCTCAACGGCCAGCCGCTGAGGAACGTCGACGTCTCGAAAAGCGCGCTCACCGACCAGGCGACCTGGCTCGACGCCTCGAACCACGTCGTCGAGCGCATGCGCACGGTGGAGGAAGAGGTCGCCGGCGCCCTCATCATGCAGAGCGAGGTCCTGCAGGCGACCGAGCAGCGCGGCGCGTTGATCGCCGCCGGGCTGAGCGGACTGCTGCTCCTCCTGGT
This sequence comes from Streptosporangium sp. NPDC049078, assembly GCF_040648855.1. Taxonomy (NCBI): domain Bacteria; kingdom Bacillati; phylum Actinomycetota; class Actinomycetes; order Streptosporangiales; family Streptosporangiaceae; genus Streptosporangium; species Streptosporangium sp. NPDC049078. Next base: position 161,067 of record NZ_JBEZEL010000015.1, read on the forward strand.
CCTGATCATCACCGCCGTCATGGCGCGCTCGCTGGTCAGGCCGCTGCGCAGGCTCCGCACCGAGGCGCTGTCCATCGCCGGCCAGCGTCTTCCCGAGACCGTCCAGACCATGCGCGAGAGCGGCGAGGTCTCGACCACCGACATCACCCCGATCGGCGTCGCCTCCGACGACGAGATCGGTGAGGTGGCCCGGGCCTTCGACGAGGTCCACCGCGAGGCCGTGCGACTGGCGGGCCAGGAGGCCACGCTGCGGAGCAACGTCAACTCGATGTTCGTCAACCTCTCCCGGCGCAGCCAGACCCTGGTCGAGCGCCAGCTCTCCCTCATCGAGAGCCTGGAGCAGGGCGAGCAGGACGAGGGCCGGCTCGGCAGCCTCTTCCGCCTCGACCACCTCGCCACCCGCATGCGCCGCAACTCCGAGAACCTCCTCGTCCTCGCGGGCCAGGAGCCCGCCCGCCGGTGGAGCCAGCCGGTCCCGCTCATCGACGTGGTCCGCGCCTCGCTGTCGGAGGTCGAGAACTACGAGCGGGTCGACCTGCAGCTGTCCGCGGGAGTGTCCGTGGCGGGCACCTCCGTCAACGACGTCGTCCACCTGATCGCGGAGCTCGTGGAGAACGCGATCTCCTTCTCCCCGCGTGAGACCAAGGTCATCGTCTCCAGCAACCGCATCGACGGCGGCGGGGTGATGGTCTCGGTGACCGACATCGGCATCGGCATGACCGCCGAGGAGCTCTCCCAGGCCAACTGGCGACTGGCCAACCCACCGGTGGTGGACGTCTCCGTCTCCCGCAGGATGGGCCTGTTCGTGGTCGGCCGCCTCGCCCTGAGGCACGGCATCCGCGTCCAGCTCAGGCAGCAGGACAGTGGCGGTCTGACCGCGATGGTCCTGCTCCCGGAGAACCTGCTCGCCGTCGCCAACCGTCCGGGCGGACCTCCCGGTGGCATGCAGAGCGGCGACTGGGCGGGGTCGATGGCCTCCATGGACCGCCCGCCCGTGCTGGCCAGCCCCGCGGCCCCCCCGATACCCTCCTTCGCCTCGTTCGAGGCCGCCCACCAGAACTCGTTCGCCTCCTTCGACCTGGGGCAGCAGTTCAACTCCTTCGACGCCTCGCAGCCTCCCCTCGGAGGCGGCCAGTTCGGGCAGGCGCCCGTCGACACCCCCTGGCCGGGACAGGTACCGCCGCCCGGCGCCGATCCCAACGGCTGGCCGAACGTCTCCCAGCCCGACCCCCCGGGGTGGCAGGGACGGGGCGGCACCCGTGGCGAGGTGGGGACGTGGTCGGCGGGCCAGAGCGCACCCGCGCGTGGCGACGCCCCCGTCTGGCCCGGCGGGCAGCAGAGCAGGGACAGCGGCTCCGACGTCTGGTCGGCCGCCTCGCGCGGCGACTCCGGGGGATGGCCGTCCACCGGCGACTCCGGACCGTTCGGGCGGCGCGTCTTCGACCCGGCGGACAACACCGGCCCGCTGCCGGTGATCCCCGACTCCTCGCCCATGGAAGAGGCGAAGGAGGAGTTCCTGCCGATCTTCGCGGCCGTCGAGTCCGACTGGTTCAGGAAGGTCGAGCCGGCTCCGGCCGTTCAGGAACGGGCCGAGGCGGCCCCCGAGACCCAGGTCGCCCACGAGACCGTCCAGCTCTCGCAGCCGGCCGCCCCCTCCCAGGGGAACGGCTGGTCGTCGCCCGCCGACGTGGGCTGGCAGGCGGCCAAGGCCGCCAGCGAACCCTCACTCGGGGGGATCACCGGTTCCGGGCTGCCCAAGCGGGTGCCCAAGGCGAACCTGGTACCCGGTACGGCCGCGCCCGACCTGAGCGCGGCACCCCAAGCTCCCGTGCACCGGCCGACGATCTCCCCGGAGGCGGTGCGCAACAGACTGGCGAGCTTCCAGCAGGGAGTACGGCAGGGGCGCGCGGCCGCCAGGGGCGGAGCCGGAGACGGGCGGCCGTATCCCGACTTCGGCCGGGACGTTGAAGGAAACAAGGAGGACCGGTGAGCGAGCTCATCATGGTCGCCAAGGAGGATGACACGTGCGCGAAATGAGCCAGGCCGCCCGGGGGGTCAATTGGCTGATCACTGACTTTGTGAACAACGTCCCGGGTGTGGCGCACACGGTCGTCGTGTCAGCAGACGGTCTGCCGTTGGCGTATTCGGATGGATTCCCCAGGGACAGGGCCGACCAGTTGGCCGCGGTAGCGGCGGGTTTGATCAGCCTGACCCAGGGGGCGTCCCGGGTTTTCGAGGGCGGAGCGGTCACCCAGACCGTGGTGGAGATGCAGCGAGGGCTGCTTCTCATCATGTCGATCAGTGACGGTTCCTGTCTGGCGGTGCTGGCCGCCGCTGACTGTGACATGGGACTGGTGGCCTACCAGATGACGATGCTCGTCGAGCGGGCGGGCCAGGTGCTGACTCCTGCCGTTCGCGCTGAGCTGCAGTCTTCCCATTCACGGTAACGGCGATGACGCGAGGAGGCTGCCGTGGCAGGCCGTGGCTGGATCGGTGAGGGAGACCCGCACGGCGGGTATCCCTATCAATCAATGGACGACCCCCATCGGCAACAGGGCGGTCCCTATCAATCGATGGACGACCCCTACCGGAATCAGGGCGCTCCTTCGCATCTCATGCACCCGGCGCCGTCGGAGCAGAGCTCCCTCGTCCGTCCGTATGCGGTGACCGGGGGGCGCACAGCCCCCCGGACCCAACTCGCCCTGGAGGCCCTGGTCTCCTCGGCGACCTCCATACATCATGATTTATCCACCCGCACCCCGGAGTATCAGGCGATCAGCGGCCTGTGCCGGCAAGTGCGTTCGGTCGCTGAGATCTCCGCGATGCTCCGCATCCCGCTCGGCGTGACCCGGATCCTGGTGGCCGACATGGCCGCCGAGGGCCTGGTGCAGATCCACCAGCCGCAGCTGGACGCGGGTAAGCCGGATCTCAACCTGCTGGAAAGGGTGCTCAGTGGACTTCGCAGGCTCTAGCCGCGGCGGCGGCCTGACATCGACGAAAATCGTCGTCGCCGGTGGATTCGGTGTCGGCAAGACCACCTTCGTGGGGGCGGTGTCGGAGATTCTGCCGCTGACCACGGAGGCGGTGATGACCGACGCCAGCGCCGGGATCGACGACCTCGGCCTCACACCGAACAAGACGACCACCACGGTCGCGATGGACTTCGGTCGTGTCTCGCTGGACCGTGACCTGATCCTGTACCTGTTCGGTACGCCGGGTCAGCACCGGTTCTGGTTCATGTGGGACGACCTGGTGCGCGGCGCGATCGGCGCGATCGTGCTCGTCGACACCCGGCGGCTCGCCGACAGCTTCCCGGCGATCGACTACTTCGAGGAGGCCAAACTCCCCTTCGTCGTCGCGGTCAACGGCTGGGACGGCACCTACCTCCACGGTGAGGAGGAGGTACGCGAGGCTCTGACACTCGCGCCTCACATCCCCATCTCCCGGACCGACGCCCGCTCGCGCGACGCGGTGAAGGCCACGCTCATCACGCTTGTCGAGCACGCGCTCACCATGCGGATGGCCGTCCCCGGCTGGGGTCGCTGACCGAGGGAGGGCGTCAGTCGCACCTCCCAGCGGATAGGCTGGGAGGTCGAGTCGCAGACCTGTAGCGCAGAGGCTGGCCAATCACGTGTTCGAGACGCTTTCCGACCGGCTGACATCGGTCTTCTCCTCCCTTCGATCCAAGGGTCGGCTGTCCGACGCCGACATCGACGCGACCTGCCGCGAGATCCGCATCGCGCTGCTCGAGGCCGACGTCGCGCTGCCCGTGGTCAAGGCGTTCGTCGCCCAGGTCAAGGAGCGCGCCCGCGGCGTCGAGGTCTCCCAGGCGCTGAACCCGGCGCAGCAGGTCGTGAAGATCGTCAATGACGAGCTCATCGAGATCCTCGGCGGTGAGACCCGGCGGCTTCGCTACGCGAAGAACCCGCCGACCGTCATCATGCTCGCGGGCCTGCAGGGCGCGGGCAAGACGACCCTGGCGGGCAAGCTCGCCCGCTGGCTGCGGGAACAGAGCCACACGCCGCTGCTCGTCGCCGCCGACCTCCAGCGGCCCAACGCCGTCCAGCAGCTCTCGGTCGTGGCCGAGCGCGCGGGCGTCGCGGTCTACGCGCCCGAGCCGGGCAACGGCGTCGGCGACCCGGTCGCGGTGGCCCGTCAGTCGATCGACCACGCCAAGCGGCAGCAGCACGACATCGTCATCATCGACACCGCGGGCCGCCTGGGCATCGACCAGGAGCTGATGAAGCAGGCGGCCGACATCCGCGACGCGGTCTCGCCCGACGAGGTCCTGTTCGTCGTCGACGCCATGATCGGCCAGGACGCCGTCTCCACGGCCCAGGCATTCATGGAGGGCGTGGGCTTCGACGGCGTCGTGCTGACCAAGCTCGACGGCGACGCCCGCGGTGGCGCCGCCCTGTCGGTCCGCCACATCACCGGCAGGCCGATCATGTTCGCCTCCACCGGTGAGAAGCTCGAGGACTTCGACGCCTTCCACCCCGACCGGATGGCGTCGCGCATCCTCGACATGGGTGACATCCTCACCCTGATCGAGCAGGCCCAGAAGACCTTCGACGAGGCCGAAGCCGCCAAGATGGCGAGCAAGCTCACCTCGGGCGAGAACTTCACCCTGGAAGACTTCCTTGAGCAGATGATGATGGTCCAGAAGATGGGCCCCATCAAGAACCTGCTCGGGATGATGCCCGGTATGGGGCAGATGCGTGATCAGCTCAACCAGGTCGACGACCGCGACCTCGACCGCATCGCCGCCATCATCCGCTCGATGACCCCCGCCGAGCGTCACAACCCGAAGATGATCGACGGCTCTCGCCGAGCCCGCATCGCCAAGGGCTCCGGCGTGACGGTGACCGAGGTGAGCGGCCTGGTCACCCGCTTCTTCGACGCCCAGAAGATGATGAAGCGGATGGCCGGCGGCATGGGCATCCCCGGCATGCCGGGTGGTCGCAAGGGTGGCAAGGCCGCGCAGAAGAAGGCGGCCAAGGGGCGCAGGGTCAGCGGAGACCCGCGCAAGGCGGCGCTCGGCAAGGCCGCCCCCGGCAAGGCCGACGAGCCCGCGCCCTCCGCGGGCAACGGACTCCTCGGCAAGCTGGGCTCCCGGCAGCAGCTGCCGCCCGGCATGGAGCTGCCGCCGGGCTTCGACCCCTCGAAGTTCAAGTTCCCCGGCCAGAAATGAGCGACGACGGCTTCCACGCGCGCGCCAGGTGGATCTGGGTGATCATCGTCGGGGGGTTCATCCTCGTCGCCGTGCTCGAACTCCTCGGGGTACGCCCCAGATAGTGTTCCCACCTCGGCGCCCCGGCCTCCCCCTCGCGCGGTGAGTGCAGCGGGAACGGCGGGGGGAGCGGCACGGGCGCCAACGGCGAGAGCGGGGGTGCCAGGGACGGCCAGGACGGCGGGGACGCGACGCGCGCGGGTGCCCCCGGTGGGATCGGGATACCCCACGGGGGCAGAAGCCCCAGCGGGGCCGAGTCCTCCAGCGGGACCGGGATCACCGGTGAGGTGGGCGCTCCCCGGCTCTCCGGGCTTTCCGCGGCTCCCGAAGGTCCTGCGAAGGTCCTGGCGGAGCTGTCGGCAGAGCCGCCGGTGGGGGACGAGACGGGCGCCGGGAACACGTCGGCCTGGCCCGCCGGAGTCGTCGCCCTGATGGCCAGCACCGTGCCCAGCACGGCGATGGATCCGGTCGCGGTCAGCAGCAGGGATCTGAGGGTGGTTGCCACGGCGGCCATTTAGCGCACCAGGCCGCCCCGGAGGAGGGCCCGGACACACGGGGATTACCGAGATTTGCCCTCCGGCCGCCGTACCGGATGGCCGCGAGTTGGCAGGGCACCCCCGCACGTCTGGCACAATGACATGTTGGAACATCGTGACACGCGGTTGCCCTCTCACTCCCGCGTGCCATGCCTGTCCCTTGGACGGTCCTCTCCTCGTGCCCCACTCGATGAGACGCCGCTCACCCACGCTCTAATGCAGGAGAGACCACACCAGTGGCAGTCAAGATCAAGCTCAAGCGGCTCGGCATGATCCGCAACCCGCAGTACCGCATCGTCATCGCCGACAGCCGCACCAAGCGTGACGGCCGGGCGATCGAGGAGATCGGCCTGTACCACCCGAAGGAGAACCCCTCGCGCATCGAGGTCGACTCCGACAGGGCGGCCTACTGGCTGGGTGTCGGCGCGCAGCCGACCGAGCCCGTGCTCAAGCTCCTCAAGCTCACCGGCGACTGGCAGAAGTTCAAGGGCGAGCCGGCTCCGGCCCCGCTCCTGGTCGCCGAGCCCAAGGCCGACCGTCACGCCGTCTACGAGGCCGCGGCCAAGGAGTCGCTCTCCCTGGAGGCCGCCACCACGCCGAAGAAGTCGACCCGCAAGTCGGCTCCCAAGGCTGAGGAGGCCGCTCCCAAGGCCGAGGCCCCCAAGGCCGAAGAGGCCGCCGCCGAGACCCCGGCTGAGCCCACCGCGGCCGCCGAGGAGAAGCCGGAAGGCGAGGCCTGAGGTGCTCGAGGAGGCCCTCGAGCACCTGGTGAAGGGCATCGTCGAGCATCCTGACGACGTCCAGGTTCACGCTCGCCGCATCCGCAGCGGGCGTGTGCTTGAGGTCCGGGTCCACCCCGAGGACCTCGGTAAGGTCATCGGCCGCGGCGGTCGGACGGCCAAGGCGCTTCGCACGGTCGTGAACGCCCTTGGTGACGGCAAGTACGTCCGGGTCGATCTTCTCGACCTGAACGAGGCCCGCTAGCCGGCGAGACGCGTCCATCGAGCGAACGGGCCACCCGCCCAGCGTGGGTGGCCCGTCCGTTTTTCACAGACACCATTACGTGAGGAGGCGGGCGTGCAGCTCGTCGTAGGCCGGATCGGCCGCCCGCACGGACTCCGCGGGGACGTGTCCGTGGAGGTGCGCACCGACGAGCCGGACAGGCGCTTCGCCCCGGGCACCGCACTGGCCACGGACCCCGCGTCGACAGGCCCGCTGGTCGTCGAGTCCCGCCGCTGGCACTCCGGGATCCTGCTGGTCAGGTTCGAGGGCGTGACCGGCCGCGACCGGGCCGAGGAGCTCCGCGGCACCATGCTCGTCATCGACTCGGACGACATCCCGCCACCCGAGGATCCCGACGAGTTCTACGACCACCAGCTCATCGGCCTCACCGTGGTCAAGCCGGACGGCGAGCCGGTGGGAGAGGTGTCCGACGTGCTCCACCACGGCCAGGACCTGCTCGTCGTACGGCGCGGGAAGCCGGGGGCCAGGGGTGCCGGAGGCGCCGGGAGCGCCGAGGTCTACGTGCCGTTCGTCAAGGCGCTGGTCCCGGAGATCGACCTCGCCAAGGGCGTCCTCGTCGTGGACGCCCCCGCCGGACTGCTCGACCCGGACGAGATGGTCTGACATGCGGGTCGACGTCATCTCCATCTTCCCCGAGTACTTCGCCCCCCTCGACGTCTCCCTCATCGGCAAGGCCCGTGAGCGCGGCATCCTCGACGTCCACCTCCACCAGCTCCGCGACCACGCCCACGACGTGCACCGCACCGTGGACGACACCCCCTACGGCGGTGGTCCCGGCATGGTGATGAAGGCCGGCCCGTGGGGGGAGGCCCTCGACGCGGTCCTCGCCTCGGGCCCGGCCGGAGTCCCGAGGATGATCGTGCCGACCCCCAGCGGCGTGCCCTTCACCCAGAGGCTGGCGATGGAGTACGCCGCCGAGCCGTGGCTGCTGTTCACCCCGGCCCGCTACGAGGGCATCGACTCCCGGGTGATGGCCGAGTACGGCGCCCGCATGCGCGTGGACGAGGTCAGCGTCGGCGACTACGTGCTCGCCGGGGGTGAGGTGGCGGTGCTGGTGATGATCGAGGCCGTCGGGCGGCTGCTGCCGGGCGTGCTCGGCAACGTCAACTCGGCGGTGGACGACTCCTTCGCGCCCGGCGCGATGGAGAACCTCCTTGAGGGCCCCGTCTACACCAAACCGCCCGAGTGGCGGGGGCACGAGGTGCCGGAGATCCTTCTCTCCGGGCACCACGGGAAGATCGCCAGGTGGCGGCGCGACCAGGCGCTGCGCCGTACCGCGAGAAACCGGCCCGAACTCCTGGCGGCGCTCGACCCTGAGAGCCTGGACAAGCACGACAGGCGGGTCCTGGCGGAGCTGGAGCCGCCCGAGGCGGGCCAGGCCGGTCCGGCCGCTCTGACCGGTTGATTTCCGGTCGGTCGGGAAAATATGGCAGACTGAAGCGTTGCCGCCGACTGCCCATCCGGTCCCCAGACCGGTTTCATCGCGGCCGGTCGGCCGGCCAGTCCCGAGACATAGTCCACTTCAGCACGCGTGTCCATCGCGACGCCGCTCCGCCGCGGCCGGATGGACCTCCGGGTGCGTTCGTAAATGAGGTACCACTGCCATGCACACGCTGATCAGCGAGCTTGAGAAGTCCTCGCTCCGCACCGACGTCCCGGACTTCCGGCCCGGTGACACTCTTGAGGTCCACGTCAGGGTCATCGAGGGCAGCCGGTCCCGTGTCCAGGTCTTCAAGGGTTTCGTCCTGCGCCGTCAGGGCGGCGGCTCCCGTGAAACCTTCACCGTCCGCAAGGTCAGCTACAGCGTGGGCGTCGAGCGGACCTTCCCGGTGCACAGCCCGGTCATCGAGAAGATCGTCCTGGTGACCCGTGGCGACGTCCGCCGCGCCAAGCTCTACTACATGCGTGACCTGCGCGGCAAGGCCGCCCGCATCCGCGAGAAGCGCGAAGCCCGCTAGGCGCGTCAGCGCCCGTCGGCCTGGCCCGTGCCCCCTTCACCGGGGAGCGGGCCAGTCGCATGTAAGGAGGTTTGACCTCCTATGGCAATACGCATGGCTATGCGGTACCCCGTCACTCAAGCACTTGGTACCGCCCATCATCTAGGCTCGTCAGCGATGACTAGCGAAGACCGGGAGTACGGCGCGGTTTCGCGTCGACCTGTCGAGGACGAGGTGGACGTGGTCGCCGAAGACACTCAGAAGAGCGCCGAGGACGGCAAAGGCAAGAAGAAGGGCTCCTTCTGGAAGGAGTTGCCCGTCCTGGTCGTCGTGGCGTTGGTGCTCGCCCTCGTCATCAAGACCTTCGTGATCCAGGCGTTCTACATCCCATCGGAGTCGATGGAGAACACCCTCCTCACGAACGACCGGGTGCTGGTCAACAAGCTCGTCTACCACGTCCGTGACATCGAGCGCGGCGACGTGGTGGTCTTCTCCGGGGTCGACTCCTGGGACCCCGAGGTTTCCATCGAGGAGCCGTCCAACCCGGTCGCGGGGTTCTTCCGCTGGGTCGGCACCGCCTTCGGGGTGGTTCCCGGTGAGAAGGACTACATCAAGCGGGTCATCGGCGTCCCCGGTGACACCGTGAAGTGCTGTGACGACAAGGGCAGGGTGACGGTCAACGGGGTTCCCCTCGACGAGGACTACCTCTACCCGGGCGACGTGCCGTCCCAGAGCTTCTTCGAGGCCAAGGTCGGTGCGGGCCGCCTGTGGGTGATGGGCGACCACCGGATGGTGTCCCTCGACTCCCGCTCCCACCTCGGCGACCCCGGTGGCGGGACGATCCCGGTGGACAAGGTGATCGGCCGGGCCTTCGTGATCGTGTGGCCGTTCTCCAGGGCCACGACCCTTCCCATTCCCGACATCTTCGGCCAACCGGCCCTCAAGGCGGCCGCGGCCGTGGGAGGGGCGACACCGCTCCTCGCGGGTTTCGCGGGAGCCGTGCCGCTGGTGCTGTGGCGTCGTCGCCTGCTCTCAAGGCGGTAGCGGGATCTCATGACCGTCGAACCCGAGGCTGAGAAGAAAAAGAAGAACGGTAAGGGCGGTGGCCTGCGCGAGTCACTGTTCCTGCTGGTGTGCGGGGTGGTGGTGGCGCTGCTGCTGCAGGTCTTCGTCTTCCAGTCGTTCTACATCCCGTCCGAGTCGATGGAGAACACCCTTCTGGTGGGCGACCGGGTGGTCGTCAACAAGTTGCACGGTGACTCCGAGCGCGGCGATCTTGTCGTTTTCAAGGGCTGGAACAGCGAGGACACCATCAAGCGGGTCATCGCGGTCGGCGGTGACACGGTGAAGTGCTGCGACGCCAAGAAGCGGATCACGGTCAACGGGGTGCCGCTCGAAGAGGGTTCCTATCTCCACCCTGACGACTTCCCCTCGGGGGAGTCGTTCGAGAAGGTCGTTCCCAAGGGGCGGCTGTGGGTGATGGGCGATCACCGCACCGCCTCCGCCGACTCGCGTGCCCACGAGGAGAGGCTGGGGGAGGGGACGGTCGCCGAGAGTGACGTCATCGGCCGTGCCGTCGCGATCTACTGGCCGTTCTCCAGGGCCGCCGTTCTCAGCAGACCGGACAGCTTCCTGAAGGTGAGATAGCGGTACCGAATGCCCCGTAGGGGGCGTACTCTCTGGTCATGGTCGCTGTGCTACCCGTGGTGCCATGACGGTCGCGTTTCGCCCCAGACCCAGCGTGGTCCGGCGGGATTCGGGACTGTACGGCTACGAGCGGGCTCTCGGCCGCCGCGGGCTCGGTCCCGTGGCGGGGGTCGACGAGGCCGGTCGAGGCGCCTGTGCGGGGCCGCTGGTGGTCGCCGCCGTGGTGCTGGGCGGCCGGATCGACGGCCTGGACGACTCCAAGCTGCTCACGGCCTCCCGGCGCGAGTCGCTGTACGAGCGGATCACGGCGACCGCGCGGGCGGTGAGCGTGGTGGTGATCCCGCCGGGTGAGATCGACGCCCAAGGGCTGCACAGATCCAACATCGGAGGAATGCGCAGGGCGGTGGCGCGACTACCCTGTCACCCCGGCTACGTTCTGACCGATGGGTTTCCCGTCCCCGGCCTGCCCGCACCGTCGCTGGGCGTGTGGAAGGGAGATCAGGTGGCGGCCTGCATCGCCGCGGCCTCGATCGTGGCCAAGGTGACGCGGGACGAGATGATGGTGGCGCTGCACGAACGCCATCCCCGGTACGGCTTCGCCGTGCACAAGGGGTATGGCACCGCCGACCATCGCAGGGCTCTCAGAACCTACGGCCCGTGTCCGGATCACCGCTTCTCGTTCTCGACGGTGGCGCGGTCAGGAGCGGGCGAGGTGATGGGTGAGAATGAAGTGGGGGCCGGTGCCGTCTGATCGGGCGGGCCGGGGTGGGCGTTTAACAGGAGGACCGGTATGAGCGCAGAGGATCTCGAAAAGTACGAAGCCGAGATGGAGCTGCAGCTTTACCGTGAGTACCGCGACGTTGTCGGCCTCTTCACCTATGTCGTGGAGACCGAGCGGCGCTTCTATCTCACCAATTCCGTCGATCTTGACGTGCGCACCGCCGAGAACGGTGACGTGTTCTTCGACGTGAAGATGCAGGACGCCTGGGTCTGGGACATGTACCGCCCGGCGAGGTTCGTCAAGAACGTCCGTGTGGTGACCTTCAAGGACGTGAACGTCGAGGAGCTCGCCAAGCCCGACCTGGAGATGCCGAAGGAGGGTTTCTCCTCCTGAGCGGCTTTCCTCGACGGCCTTGAGGGGGTTCGCCCACGAAAGGTCGAGGGCTCCAGGGGGCTCCTGAGGCTCAGAGGGCTCTTGAGGACAGATGAGGGCAGCCGAGCGGCCTGAGGCGCCGTACGTGACCGAGCGGACACGAGAGGTTGTCCACAGGCGTGCGCGCTGCCCGGCCGGTTTTCCACAGATCCGCATTCGGTTCCTCGACGGTGCGGTGAGCTGAGCGAAGGTCTGGAACCGGAGGTGGTTCCATGGCCGCGAAGGACGAGCTCGGCAAACACGGCGAACAGCTCGCCGTCGACTATCTGCTCGCACACGACCTGCAGATTCTGGATCGCAACTGGCGGTGCCCCGACGGGGAGATCGACGTCGTCGCCCGAGAAGGGGACACGCTCGTCGCGGTGGAGGTGAAGACCCGCTCGGGTCGCAGTCACGGCACCGCCTTCGAGGCGGTCACGGACGCGAAGATCTCCCGCCTGCGCAGACTCGCGGCCAGATGGCTCGCCGAGTGTGAGGACCGGTGCCGGTTCGAGGCGATCCGCGTCGATGTCGTCGCCCTGGAGCGGTTCGCCGGGGATTTCGTCGTCCGCCACGAGCGGGGGGTGTGCTGATGCCTCCCCGACTCTCAGGGGCTCCGGAGGCTCCCGGCCTGTCATGGATCGTTCGCTCCCCTCGGGGGGTGAGGTGAGTGGCCGTCGCGCGCACGCGCTGTGTGGCCCTGGTCGGGGTGACCGGCCGTCTCGTCGAGGTCGAGGCCGATGTCGGCAGCGGAGTGGCGGGTCTCCACCTCATCGGGATGCTCGACACCGCGCTGAGCGAGGCCCGCGACCGGGTCCGTTCCGCGCTGGTCAACAGCCGATACGCCTGGCCAGACTCCCGGATCACGGTGAGCCTGTTCCCCGCCAGCCTGCCCAAACGCGGAAGCCTGTTCGATGTCGCGATCGCGATGGCCCTGCTCGCGGCGGCGGGATTCGTGCCCGCGGCGAGGGTCGCCGAGCCGTTCTTCCTGGGCGAGCTGGGCCTGGACGGCTCGATCAGGCCGGTGCGGGGCGTGCTCCCCGCCGTGCTGGCGGCCGTCGCCGCCGGTGCCCGCACCGTCGTCGTTCCGGCTCGTAACGCCGCCGAGGCCGGTCTCGTGCCGGGGGTGACCGTGGTTCCGGCGACCACGCTGAGCGCGCTGGTGAGCTGGTTGCGGACCGAAGGGCCGGTAGGGGGCCTCCCGCCCGGTTCTGGAGGAGCCGGTTCCGGTGGGGGCGGGGGAGGCGGGGCCGGTGCCGCGGATCGCGATTCGAGGGCCGAGGGTCCTGCCCCGCGGGGACTTCCCGGAGCGGCGGGCCCCGAAGACGCCTGCGGTGCGGGGGAGGAGTCCGGTGACGTCCCCGATCTGGGAGACGTCGCCGGGCAACCTCTCGCCCGTCGCGCGCTGGAGATCTGCGCCGCCGGCGGGCACAACCTCTGGATGCTCGGTCCTCCGGGGACGGGAAAGACCATGCTCGCCGAGCGGTTGCCGACTCTGCTTCCCACCCTGGAGCGGGACCAGGCGCTGGAGGTGACCGCGATCCACTCGGTCGCCGGTGTGCTGCCCAAGGACCGTCCCCTGCTGGTCCGCCCGCCGTTCGTGGCGCCCCACCACACCGCGACCGTCGCGTCCGTCATCGGCGGGGGCAGTGGGATGATCCGCCCTGGGGCCGTCTCGCTGGCTCATCGGGGGGTGCTCTTCCTGGACGAGGCCCCCGAGTTCTCGACGACCGTTCTCGACGCGCTCAGACAGCCGCTCGAATCGGGGCAGGTGACGGTCTCCCGGGCGCTGGCCACGGTGACCTTCCCCGCCAGGTTCGTGCTGGTGCTGGCGGCCAACAGGTGCCCGTGCGCGCGGCCCTCCACCCCGGACGACCCGTGCGCGTGCGCTCCCGCGGCCCGCCGCCGCTATCTCGCCCGGCTCTCCGGCCCGCTGCTCGACCGGGTGGACATCAAGGTCGGCCTGTTCCGTTCGACCAGGCGCGAGCTTCTCGCCGACCGCCGGTTCATCGAGCCGAGCCGGGTGGTGGCCGAGCGGGTGCTGTTCGCGCGTGAGCGGGCCGCCAAGCGGTTCGCGAACACGCCGTGGCGCTGCAACGCGGAGATGCCCGCCCGTGCCCTCCATACCGAATACCGGCCACCGGCAGTGGCGATGTCCCCGCTGCTCGGGCATCTCGACAGCGGCCGGTTGAGCGCCCGGGGCCTCGATCGGATTCTCCGGGTGGCCTGGACCCTCGCCGATCTCGCGGACAAGGATCGGCCGGAGCTCCACGAGACCCAGTCCGCGCTCGGGCTCTGGCTGGGGGAGGAACGATGAGCGACAGACTGGCACGACTCACCCTGATGCGCCTGGCCGAGCCGGGCGACACCGTGATGGGCGCCCTCGTGGCCCTACGCGGTCCCGAGGCCGCCGTCGCCCTGATCCGCGAGGGCGCCGCGGGCGTGGATCTCACCCGATGGTTCGCCGACGCCCACGGCCGCCCGGCCGGAAACCCCGGTCCACCGGTCGGAGACCTCGGTGCGTCGGCCGGAGACCTCGGTTTTGGAGTTCTCGGTCCATCGGTTGCAGAGCCCGGCTCGGCTTTTGGAGGCCCCGGTTCTGGAGGCCCCCGCTCACCTGCCGGCAACCTCGGCTCGCCGGGTGGGGTCACCGGCCTATCGGTCGGGAGGCTCGATCCATCCGGCGGTGCCCCATCCGGCTGTGTCCCGTCCGGCGGTGTCCTGTTCGGCGGTCGCTCCGAATGCGGTCGCCCCGAAGGCGAGTGCTCTGAGGCGGGTGACGGCTCGGGGGCGGTGCGGGATGGGCGGCTCGCGGCCAGGATCGACAGGGCGGTCGCCTCCTGGGCGGCCAGGCTGAGGACGGCCGACCCTGGGCGCGACCTGGCCGAGGGCGAGCGGATAGGGGCGAGGCTGGTGACTCCCGGTGATTCCGAATGGCCGACCCAGCTGGACGACCTGGGAGACTCCCGGCCCCACGCCCTCTGGCTCCACGGTGACGCCGACCTGCGGTTCTCCTGCCTCAGATCCGTCGCGGTCGTCGGTTCCCGAGCCGCCACGCCGTATGGCGCGCACGTGGCGGCGGAGCTCGGAGCGGGGCTGAGCGAGCGAAGGTGGGGGGTCGTCTCCGGCGGTGCGCACGGCATCGACGGGGCCGCCCACCGGGGTGCCCTCGCCGGTGAGGGGCCGACCGTCGCCGTGCTCGCCTGCGGCGCCGACGTCGCCTATCCCAGCGCGCACCAGCAGTTGTTCGCCGCCATCCGGTCGCAGGGGGTGCTGGTCAGCGAGTGCCCCATGGGCGCGCACCCGACCAGGCCGAGGTTTCTCATCAGAAACCGCCTCATCGCGGCCCTGACCAGGGGCGCCGTGGTCGTCGAGGCGGCCGTGCGAAGCGGGGCGCTCAACACCGCCGGACACGCGATCGCGCTCAACCGTCATCTGGCCGCGGTGCCGGGCCCGGTGACCTCGGAGTTCTCCGTGGGGTGTCATCGGCTGATCCGCCAGGGCAGGGCCACCTGCGTCACCGGTCCCGAAGAGGTGATCGAGCTCGTCGGAACGATGGGCACCGACCTGGCCCCGGAGCCGCGCGGCCCGGTGCTTCCCCGAGATCGGCTCGACCCCGAGAGCCGGAAGGTCGTCGAGGTCATGCCCACCCGGGTCGGTGTGGGGCCCGCCACGATAGCCGTCGCCGCGGGCGTCGACCTGGAGACCGTGCTCTCCTGCCTCGGAGGTCTGGCCGCCGCGGGTTACGTCGAACGCGTCTCCCGGGGCTGGCGTCTCCGCCCCGACCGCCCTCCCGGCGGGTGAAGCCCTCTTCTCGGTGGGGTCATGGGAGCGGGGTGGGCCGGGTGGCTTCCGGCCGATGGTGACGGTCAGCGCGGTCTCGGTGGGGTCATGGGGGCGGGGCGGGCCACACGGGAAGCAGGCGGACCTGGCCGTGGCCGAGGAGGAGTAACGGGTCGAGATAGGCGCGGTCACGGAGCAGGCCCCAGTGCAGGCAGGTGGCGGGGCAGTGCCCGGGGGCGTCCTGAAGGGTGCCGATCACCTCGCCGACGGCCACCGCCTGCCCGCGCCGCACCGAGGCCTGGACGGGCAGGTAGGTGGTCCGCAGGCCACCGGGGTGGAGCACGGTCACCACGCCCCGGTCCGCGAGCGGCCCGGCGTAACCGACCGTTCCCGCTCCCGCGGCGCGCACCTCGGCTCCGGGAGACGCGGAGAGGTCGGTGCCCCGGTGACCGGCCAGCCACGGCTGGGCGGGTGGCGCGAAGCCCCTGAGCACCCGTGGCCGTCCGCTGAGCGGCCATTCCCAGAGGGAGGACTCAGAAGGAGGGGACCCTCCGGAAGGGGGAGCGGACTTCCTGGCACGGGATCCCCCTGGAGCCATGGAAGCGGACTCCCCGGAAGGGGAGGTGACGGGTGCTCCAGCGGGGGGTGTCGTTCCCGCGTGGCCGTGCGCGGCCGTGCGGGCGGTCGCGGGGGTGCTCATGGGAGCCGCCGTGCCATATGCGCGGCCGGTCGCGTCTACGGGGGGTGCGAGGGAGGTCACGCGGTGGGCGCCAGCCGGTGTGGCCAGGACCAGTGAGCACAGCAGGGCTCGCAGCCCCACGGGGTGGACGGTCTTCATGTCGGCAAGCATGAAGACCCGTGCCGCGGCGGAGATGGACCGAACGGGATTCTGTGGACAGTGGGCGGTAGACGTGGCCAAGCCGGGCGGCGTGACTGAGGATGGGGAGAAAGGACGGCCCAGGACGTCGTGAGAGCGGGGATCGCGTGGTCGAAGAGCGTATTCGCGAGCTGGCGGGGGAGGTGGGCGTCGAGTTGCCGCCGGTACGGGTGAGCGGGGACGATCCGGTACTGCCCTCCGTCTTCCGGGTGGGCACCGCCGCCGCCGTCGCCGTCGGGGCCGCCACCGGGGCGGCGGCCGCGCTCAGAGGAGGCGGAAGCCGGGCCGCCGTGGACGTGCGGGAGGCGGCGATCGCCTTCCTGGACGAGCGCCACTTCAGGATCGACGGAGCGGCCGTGGATCCGTGGGCGCCCCTTTCCGGTGACTACCGCACCGCCGACGGCTGGGTTCGGCTGCACTGCAACTTCGACCATCACCGTGACGCGGCCCTCGCGGCGCTCGGACTGCCCGAGGGGGCGGACGGGGACGCCGTCGAACGCGCCTGCGCGAGCCGTGGCGCCGTTGAGGTCGAGGAGGCGGTGACGGCCGCGGGAGGATGCGCCGCCGCCATGCGCGACCACGCCGGGTGGCGTGGGCATCCGCAGTCACGGGCGGTCGCCGCGTCACCGCCGGTCCACCTGACCCGGGTCGGAGCCCGGGGCGGTGCGAGGACCGGCGCCTCGAAAGGCGGGGAAGGGCGGGCGCTCGACGGGGTGCGGGTGCTCGACCTGACCAGGGTGATCGCCGGACCGGTGGCGACCCGCACTTTGGCCGCCCACGGTGCCCAGGTGCTCCGGGTGGGTGCCGGGCACCTTCCCGAGGTGCCGGGGCTGGTGGTCGGCACCGCGTTCGGCAAGCGCTCCTGTCATCTCGACCTGAGGACCCCGGCCGGGCGCGCCGCACTGCGCGACCTGGTGGCGGGGGCCGACGTGCTCGTGCAGTCCTACCGTCCCGGGGCTCTCGAGGCGCTGGGGTTCGGCCCCCGGAGGCTGGCGGAGATCAGGCCGGGGATCGTGTGCGTCGACGTCTCGGCGTACGGGGGGCAGGGGCCGTGGGCGGGCAGGCGCGGGTTCGACAGCCTGGTGCAGATGGCGTGCGGCATCGCTCACGAGGGCGGCGACGGAGCGCGGCCCCGGCCGCTGCCCGCCCAGGTCCTCGACCACGCCACCGGTTACCTGGCCGCCTTCGGCGCGATGGCCGCACTGCTCCGCCGATCCGCCGAGGGGGGCTCCTGGCGGGTGGAGCTCTCCCTGGCCCGGACCGCGCGATGGCTGGACGACCTCGGCCGGGTCGACGGAGCGGTCACGCCGGAGCCCGATGTCACCGGCATGATCGAGGAGATGGACAGCGCCTTCGGCCGTCTGACCTATCTCCGGGCGCCGGGAACGATCGACGGTGTGTCGCCGTACTGGTCGAGCCCGCCTCCGGAGAGGGGCGAGCACCCGCCCACCTGGTGGTGAGGTCTTCCGCGGGCTCTGGAAGGCGAGTCAGGGGGAGGGTGAGGTCATCGGGTTCGGGGGGCGGAGGGGTGGCGCAGCGGGGAGAGCCAGATCCACGCGGCCGCGGTCAGCACCCCGGCCGCAGAGATCCAGAACACCGGGCGCAGTCCGAGCAGTTCACCGGAGAGGCCGCCCGCGAGACCGCCGAGGGTGAGGACACCCTGGATCATGAAGGCCTGCGTGGCGTTGACCCGGCCGCGCAGTTCGGCAGGGGTCTCGCGCAGGGTGATGGCGCCCATGCAGACGGCGAAGGCCACGACGGCCACGCCGGAGATCACCGCGCTGACGGCCAGGAGAAGGAAGCTGCGCCACACCGGTCCTGAGGTGAGCGCGACGATCACGAAGTCGACGGGGAAGAGCAGTACGGAGCAGGCCAGTACGCGGTTCTCGCCGTACCGTCCGGTCAGGCGCGAGACGACGGCCGCGCCGAGCAGGCCGCCGACGCCGAAGAAGGCGGTGATGGCGCCGACCAGCCCTCCGGCCAGGCCGAGCTCGTTGAGCGCGTAGATCACGAACAGTGCCATGTAGGCGCTGCCGAAGAAGTTGATCGTGATACCGGCGCCGCAGAGCGCGCGGAGCGTCGGGTGCCCGGCCACCGTGGCCAGGCCCTCGCGGATCTCGGTCCACATGCCGCGCCGGGGAGCGGGGGTGTGGTTCTCCGGCGCCTTGATCGATCTGATCAGGAACGCCGAGGCCAGGAACGACACCGCGTCGACCAGGAGCGCGAACGGCGCCGTGATCAGCTGGACGAGCAGTCCGGCGAGACCGGGTCCGGCGACGGTCGCCACGGCGAAGGCCGACTGGAAACCCGCGAGGGCTTCGGTCCGCTGACTCTCGTGGACCACCGTGACCAGGTGCGGGAAGTTGACCGCTCGGAAGATCACCGAGCAGGTGCCGACGACGAACGCCACCGCGATCAGCCACGGCACGCTCAGCGACCCGGTGATCCAGGCCGCGGGGATCGTGGCCATGGCGACGGCCGAGACCGTGTCACAGGCGACCATGACCGGCCGGTGCCGCCTCAGCCGGTCGGCGAGGGCACCCGCCTGGAGACCGATCAGCAGGTAGGGCAGGGAGGTCGCGGCGGTGAGCATGCCCATCTGGGCCGGGGACGCGCCGAGCAGGACGGCGGCGGTCAGTGGTACCGCGAGCCGGGAGATCTCCGTGCCGGTCTCGGTGACGGCACGGGCGGAGAGCAGGAGCCGGTAGTCGCGTTGTCTCCGCAGGGGCCCCGGCTTGACCGCGGAGGACTCGGCAGCGGTGGGGGACAGGGAGGGCGCTGAGGGCTTAGAGCGCGCTGAGGGCGCTGAGGGCGCTGAGGGCGCGGAGTCGTCAGGGGTGACGGGGGTGGTGGAGGTCACGGTGCCCCGTCCCCTTTCCGCCTCAGAAAATTCTGAAAGGAATGCTTCATAAGTGTGAAGATAACCCTTCATAGTTATGAAGGCAATGCTTCACGTATGGAGTGGGTACGGTCTGCACATGACCGAGGCATCGACGCGCAAGTCCCTCACCGATCCCACCGCGATGCGCGCGCTGGCGCACCCCGCGCGGCTCGCGATCCTGAACCGGCTCCAGGCCGAGGGGCCCTGCACCGCGACCGAGGTCGCCGAGGTCGTCGGGATCACCCCCAGTGCGGCCAGCTACCACCTGCGCATGCTCGCCAAGTACGGCTTCGTCGAGGACGCGCCCGTGCGCGACGACGGCCGCGGTGACGGCAGGGAGCGTCTGTGGCGCTCCAGCGCCACAGGCTTCAGCGTCAGCCCCGATCCGGACGACGGTCCGGACGTGCGTGGCGCCAAGGAGTTCCTGATCAAGGCGTTTCGGGAGCAGGCGGCGGACGAGGCGAGCAGGGCGCTGGAGAATCTTGAGCGGGAGTCGCGTGAGTGGCGCGACGCCGCGCTGTTCAGCCGGGTCCTCCTGCTGGTCGACGCCGAGGAGTTGAAGGCGCTGAACGAGCGGATCGAGGAGTTGCTCGCCCCCTACAAGACCACCGTCAGGGATCGAGAGGACGCCCCGCCCGGGGCTCGGGTCTCCGAGGCGCAGGTCAGCCTCTTCCCCCGGGCCCGGCGCCGGCCGCACGGCCTTCCACGCGACGCGTAAGGGGTGCTTGACGTCCCAAGGTCGGGGAGAGGCGCGGTTACGGGTACACTTTTTGGTGGCCTGTGAGTCATGGGCCGACTTCGCATGCCCCGTCAAGAACCGGGATCCCTCGGTCCGGGCGAGAGCTCGGCTGGATCCGGTTCGGGGCATCAGGGCGACAGCCGAGGGCTGTCGCGTCCAACCGAGAACAGCGCCCAGAGATGGGTGCCCCGATCTGGAGGACGATCAATGTCCACCCCCGTCGTCACCATGCGACAGCTGCTGGAAAGCGGCGTTCACTTCGGCCACCAGACCCGGCGCTGGAACCCGAAGATGAAGCGCTTCATCTTCACCGAGCGCAACGGCATCTACATCATCGACCTCCAGAAGTCGCTGGCCTTCATCGACAGGGCCTACGACTTCGTCAAGGAGACCGTCGCGCACGGCGGCACGATCATGTTCATCGGCACGAAGAAGCAGGCCCAGGAGGCCATCGCCGAGCAGGCCGCCCGTGTCGGCATGCCGTATGTCAACCAGCGCTGGCTGGGCGGCATGCTCACCAACTTCTCCACCGTGCACAAGAGGCTCCAGCGCCTGAAGGAGCTGGAGGAGCTCGACTTCGACAACGTGGCCGCCTCGGGGCTCACGAAGAAGGAGCTCCTCATGCGCCGCCGCGAGAAGGAGAAGCTTGAGCGCACCCTCGGCGGCATCCGGGACATGTCCCGGATCCCGAGCGCCGTGTGGGTCGTCGACACCAAGAAGGAGCACATCGGGATCAGCGAGGCTCGCAAGCTTCACATCCCGGTCGTGGCCATTCTCGACACCAACTGCGACCCCGACGAGGTCGACTACCCGATCCCGGGTAACGACGACGCGATCCGCGCCGTCGGTCTGCTGACCCGCGTCGTCGCCGACGCCGTCGCCGCCGGTCTCATGGCCCGCGCCGGCGCCAACCGTGGCGGGGACGACAAGCCGGCCGTCGCCGGTGGCGCCGAGCCGCTGGCCGAGTGGGAGCAGGAGCTGCTCGCGGGCGGCGCCGACAGCGCTCCGGCCGCCGAGGCCGAGACCGCGGAGGCCCCTGCCGAGACCGCCGAGGCCCCGGCCGAGGCTGCGGAGGCTCCCGCCGCCGAGGTCGCGGACGCTCCGGCCGCCGAGGCCGAGTCCACCGAGAAGCAGGCCTAGGTCACTTCCGTACGGCTCCTTCGGCCGTACGACCCGCAAGACCCTTCCGGGTGGGTGCCGCTCAGTTGGGGCACCCACCCGATCCACGACGATTCCCACGAGGAAAAGACAATGGCTTCCGTGAACATGGCCGACGTCAAGCGGCTTCGTGAGCTGACCGCCGCCGGCATGATGGACTGCAAGAAGGCTCTCGAGTCGTCCGAGGGCGACTTCGACCGCGCGGTCGAGATCCTCCGCCTCAAGGGCGCCAAGGACGTCGGCAAGCGTGAGGCCCGCACCGCCTCCAACGGCCTGGTCGCCCTGAAGCAGGAGGGTGACTCCGCCGCCGCGCTGCTCGAGCTCAACTGCGAGACCGACTTCGTCGCCAAGGGCGAGCGTTTCCAGGAGCTCGCGGCCCAGGTGGTCGACCACATCCTGGCCACCAAGCCGTCCGACGTGCCCTCGCTGCTCGACTCCGAGCTCGCCGGCAAGAGCGTCAAGACGCACCTCGACGAGGCCAACGCCGCGCTCGGCGAGAAGATCGAGATCCGTAGGTTCGCCGTGCTCGAGGGCGGTTTCATCGGCGCCTACATGCACAAGACCGACCCTCAGCTCCCCCCGGCGGTCGGTGTGCTCGTGCAGCTCGACTCCCCGAACGGCGACGTCGCCAAGGACATCGCGCAGCACGCCGCGGCGATGGCCCCGAAGTACCTCAGCCCCGCCGAGGTCCCGGCCGACGTCATCGAGAAGGAGCGCGCGCTCTTCGAGGAGATGACCCGCGAGGAGGGCAAGCCCGAGGCCGCCATCGGCAAGATCGTTGATGGCCGGGTCAACGGCTGGTACAAGGACTTCACCCTCCTTGAGCAGTCCTTCGTCAAGGACAACAAGAAGTCGGTCGCGAAGTTCGCGGACGAGAACGGCGTCAAGGTCCAGGCCTTCGTCCGCTTCAAGGTCGGCCAGGCCTGATCCCTGACATCCGCTCTTCAGGCAGAGCATCAAACGAGGAGGCCGCCGCCGTGCAGGAGAACACAGGACCCGCTACGCCGGCGGTTTCTTCGTACTCGGATCCGCTTCGCTGGAAGCGGGTGATGTTGAAGCTGTCCGGGGAGGCGTTCGCCGGCGGTGAGCCGCTGGGCATAGACCCGGGCGTCGTGAGCCACCTCGCGGACTCGATCGCCGAGGCCGTCCGCGGCGGTGTGCAGGTCTCGGTCGTCGTGGGCGGCGGCAACATGTTCCGGGGCGCCACCCTGTCCGAGCGCGGCATGGACCGCGCGAGGGCCGACTACATGGGCATGCTCGGCACGGTCATCAACTGTCTGGCCCTCCAGGACTTCCTGGAGAAGCGGGGGATCGACACCCGCGTTCAGACGGCGATCACCATGCAGCAGGTCGCGGAGCCGTTCCTGCCCCGCCGTGCCATCCGCCACCTGGAGAAGGGCCGCGTGGTCATCTTCGGGGCGGGGCTCGGCTCGCCGTTCTTCTCCACCGACACCTGCGCCGCCCAGCGAGCGCTGGAGATCGGTGCCGAGGCGCTGCTCAAGGGGACCCAGGTGGACGGCGTCTACGATGCCGACCCCCGTAAGAACCCCGATGCCGTCCGGTTCGACCATCTCGAATACGGTGAGGTGCTGACCCGTGGCCTCGGGGTCATGGACGCCACCGCCATCAGCCTGTGCATGGACAACAACCTTCCCATCGTGGTCTTCGACCTCATGGGTGAGGGCAACATCATGCGGGCGGTACGCGGTGAGAAGATCGGCACGCTGGTGAGCCCGGCACGGTGACGAGCCGGCACGGGGCCGAAACGGTGCCAGGACCGGCACGGTGACGAGCCGGTAGAGCAAGAAGCGAGCCCGACGTAGCCGCGGAGTGGTACGCGAGGTAGGAGCGTCCCGTGAAGCGAGCGAGGAGTGGTGAGCGACCAGAGGACAGGAAGCGAGCCCGACGTAGCCGCGGAGTGGTACGCGAGGTAGGAGCGTCCCGTGAAGCGAGTGAGGAGGGCGCGTGACCGAGAAGACAGGGTGCGAACCTGACGTAGCGAGCCGAGCGGTACGCCATTGTGGTGGTCCGGTGGACCTCCGGCGTGATGGCCTCCCGCGAAGTGCGTGAGGATGGGGAGTGACCGAGAAGACAGGGAGCCGCTGTGATCGACGAAACCCTCCTCGAAGCCGAGGAAAAGATGGACAAGGCTGTGTCGGTGGCGAAGGACGACTTCGCGGGCATCCGCACGGGTCGGGTCACCCCGTCGATGTTCAACAAGATCAGCGCTGAGTACTACGGGACACCCACCCCCATTCAGCAACTCGCCTCGTTCCACGTGCCCGAGGCGCGCATGGTCATCATCCAGCCTTTCGACAAGAGCTCGATGGCCGCGATCGAGAAGGCGATCCGCAACTCGGACCTCGGTGTGAACCCCGGTAACGACGGAGCGGTGATCCGCGTGGCCTTCCCCGAGTTGTCGGAGGAGCGCCGCAAGGAGTACATCAAGGTCGCCAGGAACAAGGCGGAGCACTCCAAGGTCTCCATTCGCAACATCCGGCGCAGCGCCAAGGAGACCCTGGACAAGATGATCAAGGATGGCGAGGCCGGCGAGGACGAGGTGCGCCGGGCGGAGAAGGAGCTCGACGACCTCACCCAGAAGCATGTCGCCAAGATCGACGAGCTGCTCAAGCACAAGGAAGCCGAGCTGCTCGAGGTTTGAGCCATGATCCTTGTCCCGCGCGGGCCGTCCGTGCGGGACAAGGATTTTGTGTAGGTATGAAAGTAGGACCCCCTGTGGAACCCGTGGCGGGCAGTAGCCGTACCGGCCGTAATCTCCCCGTCGCGGCGGCGGTGGGGCTCGCCCTGGCGGCGATCATCATCGCCTCCCTCTACTTCGTGAAGGTGCTCTTCCTCGCCGTGGTGGTCGCCGCGGTGGGTATCGGAGTGACGGAGCTGGTCCGCTCGTTCGAGGCCAGAGGCATCAAGGTCCCCCTCGTCCCGGTGCTGGCAGGCATGGCCGCGATGCTGGCCGCGGCCTACTGGGGCGGGGATCTGACCGGCTCGGCCTGGGGCGGGACGGCCTGGCTGGTCGGCGTCTTCGCGATGACCGTGCTCGGGCTGATGATCTGGCGGATGTTCCTGGGCACGGAGAACTACGTCCGCGACACCGCCGCGACCATCCTGGTCGTCGTCTACCCCTCCCTGCTCGTCGGGTTCGTGGCGTTGTTGCTCGCCAACCCCGACCAGGGGCCCGACCGGGTGGTCGTTTTCATCGCCACCACCGCCGCGAGCGATATCGGCGGATATTTCGCCGGAATCACCCTGGGCCGGCACAAGATGGCCCCGGTGATCAGCCCGAAGAAGACCTGGGAGGGCTTCGCGGGGTCGGCGCTGGCCTGCATGGCGGTGGGCGGCTGGCTGGTGGCGTGGCTGCTGGAGGCCGACATCTGGAAGGGCGTCCTGATCGGCGCGGTCGTAGTGGTCTTCGCCACGCTCGGTGACCTGATCGAGTCGGTGATCAAGCGAGATCTCGGTGTCAAGGACATGGGCAGTGTGCTTCCCGGCCACGGCGGCATGATGGACCGCCTCGACTCCCTCGTCGCCACGCTGATCCCGGTCTGGGTGCTGCTCACCCTGCTGGTCTGAGCCCGCCCCGATCCGGACCTGCCCTGCTCTGAGGCCGCCCGTGGCATCCCGCCCGGGCGCGGTGCGGCCGTCACCCGTCGCCACCCGTACGAGTCCGGGGGCATCCGATCATCCCGTCCCGGTGAGCCGGGTCGCGGACAGGCGCGGCAGCACCGCCCGGTAGCCCTCGGCGGAGACCAGGTTCAGCTCGTCCGGGGTGATCGGGACGAGCCAGAGCCACTGGACGGAGTCGCCGCCGAAGGAGAAACCCGACAGGTCAGGCAGTCCCGGCAGCCCGGTCAGCATCATCACACCGCCGTAGGCGGAGCCGAGCGGGAAGGTCTCAGGGCGGTGATACCACCTGGCGGTGTGGCCGTGACCCAGCCAGGTGACCGAGTGCCACGGATACTGTCCCAGCCACAGGAACAGCCGGGCCGCGTCGCGGGCGTCACCGGGGGAGGCGACGGCGAGCTCCACCCGGGCGTACGCGTCCGGGCGGTCGATGTACTGCTCGACGGTGGGCATCCGCTGGCAGCTCATCCCGACCGTGGACAGGATCGTGTGCTCCCTGCCGCGTTCCGGCGGGCGTTCCGTGATGCCCACCGCGGGCATCCGCTCGCCCCCCGCGTCCCAGAATCTGCCCGCGGTGCCGACCTTGCGGTCCAGATGGCCCATCACGAACTGCTGGAACGAGGCCCAGGCGCCGTCTCCGCCACGCCACTCCCAGTAGGCGCGCGCCTTGGCGATCCGAGGGGCCAGGCCGTCGTGGGCGTCCTCCAGCGACCAGGCGAACGGGGACTCGCCCAGGGCGTCACGGGAGTAGCCGGGCATTCCCCGGCTCATGTCCGCCCATCCAGGAATGACCGCGAGCAGCTCGTCGTTCTCGTACAGGGCGACGCCGTCGCCCTCCTCGAACCACAGCGATCGCAGCGCGCCCAGGGGCCCTCTGCCGCCGGGGTGACGGGTGTTCGCCCTGGGGGCGACCGGTGGCAGTTCGGCCTCCAGGCGGTCCTGGTCGATTCCGTCCGGGGCCGGGCCGTGGTTGGCCAGCCAGACGGCTCCGTGCACCGTCCCTCCCGGCCCGCACAGGTAAGCTACCGAGGAAGTCTCGTCACGTTCGACCACCAGGGTGCGGCTTCCGTAGGGATTGATGTCGGTAAGCACGACCTCGACGCCGTCTCCCCGCTCTCCTGCGGGGCCCGTGGGGCGGTTTGTCGCCATACCTCCGGACTCTAGATCACTGTCGGGCACCGCTTCGAGCAATCGCGTAACCGTTGAGAGAAGGCGTTGGACTTGTCGACCGTCAGCCCGTCCGGGACCCCCGCACCCGGCCAGCTCACCTTCGTGGCGCCGCGCAGGGCCAAGCCCGCCCGCCATCTGGCCGACCTGACCATGGCCGAGCGCCGCGCGGTCGTCGCCGAGCTGGGTGAGAAGCCGTTCCGCGCCGACCAGCTCTCCCGGCACTACTTCGAGAAGCTCAACGGTGATCCCGAGCTGATGACGGACCTTCCGGCCGCGGCGAGGGAGAAGTTCGCCACCGCGCTGTTCCCCACGCTGCTCACCTCGGTCAGGGAGATGACCACCGACGCCGGCACCACCCGTAAGACGCTGTGGCGGCTCTTCGACGGCGCGTTGGTCGAGTCGGTCCTCATGCGCTACAGCGACCGTACGACGATGTGCGTGTCGTCGCAGGCCGGATGCGGTATGAACTGCCCGTTCTGTGCCACGGGTCAGGCGGGCCTCACCCGCAACATGACCACCGCCGAGATCGTCGAGCAGGTCGTCGCCGGGGCTCGCGCGCTCGCGGCCGGTGACGTCCCGGGTGGTCCGGGACGGGTCAGCAACGTGGTCTTCATGGGGATGGGCGAGCCGCTGGCCAACTACAAGGCCGTGATCGGCGCCGTGCGCCGCATGGTCGAGCCCGCCCCCGACGGCCTGGGCATCTCCGCCAGGGGCGTCACCGTCTCCACGGTCGGCCTGGTCCCGGCGATCGGCAAGCTCGCGGCCGAGGGCCTGCCGGTGACGCTCGCGCTCTCGCTGCACGCCCCCGACGACGAGCTCCGCGACACCCTGGTGCCGATCAACACCCGCTGGAAGGTCGCCGAGGTCCTCGACGCGGCCTGGGACTACGCGGCCAGGACCAAGCGCCGGGTCTCCATCGAGTACGCGCTGATCAAGGACATCAACGACCAGGAGTGGCGCGCCGACCTGCTCGGCAAGCTGATCAAGAACAAGCTGGTGCACGTCAACCTGATCCCGCTCAACCCGACCCCGGGTTCCAAGTGGACCGCCTCCCGCCCGGAGGACGAGCGGGCCTTCGTCCGGCGCCTGGAGTATCACGGCGTGCCGGTGACGGTCCGCGACACCCGCGGCCGCGAGATCGACGGCGCCTGCGGCCAGCTCGCCGCCGCCGAGTAGCCCTCACCGTACGGTTGCGCCCCCCGGGGCACTCCCCGCCCGCGGGGAGCTGACCTCCCACCCGAGCCTCGGCTCTTTCGGCACCCCGGAAGGCGCCCGCCACAGCGGGCGCCTTCGTCGTTCCGCCCCCTTGCCGCGATCACGCCCCCATCGTCCGGTATCCCGTACGGCGGCGACCATCTCGCCGACGACCGTCCTGTCGGTGAGGCGGCGACCAATCCGTCAGCAACCCAGCGACGAAACCGTCAGCAACCCAGCGACCATCCTGTCAGCAGATCTCGGGCTGCGACAGCTTTTCCCATGTTCAGCGGCTTGCAGCCCTTCTCGGCGGGGGCGTTCCGCAACGTGCGGAAGGGCCCCGCCGAGAAGCCCTTGGCCGAACCCGAGTCATTCTCGCGACGGGGGCATGCCAGTGCGGCGAGACCACGCTGGTCCGAAACGGGAGCCGTCCGGCCGCGAAATACGGCGTCGGCGGGGGCAGGCCATACACGACCTCGTAGGAAAACCTCGGTTCAGGGGTTCAGGGGTTCAGGCGGCGCAGGCGTGTGTACAGCAGGAGGCTCGCGGCGGTCCAGAAGAGGGTGGCGGCGGAGACGGGGAGCAGGACCTCCCCGAGCAGGCCGGCGTTGGCGGCGCGCATCCAGGGCATGATCGGCACCGCGAGGTGGCCCGCGGGGGTGAGGCTGATCAGCAGCAGGGCGAGATAGCCGCCGAGGAGGGCGAGCATCGAGACGGCCGGGGAGGCGAGGATCGGGCGGCTGGTGAGGGCGCCCAGGGCCGTTCCCGCGCTCACGCCGAGCCCGTGCAGCGCGACGCCGCTCGCCAGGTCGGCGGGGGTGGGCATGGCGGCGAAGCCGTGCAGCAGCGGTAGCCCGACCGCGATCGCCGCCATGCCGAGGTTGACGGTGAGTGCGGCGAGCAGCCCGGCTCCGATCTCGCGGCCGGGACGTCCGGCGGCCGTCATGGAGATCAGCCGCTGTGTCGGAGGTTCGGTGTCGAGCAGCCCTCGGGCGGCCCAGGCGAAGACGAGGATCAGCAAACCGGCCGAGTCCGCGTACGCGGGCAGCTCCTTGCCCGGCGGGGCGAGCGTCGAGTAGAAGACGAACAGCATGGCGAAGAGCCCGATCGTCGGCTGGAACAGCCGGTGTGACCGGGCGTAGGCGGAGAGCTTGAAGCGGACGAGATGGATCACGATGACCGCCTGGTGAGGTAGCCGTCGGCACGGAGCTTCTGCTCCACCTCGTCGGCGTCGCCCGCGTCCACGATCACCTCGATCACCACCTGCGGGGACGAGCTTTCCGAGGGGGATCGAGGGGGCGGCGAGAGCTCCTTCGAGACGTCCGGGGAGTGCCGTGCTCCGGGGGTGTCTCGCGAAGTGGAGGCGTCCTGCGGAGGGGGGATGTCTCGCGGAACGGGAGAGTCCTGTGGAGCGGCGGTGGGAGGTGCCGCGGAGTCGCGGGCGCCGACGGTGACGTCGCCGTTCGCGACGAGCCAGTGATCGGCGCCGGGGAAGTGCCGAAGTTGGTTCTGGTGGTCGCTGACCACGACCGTACCGCCGCGGGCGGCGATCTCTTCGATGATCACGGGGAGTTCGGTGCGGGTCTGCTCGTCGAGCCCGGCGAAGGGCTCGTCCAGGATCAGCAGGTCCGGCGGGGCGAGCAGCGACTGGATGAGCCCGATTTTCTGCGCGCTGCCCTTGGACAGGTCACCGAGCGGCTGGTCCAGCAGATGGGCGGCGTTCAGTCGCTCCGCCAGGTCCCCGGCCGTGGAGGCGGAGGAGGAGAGCCCCCGGATCCTGGACATGTGGGCGAGGTAGGCGGCGACGGTGAACGGCTGCTCCACCGGGAACACGTCGGGGGCGTAGCCGATGACCTTGGGCCGGTCGGCGATCGAGCCTTGGGACGGGGGGACGAATCCCGCCATCAGCCGCAGCAGCGTCGATTTTCCGGCGCCGTTGCGGCCGGTTACCTCGATGACGGAACCGGGACGGACGGTGAGCTCGACGTCCCGCAGGATCCAGGGGCCGCGCCGCGAGTATCGAAAGGACACCGTGGAGAGCCGCATGAACCGCAACATTACCGGTGATCATGCCGGAGTTCGCCGTTGATCGCCGGCCGTGATGCGATCTGCCCCCTGGAAGCGGGCCCGACCTGATAAACAAGCAAATAAGAGGATTTCCAGGAAGCCGCGCTCGGCAGGTCACCCGGCTCACCACGCTCGACTTCTCGGCCTCTCCCGGTTCGCCGCCACACGGCGGGGGAGTGCTCGGGGCCTGTCAGCGGGTACCCCAGGAGTAGGTTTGCTTGTGAAGCTTGAGATAGACGAAGGTCTCGGTGGCCCTGACGGTCGGGATGGCCCGGATCTTGCCGAGGATCTCCAGAAGATGCTGGTCGCTCTCGCAGACGACCTCGACCATGATGTCGAGCGACCCCGCGGTCAGCACCACGTAGTCGATCTCCCTGATGGCGGACAGCTCGTCGGCCACCGTCTCCAGGTCGCCCTCGCACTTGATGCCGATCATGGCCTGACGGGGGAAGCCCAGGGTGAGCGGGTCGGTCACCGCGACGATCTGCATGACTCCGGCGTCGAGCAGGCGCTGCACCCGCTGGCGTACGGCGGCCTCGGAGAGCCCCACGGCCTTGCCGATCGCGGCGTACGGCTTGCGCCCGTCCGTCTGCAGTTGCTCGATGATCTGCTTGGAGATCTCGTCGAGGACGACGGGGCCGGGCCTGGCGTCGTTTTCGCGGCGAACCTTGGGCGGCGTCGTCATGGGCGCTCCCTGGCGTCATGTTGCGGGGCTGTTGCCGGCATGTTGCGGCTCCGATGCGACATGCTGTCAGTTCCGGCGCCTCTGTCAAGCGATTTCGTAGCAATTTGGTATCTTAACAACGAAATCCCTTGTCGTGGGACTCTCGCTCTGTAAGAGTCGCGACAACTCAGCCCCGATCCATAGGAGGCCGACGGTGACCACCCCGGTTGAGACCAACGAACTCCCCCGCCTGCGGAACTACATCGACGGCGAGCTCGTGGAGGGCAGGAGCGGCCGGTTCTCCGACGTCATCGATCCGTGCACCGGCGAGATCTACCTTAAGGCCCCCGTCTCGGGCACCGAGGACATCGACGCGGCGTACGCCGCGGCCGCCGCCGCGTTCGAGTCATGGAGTCAGGCCACCCCGGGCGAGCGCGCCAACCTCCTCCTCAAGGTGGCCGACGCGATCGACGCGAGGGCCGATGAGCTGAACGAGGCCGAGTGCCTCAACACCGGCAAGCCGCGCGCCCGGATGGCCGAGGACGAGACCCCGGTCGCCTCCGACCACTTCCGCTTCTTCGCGGGGGCCGCGCGCACGCTGGAGGGCCCGACGTCCGGCGAGTTCCTCGCCGACCACACCTCCGTCATCAGGCACGAGCCGATCGGCGTGGTGGGCCAGGTCACCCCCTGGAACTACCCGATGATGATGGCGGTCTGGAAGATCGCCCCGGCGCTCGCCGCGGGCAACACCGTGGTGCTCAAGCCCTCCGACACCACCCCCGTCTCCACGGTCAAGCTGGCCGAGATCATCGGAGACGTCCTGCCCAAGGGCGTCTTCAACGTCGTCGTCGGCGACCGGGAGACCGGCGCGCTGGTCGTCGGTCACCCGACCGCCTCGATGGTCGCGATCACCGGTTCCGTCGGCGCGGGAATGGCCGTGGCCAGGAGCGCCGCCGAGGACCTCAAGCGGGTCCACCTGGAGCTGGGCGGCAAGGCGCCCGTCATCGTGTTCGACGACGTCAAGGACCTGAAGTCCGCCGCGGAGTCCATCGCCACCGCGGGCCTGTACAACGCGGGGCAGGACTGCACCGCGGCCTGCCGCGTGCTGGTCCACGAGGACGTCCACGACGAGTTCGTGGCCGCGCTCACCGAGGCGGCGGCGAGCACCGTGACCGGAGACCTCTCCGAGGAGAGCGCCCTGTACGGCCCGCTCAACAACGCCGACCAGCTGGCCCGCGTCACCGGCTTCATCGACCGGGCCCCCGGCCACGCCAAGGTCCTGACCGGCGGGAACCGGGTCGGCGACCGCGGTTACTTCTTCGCCCCCACCGTCGTCGACGGCCTCAGGCAGGACGACGAGATGGTGCAGAACGAGGTGTTCGGGCCGGTCATCACCGTCCAGACCTTCACCGACGAGGCCGACGCGGTCGCCAAGGCCAACGGCGTCAAGTACGGCCTGTCCGGCTCGGTGTGGACCTCCGACCACGGCCGGGCGATGAGGGTGTCGAACCGCCTCGACTTCGGCGTGGTATGGGTCAACACCCACATCCCGTTCGTCTCGGAGATGCCGCACGGAGGCTTCAAGCACTCCGGTTACGGCAAGGACCTGTCCGTTTTCGGCCTGCACGACTACCTGCGCGTCAAGCACGTCATGCACTACATCGGCGAATAGCCGCGAACAGAGGGATAAGCCTGGCATGACCGAAATTCAGGCGGGCACGGAGACGGCAGACGCCGTCTCCCACTCGTCCCACGTGCCCGCGATCGAACTCGACGGGGTCGTCAAGGAGTACGTCTCCCACGGCGAGGTCGTCCAGGCGGTCAAGGGTGTCACCCTGTCGATCGCCGAGGGGGAGTTCTTCTCCCTCCTCGGCCCCTCGGGCTGTGGCAAGACCACCACCATGCGCATGATCGCCGGGTTCGAGGATCCCTCGGGTGGCACCGTACGGCTGCACGGTCAGGACGTCACCGACGTCCCTCCCAACCGGCGCGACGTCAACATGGTCTTCCAGTCCTACGCCCTCTTCCCGCACATGAACGTCTGGGAGAACGTCGCGTTCGGCCTGCGGCGCAAGAAGGTCGCCGAGGCCGAGATCAAGCGCCGGGTCGGCGAGATCCTGGAGATCGTCGACCTCACCGGGCGCGAGAAACGCCGCCCCAGGGAGATGTCCGGAGGCCAGCAGCAGCGGGTCGCCCTCGCCCGCGCCCTGGTGAACAACCCCCGTGCCCTCCTGCTGGACGAGCCCCTCGGCGCCCTCGACCTCAAGCTTCGCCAGGCCATGCAGATCGAGCTCAAGCGCATCCAGCGCGAGGTCGGCATCACCTTCGTGTACGTCACTCACGACCAGAGCGAGGCGCTCACGATGAGTGACCGCATCGCCGTCATGAACGACGGCGCGGTCGAGCAGCTCGGCAGCCCCAGAGAGATCTACGAGCGGCCCGCGACCGCCTTCGTGGCAGGGTTCATCGGCACGTCCAACCTGCTCAGCGGCACTGTCGACCGGTTCCAGTCAGGCTTCGCGGTGCTTAAGCTGGGTGAGGACGACCATGTCCTCACCGAGGGCGGATCGTCCGGAGCCGGGGAGCCGATCGCGATCACGGTACGCCCGGAGAAGATCAGGATAACCACGGAGGAGCAACCCGTCGGAGACCTCAGCGTCGTGCGCGGCACCGTCTCAGAGGTGGTGTACCTGGGGCTCTACACCAGTTACACGGTCTGCCTGGCACACGGCGAAGAGGTGACCGTCTTCCAGCAGAACGCACTGGACAGCGCGAGTACGGCGGAGCGTGGAGACGCCGTCTGGCTGTCGTGGCTGCCGCACCACTCGTACGCGATCGGAAGTTGAGCTCGATATGGACCCCCGCACGAACCCCGCCTTTCTGCGAGGCATGACGCAGAGCCGCTCCGTAACCCGCCGTGACGCCCTTCGCCTCGGCGGGATGTCGGCCGCCGGCCTCGCCCTCGCCGCCTGCGGTGTGCAGGGCAAGAAGGTGGAGGCCGTTCCCCAGAAGGACGCCCTCGCCGAATACTGGGGCTCCAAGCAGAAGAACAACACGCTGCGCTTCGCCAACTGGCCGCTCTACATCGACAAGGACGGCAAGCGGTATCCCTCGCTGGAGCTGTTCACCGCCGACACCGGCATCAAGGTGGAGTACCAGGAGGCGATCCAGGACAACAGCACGTTCTTCGGCAAGGTCCAGCCGCTGCTCGCCGCCAACAACGACATCGGCTACGACCTGATGGTCCTCACCAACGGCCTCCAGCTGAGCAAGGCCCTCGCGCTGGGCTATCTCGTCCCCCTCGATCACTCCAAGCTGCCGAACTTCGCGGCGAACGCGAGCTCCGCGGTGAAGAACCCCACCTGGGACCCGAACAACGCCCACACGATCCCGTGGACGGTCGGCGTAACCGGCATCGCCTACAACCCCAAGTACGTGGACGAGGTCAAGAGCATCCACGACCTCTGGAACCCCAAGTACAAGGGCAAGGTCGGCATGATGCTCGACACCCAGGAGGTCGCCAACTTCAGCATGTTCGCCCTGGGCATCGACCCCGACAAGTCGACCGAGGCCGACTGGAAGAAGGCGGGGGAGAAGCTCAAGGAGCAGCGCGACGCGGGTCTGGTGCGCAAGTACTACGAGAACGACTACGTCGACGCCCTCGCCAGGGGCGACATCTGGATCACCATGGCCTGGTCGGGCGACATCTTCCAGCAGGTCGCCGAGGGCAAGGACCTGAAGTTCGTGGTGCCCGAGGAGGGCGGCACGATCTGGACCGACAACATGTGCATCCCGAAGACCGCGCAGAACCCGGTCGACGCGCTCACCTACATGGACTACGTCTACCAGCCCAAGATCGCCACGATGCTGGTCGAGTACATCAACTTCATCACCCCGGTCTCCTCCGCGAAGGATCTCGTCCTCGCCGACGCGGCCAAGGCGACGGGGGAGGAGAAGAAGACGCTGGAGCAGATCGCCGAGAGCCCGCTGATCTTCCCCTCGGAGGAGGACATGGCCAAGCTGCGGTCGTACAAGACGCTCACCTCCGCGGATGAGAAGATCTTCGAGGACATCTTCCAACCCGTCACGCAGGGCTAGGCGGATGAGAGAGCGAATCGGACCGGAAGGGGTCATCGGCCGGTGAAGCGCCTCACCCCCTACCTGCTCATCCTGCCCGGCGGCCTCTGGCTCGCGATCTTCCTGGTGGTACCGATGGTCTTCATGGCCTCGGTGTCCACCCAGGAGGGCAACGTGGTCGACGGATTCATCCAGACGTTCAACTTCCCGGTGTACGGCGAGGCGCTGGCGCAGTACCAGACGCAGTTCCTGCGCTCGGCCGGGTACGGCCTGACCGCGACCGTCGTCTCCATCGCGCTCGCCTACCCGATGGCGTACTGGATCGCCTTCAGGGGCGGCAGCCGCAAGTCCACCTACCTGCTGCTGGTGCTGCTGCCGTTCTTCGTCTCGTTCGTGCTGCGCACGGTGTCGTGGAGGTTCCTGCTCGCCGACGACGGCATGCTGCTCGGGCCGCTGAAGTCGGTAGGGCTGCTGCCCGAGGACTTCCACGTGCTGCAGACGACGTACGCGGTGATCGGCGGGCTGGTCTACAACTACCTGCCGTTCATGATCCTGCCGATCTACGTCGCGCTGGAGCGGGTGGACCCCAAGGTGGTCGAGGCCGCCCAGGACCTGTACGCGGCCAAGCGGGAGGCGTTCACCAAGATCGTGCTGCCGCTCTCGCTGCCCGGTGTGTTCGCCGGGGTGCTGATGACGTTCGTCCCGATGACCGCCGACTACGTCAACGCGGGCATCCTCGGCGGCCCGGAGAACACGATGATCGGCAACATCATCCAGACCGAGTATCTGGTCAACAACGACTACCCGACCGCCGCCGCGCTGTCGTTCACGCTGATGGCGGCGATGCTGGTCGGCATCTTCGCCTACGCCAAGGCGCTCGGCACCGAGAACGTCCTGGAGGCGGCGGCCCGATGAGCGGCACCATCGACGTCACGGAGAGCCCGGAGAGCACGACGACGAGCGCGCCCGCCGGGCGGCGGACCCCGCGCAGCGGCAGGCGGCTCGGCGACCGGCTGCTCCTCGGCTACGTCTGGTTGATCATCGCCTGGCTGTTCCTGCCGATCTTCGTCATGATCCTGTTCGGCTTCAACGACACCCAGAGCAAGTCGAACGTGACCTGGCAGGGTTTCACCCTCCGGTGGTGGGGCCGCCTGGACGAGTATCCCCAGCTGCTGGAGGCGGTGCGCAACTCCATCTACATCGCGGTGCTCTCCACGATGATCACGACGGTGCTCGGCACGCTCATGGGGCTCGCCCTGGGCCGCTACCGGTTCCGCGGGCAGGGCGCGACCAACCTCGTGATGTTCGCCGCGATCGCCTCGCCCGAACTCGTGATGGGCGCCTCGCTGCTCTCGCTGTTCATCAGCGTCGGTGTGCAGACCGGCTTCGCGACCGTGGTCGTCGCGCACGTGCTGTTCTCGCTCTCCTTCGTGGCGATCACCGTGCGGGCCCGGGTGATCGGGCTCGACCGGTCGATCGAGGAGGCGGCGCGCGACCTCGGCGCGTCCACCTGGATCACGTTCTGGCGGATCACCTTCCCGATGATCCTGCCCGGCGTCCTCTCCGGCGCGCTGCTCGCCTTCGCCCTGTCCATCGACGACTTCGTGATCACCCAGTTCACCAGCGGAGCCACCCAGACGTTCCCGCTGTGGATCTGGGGGGCCACCCGTATCGGGGTGCCGCCTCAGGTCAACATCCTCGGAACGCTTATATTCGCGGTAGGCGTCGCCATCGCCGTGGTCAACACGGTCACCGCGCGCCGCCGCACCTAGCCGCCGTCGATCCCCGTGCCCTCACCGGGCGGCACGGGGATTCGGTGTACCCGGATCACCGGTGACGACGGCTCCGGCGGACAATGTCCCGCAGGAGAGCGAAATCCGGTAAAGACCAGAATCCGGCAGAGGCAGAATCCGGCAGAGTACAGATTCCCGGCACAGAACAGGGAGGCGAGATCGGACTCAGGCGGGGGGAACCCGCGCGTGATCTCCACGACCACGCGATACACACAAAGACAACCTGACTCACGTAGGGAAGTGAGATTTGTGGATCCGCTGAAGGCTCTTGCTGACGCGGAGCGCAAGCCGTACTGGCTCGACAGTCCGGCGAAACCCGAGCCGCAGGCGCGGCTCTTCGGCGAGACCGGCGCCGACCTGGCGGTGGTCGGCGGAGGCTTCTCGGGGCTCTGGACCGCCCTGATGGCGAAGGAACGCGACCCGTCGCTCGACGTCGTCCTCCTTGAGGGGCGCAGGATCGGCTGGGCGGCGTCCGGCCGCAACGGCGGCTTCGCGATGGCCACGCTGACCCACGGCATCGCCAACGGGCTGGAGCGCTGGCCCGAGGAGATCGACACGCTCGAACGCCTCGGCGTCGACAACCTCGACGAGATCGGCGAGGCGGTCGCCGCATACGGCATCGACTGCGGCTACGAGCGTACCGGCGAGCTGCACGTGGCCACCGAGCCGTGGCAGCTGGAGGAGATGAACCGCAACCTCGGCATCGCCCGCGACCTGGGCGTCCGCTTCGACGTCCTCGACACCGAACAGGTGCGGGCGGAGGTGAACTCGCCCACGTACATCGGCGGCCACTGGGAGCGCGACGGCTGCGCCATGCTCGACCCCGCCCGGCTGGCCTGGGGGCTCCGGCAGGCCTGCCTCTCGCTGGGCGTGCGCATCTACGAGCGCACGCCGGTACGCACGATGAGGGACACCCCGACCAGCCTGGACCTGATCACCCCGCACGGCAGCGTGCGGGCGCGCAGGGTCGCGCTCGGCACCGGCGTGTTCCAGCCGCTGCTGCGGCGGCTGAAGCACTTCCTGGTGCCGGTCTACGACTACGCCCTGATGACCGAGCCGCTCTCGGCCGACCAGCTGGCCTCGGTGGGCTGGCACAACCGGCAGGGGGTCGGGGACGCGGCCAACCAGTTCCACTACTACCGGCTGACCGAGGACAACCGGATCCTCTGGGGCGGTTACGACGCGGTCTACTACAACGGGGGCATGATCAAGCCCGAGTACGACCAGCGCGACGAGACCTTCGTCAAGCTGGCCGAACACTTCTCCACCACGTTCCCCCAGTTGTCCGGGCTGCGCTTCACCCACAGGTGGGGCGGGGTCATCGACACCTGCAGCCGCTTCAGCGCCTTCTACGGCCAGTCGCACGGCGGGCGCCTCGCCTACGCCGCCGGATACACCGGCATGGGCGTCGGCGCGACCCGGTTCGGGGCGAACGTCATGCTCGACCTGCTCGCCGGAGAGCGGACCGAGCGGACCGAGCTCAGGATGGTCAAGGAGAAGCCCGTCCCGTTCCCGCCCGAGCCGGTCCGCTCGGCCGGGATCCAGATGACCCGCTGGTCGATCGCCCAGGCCGACCTGCACCAGGGCCGCCGCAACCTCTGGCTGCGCACCCTGGATCGGATGGGGCTCGGATTCGACTCCTGAGGCCCGGAAGATCCTGGTAAGTCCCGTCCCCGTTCCCGCTTCCGGCTCAGGCCGGACGAGCGGGAACGGGCCGGCCCGGGGACACCCGGGGGTGTGGAGACAGCGGAGGTCCGCGGGTGTGCGGGGGCCGCGGGGGGCTCGTTGGCTTCCGCGGCGCGGACCGTACAGACTTGGAGCATGTCGGAAAAGGTGAAGTTCACCGCCGGAGGGATCACCCTCTTCGGCGACCTGCGGATCCCGGCGGGGCCGGGCCCGCACCCCGGCGTGGTCCTCACGGGCCCGTTCACCGGCACCCGCGACCAGGTCACCGGCCTGTACGCCGCCCGGCTCACCGACGCGGGATACGCGACGCTCGCCTTCGACCACCGCAACTGGGGGGAGTCGGGCGGACAGCCGCGCAACCACGAGGACCCCCAGGGCAAGCTGGAGGACCTGCGGGCCGCGGTCTCGCTGCTGCGCTCGCGCCCGGAGGTGGACGGCGACAGGATCGGCGCGCTCGGGATCTGCCTCGGCGGGGGGTACGCGCTCAGGTTCGCCGCCTTCGACCCCCGGGTGAAGGCGTTCGCGGGCGTCGCGGGGGCCTACAACAACCCCTACGGCATGCGCGCCGGAATGTCCCCCTCGGGATACCAGGAGGCGCTGGCCTCGTTCACGGAGGTGCTGGAGCGCCAGGACGGGGGCGGCGAGGTGGAGTATCTCCCCGCGGTTGCCGAGGAGGGGGAGGCGGCGATGCCGGGCGACGAGCCGTTCGCCTACTACGGCACCTCCAGAGGGGCCTCGGAGCACTGGCGCAACGAGGTCACCCGGGCCTCCATCCGCGAGTTGATCACCGTGGACAACATGATGGGCGCCGACTTCCTCTCGCCCAAGCCCGGTCTGATCGTGCACGGCCTGGTCGACCGCTTCTGCTCACCCGAGGGCGCCGAGGAGGCGTACCGGCGGATGGACGACCCCAAGCGGATCGTCTGGCTGGACGCTAGGCTGCACATCGACCTCTACGACACCGAGCCGCACGTCACCCGGGCGGTCGAGGCCGTCACCGCGTTCTTCGGCGAGCATCTCTGAGCGCGATGTACGTCCTCGGGCTGGACGTCGGCGGGACCTCCTCGCGGGCGCTGCTGCTCGACGCCTCGGGACGGCGGGCCGGGTACGGCAGGGCGCCGGGCGGCAACCCCGCGGCCCACGGCAACGCCGCCGCGGTGGCCAACATCGGCCGGGCGCTGGGGCTCGCACTGCGCGGGATCGACCCGGGCCTGGTGAGCGGGGCGGTCATCGGGCTGGCGGGTGGCGGGGCGCTGGACCGCCTGGTCTTCGACCCCATGTGGGCCGCCGCCGGTCTGCGCGTCCCGCCCCGGCTCACCGGCGACCTGGGCATCGCCTTCGCCGCGGGGACGGCGGAACCGCGCGGCACCGCCCTCATCGCCGGTACCGGGGCGATCGCCGCCAGGATCGAGGACGGCGAGCCGGTGATGATCGCCGACGGGCTCGGCTGGTTGCTGGGCGACGCGGGCTCGGGGTTCTGGCTGGGCAGGAAGGCGGCGTCCGCCGCAGTCCACGCCCTCAGCAGGGGCGACGCGGGCGGCAGGCTCACCTGCCTGGTCACGGGCGCCCTGCTGGAGGGCGAGCCGCTTTTCTCGAACACGGTTGACTCGGGCACGC
This sequence comes from Streptosporangium sp. NPDC049078, assembly GCF_040648855.1. NCBI lineage: Bacteria > Bacillati > Actinomycetota > Actinomycetes > Streptosporangiales > Streptosporangiaceae > Streptosporangium > Streptosporangium sp. NPDC049078. Next base: position 199,917 of record NZ_JBEZEL010000015.1, read on the forward strand.
TCGCCTCGGGCCCGGTGGAGTCGGGTGCGGTGGAGTCGGGGGCTCCCGCCTCGGGTGCGCCCGCCTCGGGCACGGTGGAGGAGCTGAGGGCGCTCGCGATCAGGCTGGTGGTCCGTGCGCAGTCGCGGCCCCCGCTGGAGCTGGCCAGGCTCGCCCCGCTCGTCAGCCGGGCGGCGACCGAGGGCGACCCGGCCGCCCTCACGATCGTGTCCGGCGCGGCCCGGCTGCTCTGCGAGACGGTCGCCGAGGTCCGCCGGGCGGGCGAGACGAGCCCGATCGTGCTGGCCGGGAGCGTGCTGACCAGCGAGGGGCCGATCGCCTCCGCCGTACGGGAGAGGCTGGGGCCCTCGGCGGTCCTGGCGGGCGACGGCGCGGGGGCGGCGGCGTGGCTGGCCGGCCGTGAGGCGTTCGGCTGGGACCCCGCGACCGCCGTCCGGCTGCACGCCCGCGTCGTCTCCGGCGACTGACGGGAGCCGCCGGGTCGGCTGCTCGGGCGGACCGGCCCCGTTCTCCACGGGTGCCGCGGGCCGGAGACGGCGTCCGGTGCGGCGTGTGATCACTCCGGGGCGATCGCGCACGCGCCGAGCACGGCGCCGACCGTACCGGCCGCGGGGCCCGGGTGGGGAGCACGGACCTCATGGACCGGAATCCGGGCCCGGTACATACATCGATGTACGTCCCGAATGGGTCTGCGAGACGATGTCCGCGGGCCCGCGGGACGGGATCGTGAAGGGGTGACAAGTCGTCGTATCGAAGTGCTCGACCTGCTCAGAGGCATCGCCATCGTCGGCACCCTGGGCACGAACATCTGGATCTTCACCGATCCCGGCGGTCCCGCCGACGTCATCGGGGCGCTGGGGCAGCCGGGAACCGTGGAGACCTTCCTCCGCTTCCTCACCAACGGCAAGTTCCTCGCACTGCTCACCCTGCTCTTCGGGGTCGGGCTCGAACTCCAGTACCGTTCGGCCGCACGCCGTGGCGTACCGTGGCCCGGCTGGTATCTGTGGCGGGCCGGGTTGTTGTTCGTCGAAGGTCTGATCCACTACCTGCTGATCTTCGAGTTCGACGTGCTCATGGGCTACGCGCTGACCTCGATCATCGTGGCGTACCTGATCGGCAGGAGCGACCGCGTGATCAGGGTCTGGATGATCACCGTCGGGTCGGTGTTCGCCGCACTGATCGGCGTGCTCACCGTCGGCACCAGCTCGGCGAGCCTGGACACCGGGGCGGAGTCGTCCACGCTCTTCACCGACGGCACCTACCCGCAGCAGGTCGCCGCCCGGATCGAGATGATCGTCCTCTACCGGCTGGAGATCCTCCTCATCGTCCCGATGGGCATCGTGCTGTTCCTGCTCGGCTCCCAGCTGATGCGCGCCGGGGTGTTCGAGGACTCGGAGCGGGGCGCGGCACTGCGCCGGAGGCTCATGGTCGGCGGACTCGCCGTGGGCCTGCCGCTGAACCTGGCCACCGCGTTCGCCGGTCCGGGCTGGTTCCTGGTGGACCGGTATCTGCTGCCACCGCTGGTGGCGCTGGGACTGCTCGGTCTCGTCGCCACCCTCGCGCGGCGGGCGAGCGGTGCTCCCGGCGTGCTGAGACGAGGGCTGACCAACGTCGGTCGTACGGCCCTGAGCTCCTACGTCTTCCAGAACCTGGTCGCCTCGGCGCTCTGCTACGGCTGGGGGCTCGGCCTGGCCGCGACGCTCGACGGCCTGCGGCCGTGGTGGGTCGTGGCGGCCTGGGCGGGAATCTGTGCGCTCTTCATGACGCTGTCCACGCTCTGGCTGCGGCGCTTCGAGCGGGGTCCCGTCGAGACTCTCTGGCAGTGGGCGTACCTGGCGCCGCAGGGGCTTGCCAGGAGATCCGGCACGGCTCAAGAAACACCGACAAGACAGTAGGGGTGTCTCCACGGACTACCCCCGCTCCCGCCCCCGCCTCCGCGATGACGAGCATGTTCGCTCCGACGAGCCGCGGTCACGGAAAAGCCGCGGCTCCGACCGGTGAGGACGTGTCCCACAGGATCACCGTCTTGTCGTCACTCGCGGTGGCGAGAGACTTGCCGTCGGGGCCGAAGGCGACCGACCACACCGACCCGGTGTGGCCGGTGAGCGGATCGCCGGCCGGTCGCCAGGTCCGCGTGTTCCACAGCCGGACGACGAGGCCGGTGCCGACGGCGAGGGTGTCGCCGTCCGGGCTGAACGCGAGAGCGTGGATCTCGCCCGGATGAGGGAGGGGGTCTCCGACCGGACGGCGGGTCGCGAGGTCCCACACGATCGCCGTCCTGTCGCTGCCGCCGCTGACGAGGGTCGTGCCGTCGGGGCTGAAGGCGACCGGCCACACCGGCCCCATGTGACCGGTGAGGGGGGCTCCGATCGGCTGCCAGGTCGTCGTGTCCCACAGGATCACCGTCGCGTCGTCACTCGCGGTGGCGAGGATCTTGCCGTCGGGACTGAAGACGGCCGACTGCACCCAGTCGCCGTGGCCGGTGAGAGGGTCGCGGATCGGCTGCCAGGTCGTCGTGTCCCACAGGATCACCGTCGCGTCGGCGCTCGCGGTGGCGAGGATCTTGCCGTCGGGGCTGAAGGCGACCGACCGCACCCAGTCGATGTGGCCGGTGAGGGGCTCGCCGACCTGCCGGCGGGTCGCCACATCCCACAGGATCACCGTGTGGTCGCCGGGTTCGGTCCCCTCGCCGTTGTTGCCGCCACTGGCCAGGAGCCTGCCGTCCGGGCTGAACGCGATCGAGTCCACCGCCCTGGTGTGGCCCTTCATCGGTTCGCCGACCGGTCGCCGGGTCCGCGCGTCCCACAGGATCACCGCGCCGTCACCGCCGCCGGTGGCCAGCGTCTCGCCGTCCGGGCTGAACGCCACCGTGTTCACCGTTTCCGTGTGCCCTCTGAGCTGTGCGAGAGCGGTCACCTTCCCGGGGCCCGTCACGGGCCAGAGCAGGTAGGTCACGACGGCGGCCGTGGCGAGGAGCGCCCCGGCCACGGCGACCACCGGGAGGAGTCGGCGCCGACGGGTACGTGCCGCGCTCTCCGCAGCCGTGACCTCGGACGCGGAGGCGGCCTCGGGGGCGGCCTCGGACACGGACGCGAGCGCGGGTGAGGTGGCCGGGGTGGTGGACGACAGGGTTGCGGGTGGCAGGGCCGAGGGGGACGCAGGCGACACCGAGGGCGACACAGCGGGTGGCGCCGTGGGTGACACGGCGGTGAACCGCAGGGTGTCGGGCCGTGCCTCCAGGGTCTCCTGGGCCTCTTGGGTCTCCAGGGCCTCCTGGGCCTTTCGGGTCTCCTGGTGTGCCGCGGTGTACGACTCGGTCGGCGGCGAAGGAGCCGATGCGCCGGGAGCGGGCCGATCGGCGATCCGGGTGTCGCCCTCGTCCGGATCCGGCCCGGTGGAGGATTCCCCGGGGTCCGGCGTGGCGGCGATCTCGGCGAGGACGGCGGCGGCCTGGGCTCCGGTGAGGCGGAGGGCGGGTTCCTTGCGCAGCAGTCCCTCCAGGAGGGGGGCGAGAGGACCGGCGTGTACGAGCGGGGCGAACGGCCGGGTGGCGATCGAGACGTAGATCGATCCATGCGTCGTACCGGCGAACGGCCGGCGGCCCTCGACCGCGGCGTACAGGGTGGCGCCCAGCGACCACAGGTCCGACGCGGCGGTGGCGGGGTGGCCGTTGATCTGCTCGGGGGAGATGAAGGCGGGGGTGCCCAGGGTGACGCCGGCGCCGGTGAGGGTGACGTCTCCCTCGACGGCGGCGATCCCGAAGTCGGTCAGCACGACCCGCTCACCTTCGAGCAGGACGTTCGCGGGCTTGATGTCGCGGTGGGTGATCCCGGCGGCGTGCGCGACCCGCAGTGCCGCGAGGATCTGCGCGCCGATCGCCGCCACCCGCCGGGGCGGCAGGCGCCCCTGGGTTCTCAGCAACTCGTCGAGGGAGGGCCCGTCGATGATCTCCGTCACGATCCAGGGGCGGCCGTCGGCCTCGACGACGTGGTCGTGGACGGTGATGATCGCCGGATGTTTCAGCTGAGCCGCGGCGCGGGCCTCGCGCCCCATCCGCCGGTAGAGGGTCTCACGTGCGGCAACGTCCAGGTAGTCGGGGAGGATGAGCTCCTTGATCGCTACCTGGCGCTCCAGGCTCTCGTCCCGTGCCCGCCACACCGTGCCCATCCCGCCGCGGCCCAGCACGTTCATCAGCCGATATCGCCCGGCGACCAGCATGCCCGCTTCGTGCGCCACGCTGAAACCTTAACGATGACACGGTGCGATAAGCCGTAAAAAGGAACGGATTGTGACCGTGATGATGCCGAGCGTCGGCCCTCCGGGACCTACCCGTCCGCCGTGGTGCGGCGTCCGATGACGGGGCGCAGCGCGTCCAGCACCGTCGCGTCCTCGATGGTCGATGGAACGGGCTCGTCGGAGCCCTCCGCGATCCCGCGCATGGTCTTGCGCAGGATCTTTCCCGACCGGGTCTTCGGCAGGGCAGGGACCACGTCCACCTGCCTGAAGGCGGCCACGGCGCCCACCTGCTCGCGAACGGCGAGGACCAGCTCGGCCCGCAGGGTCTCGGGGTCGATCTCCGTCCCGCTCTTCAGCACCACGAAGCCGCGCGGCACCTGCCCCTTCAGCTCGTCGGCGACCCCGATGACCGCGCACTCGGCCACCGCCGGATGCGCGGCCAGCACCGCCTCCATGGACCCGGTCGACAGCCGGTGCCCGGCCACGTTGATCACGTCGTCGGTGCGGCCCATCACGAACAGGTAGCCGTCCTCGTCGAGGTGGCCGCCGTCGCCGGTCAGGTAGTAGCCGGGGAAGGCCGTGAGGTAGGACCGCACGTAGCGCTCGTCGTCCTGCCAGAGCGTGGGGAGCGTGCCCGGCGGGAGCGGGAGCCGGATGCAGATCGCGCCCTCCTCGCCGGGGGCGCACTCCTCGCCCGAGGCGCGCAGCACGCGCACGTCGTATCCGGGGACGGGCACGGTGGGGGAGCCCGGCTTGACCGGCATGGGCTCCAGCCCGCGCAGGTTGGCGGCGACGGGCCAGCCGGTCTCGGTCTGCCACCAGTGGTCGACGACCGGCACGCCAAGCCTGTCCGCCGCCCAGTGGTAGGTGTCGGGGTCCAGACGCTCACCGGCGAGGAACAGCGTCCGCAGCGACGAGATGTCGTACCCGTCGAGCAGGGCCGCCTGCGGGTCGGCCCTCCTGATGGCACGGAACGCGGTCGGCGCGGTGAACAGCGCGTTCACCCGGTGCTCGGCGATCACCCGCCAGAACGCGCCCGCGTCGGGGGTGCCGACCGGCTTGCCCTCGTACAGCACGGTCGTGGCGCCGCGCAGCAGCGGCCCGTACACGATGTAGGAGTGCCCGACGACCCAGCCGACGTCGGAGGCCGCCCAGAACACCTCGCCCGGCGCGATGTCGTAGACGTTGGTCATGCTCCACAGCAGCGCCGTCGCGTGCCCGCCGTTGTCGCGCACGACGCCCTTCGGCAGGCCGGTGGTGCCGCTGGTGTAGAGGATGTAGAGCGGATCGGTCGCCCGCACCGGCACACATTCGGCAGGGTCGGCCTTCGCGCTCGCCCAGTCGACGTCCCGCCCCTCCACCAGCTCGGCGGGGGACTGCTCGCGCTGGAGGATCACGCAGTGCGCGGGCCGGTGCCCGGCCAGGTCGAGCGCGGCGTCGAGCATCGGCTTGTACGGCACCACGCGCGAGGGTTCGATCCCGCAGGAGGCCGACACGACCACCTTGGGCCGCGCGTCGTCGATCCTGGCCGCCAGCTCCTTGGGCGCGAACCCGCCGAACACCACCGAGTGCACCGCCCCCAGCCGCGCGCACGCCAGCATCGCGATCACCGCCTCGGGCACCATCGGCAGGTAGACCACCACCCGGTCGCCCTGCTCCACCCCGAGCGAGCGCAGCACCCCGGCGAACCTCGCGACCTCGTCGCGCAGCTCGGCGTACGTGTAACGCCTGCCGGTGCCCGTCACCGGGCTGTCGTGGATCAGCGCGACCCGGTCACCGTGCCCGGCCTCGACGTGCCGGTCCAGCGCGTTGTGGCAGGTGTTGAGCTCCCCGTCGGGAAACCACCGGTAGAAGGGCGGCGCTCCGGCGTCCAGGACCTCGCGCGGCGGCCTGCTCCAGGTGACGGCCTCGGCGGCCTCGGCCCAGAAGTCCTCGGGGTCGGCGATGCTGCGGGCGAAGGCGTCAGCGTACGACATCCAGCCATCATCCTCTTTCCCGGACTCCCAGGTCGAGGCCCCTCTCCGCGTATTCTCCCGTGGCCGAGGCCGAGCTTGTTCAGTCGACGCACATCGCCTCGTGAGTGGACCGGAAGACCCACGTGCCGCCACCCGGGGACACATAGGTGGTAAGGGTGTAATAGACCCCAGGGGTGCAGTCGTGGCCGACCGCGAGGACGGCCGCCCGGGCCCGTTGTTCGGTCGCCGCCAACCCCTCCGCGTGGGTGTTGCCCGCCCCCACGACGGTGGCGCTGCGGGGAGTGTCGTAGCCGTCGGCGTGCGCGGCCACGGGCGTGCTCGCCAGGCCGACCGCCACCACCGCTGAGACGAGACCGAGCCGGCGGAGCCGAGTACCTTTTCGCATGATTCTCCTACAGGGCCGGATCATTGGATCGACCGAGGATAAATTTCAAACGGACCCAGGTAAAGACGGCATTGACCACTTGGTCGCGAGAATATGGCCTGTCGTGCGGTTTCTTCGTGATAGGGAATGTAATTTACATTCTTCGTGGTGGGGCATGTAATTTGCGGCCGCACGAAGATTGAATCGCGCCGGAGTACGTCAAAGTCTCCAGCGACCCCGGTGCGGTTCGCCCGAAGGAACACTACGGAGCCTGCAGAAGGCGGAAACCGTCAAGGAAAGGGCGTCCTCCTTCGTGCAGCCCCGGCACCGCGGAGTTCGCAATGCGTGTCAGCGGTGGTGGCGTGTCACGTCCACGTCGGCCAGGTCGTTCTCCAGGATCCGGTCGATCAGCTCGACGACCCCGGCTCCGTGCTCTCCCTCGGTCACCAGGTCACACCGTTCCTTGACCGCGGGCAGCGCGTTGGCCACCGCCACCGCGCACTCGCAGGCGGCGAGGAACGCGTGGTCGTTCTCGGCGTCGCCCACGCCGATCGTGCTGTGCGCCGACATCTCCAGCTCCGCCAGGGCGGCGGTCAGGCCGGTGGCCTTGTTGATCCCCGAGGGCAGGAGCATCACCGCGCCCTTGTTGAAGATGACCTGCATCTCCAGGCCGAGTTCGCGGATGGCGTCGAGAACGGTCTCTGCGTGCGGTTCCGTGGTGGCCACGATCGCCGAGCCGACACTGAGCGGCTCCACGTCCAGCTCGCGCAGGCGTTCGACGAGGGTCTCGGGCGGTGCCTCCGCGAGGGGCGAGCTCTCCTGCTCCTCCGGGTTGTGGAGCACGGCTCCGTTCTCGGCGACGACCAGGTCGAACAGGTCGAGTCGCGGGAAGTCCCGGGTGAGGGAGTCGACCTGCCGGCCGGTCACCATGACCAGTCGCCGCCCCGAGCGTGCGAGGCGTTCGAGTGCGTCCAGGGTGTCGCCGTCGACGCGGCCCTCGGTGGCCAGCGTCTCGTCGTAGTCACAGGCCAGAACGTGATAGCGCATGCCGGGTCGACTACCCCGCGTCGGCGGGGGAAACGGGACGTGGGCCGGGACTTCTCAGGGCCGGGAACGTTCCGGCGGCGGGCCGGGGCCGGGCGGGGCATCCTCCGGCCCGCCGCCGGGACGGGCAGGACGCCCGCCGGGC